>NC_015681.1:1326985-1658731 GCF_000217795.1 Thermodesulfatator indicus DSM 15286
CCCTTATTCTTTCTTTGCCTTGCGTTGGCCCTATCCCTATAGACGGGATAATAAGACATCACGGAACGCCTGAAAGAGTTGGTATGGGGATAGAATTTCTTAGTTTCCACGATGGCCTTCACCGGGTTTACGCTAAGTTTGTAAAAATTTTACCTATCCTTGAAGAAGCCCGTAATCTTTATCGGGAAATAGCCGATAAAGATTATTAATGCTAGAAACAACAGTTGTAGAAATTTTGGCCGTTTTTATCTTCGGAGCCCTGGTGGGAAGCTTTCTGAATGTTTGTGCCTACCGGCTCCCTAAAGAAGAATCAGTTATCAGGCCTGGTTCTCGTTGTCCTCACTGCAAGTCCCCTATCAAGTGGTATGATAACATCCCCATCTTGAGTTTTCTCTGGTTGCGAGGACGCTGCCGAAATTGTGGTGGCCAAATATCTTGGCGTTATCCCTTAGTGGAATTGATTACGGCCCTTCTTTCCGTAGCTGTATATCTTCGTTTTGGCTTAACTCCGGCTTACCTGGGGTTTTTCTTTCTGGTAGCGGCTCTGTGGGTAGCAAGTCTTATTGACCTGGAACACCAGATAATCCCCGATGAGATAAGCCTTATAGGTATTTTGGTCGGGTTGGCTTTTTCCCTTTACAATCCGCTTACAACTCCTACGGACGCTTTGCTTGGTGCTCTTTGTGGAGCTGGAGGGTTATATCTTCTTGCCGAATTCTATTACTTTTTCACCAAACGAGAGGGCCTTGGCGGAGGAGACCTTAAACTCCTGGCCATGATAGGCGCTTTTCTCGGTGTAAAAAGCTTAATACCTGTAGTATTCCTGGCCTCGTTGGTAGGAGCCGTAATAGGGATTGCCCTAGCCCTATGGCAAAAAGCCAAAGATAAACGCACTTTTGCCATTCCCTTTGGGCCCTTTCTTTCCTTAGGGGCTGTGGTGTACTTGTTCTTTGCTCCTTATTTGAAACCTTTCTTCCCCTGGCTATAGGTAATTTTTACACGGTAATTGTGAGCCCCCAACGGTGCCGTGGCGATCTCGATCCGCAAGACTGCTTCGCCTGTCCCGAGCGCCAGCGAAGGGATCTCACTTCGTGCCTCCTCGCATTGACAAGAAGGGGCCATTGTGAGCGACCTAGGAACGAAGCAATCTCTGACGGCGTTTACATCCCACAGAAAAAAAGTTTCTTCTTGTTCGGGTTTAAAAATTTGGCCAGCGGATTATATACAATTAGAGACTTTGCAAAGTTTAAAAAACATAGATAGATTGCCACGGCGACTATGTCGCCTCGCGAGAGAGATTGCTTCGCTGCTGGGTGCAGTCTCGCAATGACTCTTTTAAGATGTTACTGTGAGCCCTTTCCAGTTTGTCACTGCGAGCCCTTATGGGCGAAGCAGTCTCTTAAGTATGGCATTTTGCAAAGATCTCACAATTAAAAAGTCTAAAAATAGGAGGCCAGCATGGGTGTAGAAGAAATAGCCCTTCTTGAAGAAAAGATCGAAGCCTTAATTGGCTATATTCAAAAGCTTACTGAAGAAAAAAAATCTTTGCTTGAAAAGCTATCTCAAAAAGATAGTGAAATAGAAACTTTGAAAGCCGAACTTTCTCGCCTCCAAGAGGAACGCTCATTGGTAAAAAATAAAGTAGGCGAAATTCTCCAAAAAATTGAACAGCTAGGCCTAGAAGGACAGAGTGCTTCTCCCTCTGAGTTACCTTTGGATATGTCCGGGGAGGGCTCATCTTCTCCTGGATTTTAAAGGAAAAATTTATGAGGGTTGAGGGTTGGAAAGAATCGTTGAGATAAAACTTTTAGACCAGGTTTTTGCCTTTAAGACCGATCTTCCTGAAGAAATGGTAGAGGAGATCAGGGAAATTATTTCTGAAAAAGAAAATGAAATTCGGAAAAAGTATCATCTTTTGCCACCACTTAAAGTGGCTGTTCTTCTCCTCTTACAAATTTCTTCAGAATATGTAAAAATAAAAAAGGAGCACGAAGAACTTAAAGAGGCCTTGTTAAAAAAGGCCTCGGAATTAGACGAATATTTGAAAGAGGTTCCCTGGGGTGCGCGTGATTAACCAATTAGCCCGCCGAGCCAACAGCGAGACCAGGGGGAGGCTCCTCTCCTTCCGGAGGTATGCTCCGCTTTGGCGGAGAAACCGCAAGGAAGGACGAGCCGCCCACTTAAAAGTGAGGGTCTCGTGCGGGCCGGTTAACACGGCACCCTGGGGTTTAAATTTATCCCCGTAAGGGTTTTTTACCGTCAGGCGGACGGTGAAGGGAATAAAACTTAAGGCCTTTATAAGGCCTGAAAATATAAACTTTGATTATAGCTCTGGAGGATTCTTTAGGTTTTTAAGCCTTAAAGAAGGGCGTCTGTAACATTATTCTAGAGCAAGGCTTTCCTTTCACTGCCCGCCTTGCCCCTTGCGGGGTAATCACCAAAGAAGGAGGTATTTATGGAACTGGTATTAGTGGTGATTGCCCTGGCCATAGGTATTGGTGCGGGCATCCCGCTCGGTATAAAACTCAAAGAAAAGAAAGACAGGGAAAGGCTGGCCTCAGTTGAGGAAAAAGCCAAAGAGTTGCTTGATAAGGCCAAAGAGGAAGCCGAGCGCCTGAGGCAGGAAGCCAAAATTGAAGCCCGCGAAGAGGCTTACCGTTACAAAGAAAAGATAGACCAGGAATACGAAGAAAGACAGCGTAAACTAGCCGAACAGGAAAAGCGCCTTTTAGAACAGGAAAGCCGGCTCTCAGAAAAGGAAAGTAGCCTTGAGCGCCGAAGCGAACAAATTGAACGCCGTGCTGAAGAACTTGACCGCAAAGAAAAGGCTCTAAAACAGCATGAAGTCGAACTTGAACAGGAAAAGCAAAAGATAAAAGCCCTGGCTGAAGCGCAACAAAAAGAACTTGAAAAAATTGCCCAGCTAACTCACGAAGAGGCCAAAGAAATTGTTTTGAAGAAAGCCGAAGAAGAAGCCAGAGAAGAAGCCGCTCGCATGCTTGTACGCATAGAAACTGAGGCCAAAGAAGAGGCGAATCGCCGAGCCAGAGAAATTTTAGCCCTAGCCATATCCCGTTGTGCTACGGAGATGGTCACCGAAAAAGCCGTTTCAGTAGTGCCTCTTCCCAGCGAAGACATGAAGGGCCGCATAATTGGCCGTGAAGGCCGAAATATTAGAGCCCTTGAAGCCGCCACCGGCGTTGACCTTATTATTGACGACACACCCGAAGTAGTAGTGCTTTCAGGTTTTAACCCGCTTCGTCGCGAAGTGGCCCGCATTGCCCTTGAACGGCTTATCTCTGACGGCCGCATTCACCCGGCCCGTATTGAAGAAGTGGTCAAAAAAGTTGAAGAAGAGCTTGATGTGACCATCAAGGAGATAGGAGAGCGAGCGGCCTTTGACGTAGGTGTCTATGGTCTTTCTCCCGAACTTTTACGTCTGCTCGGCAAACTCAAGTATCGTACCAGTTATTCCCAGAATGTCTTGCAACACTCCATTGAAGTGGCCTATTTGTGCGGCGTCATGGCTGGGGAGCTAGGCCTGGATGTGAAAAAGGCTAAAAGGGCCGGTCTTCTTCACGACATAGGTAAAGCCGTTGACCAGGAGATGGAAGGCCCACACGCCCTCATCGGCGCTGAGCTTGCCAAAAAATACGGCGAGGACGAAGAAATCGTTAACGCTATTGCCGCTCACCACGAAGACGTGCCGCCGGAATCAATCCTGGCTATCCTGGTGCAGGCCGCTGATGCTGTCTCTGGAGCACGACCTGGGGCCAGAAAAGAACTGCTTGAGTCTTACATCAAGCGTCTAGAAACCCTTGAAAAAGTAGCCACGTCTTTTCCGGGGGTGCAAAAGGCTTACGCCATACAGGCCGGCCGCGAAATTCGTGTAATTGTTGATAGCCACAAAATAGGAGACGCTGAAGCAGTTCATCTTTCGCGGGATATTGCCAAAAAGATAGAAAAAGAACTTACTTATCCCGGCCAGATAAAAGTTACGGTAATTCGTGAGACGAGAGCGGTAGAATATGCCCGTTAAGGTTCTTTTCGTAGGCGACATAGTTGGTCGGCCGGGGAGAAAAGCCGTAAACAAATTTCTCACCGGTCTGATAAAAGATTTTGCACCAGACTTTGTTATCGGAAACGCCGAAAACGCCGCCGGGGGCTACGGCTTAACCGAGGCCGTAGCCCTTGAGCTATTTAATGCTGGCTTTGATTTGCTAACTTCGGGAAACCACATCTGGCGACGGGAATTTTTGCCTTACCTGGCCAAAGCTGAACGGATCTTGCGCCCGGCCAATTATCCCGCCGGAGCGGTGGGTAAAGGCTATGCTATTATTGAAAAAAACGGGCTTAAACTCGGTGTTATCAACCTGGAAGGTCGGGTTTTTATGCGCAACCTGGAATGTCCTTTCAGAGTTGGCCTGGCTCTTGCCGAAAATTTGAGGGCTCAAACTCCTTATATAATTGTTGATTTTCACGCTGAGGCTACTTCTGAAAAGCTGGCTTTGGGCTGGCATCTTGATGGTAAAGTTTCCGCGGTAATCGGCACCCATACTCACGTGCAAACCGGAGACGAAAGAATCCTTCCGGAGGGAACAGCTTATCTAACAGACGTAGGCATGACGGGGATCCGTGACGGTGTAATTGGTATGCGTCGTGACCAGGCTATAGAAATGTTTTTGACCCAGGTGCCCCGCAAGCTTGAGGTTCCTAAAACAGGCCCTAAGAAACTTGAAGCCGTGTATTTGGAAATAGAAAATACTGGTAAAGCCAGCTTTATAAAGCGCCTTAGGGTTGAAGATTAATCCACCGGAGTGACAAAGATTTTCTGGGCTAGGCCTTGGCCTATGGCCAAGCGTGTTCCGCGTACGTTCACTACAATAGGCCCACAGTTGTTAATAACTTCAAGGACATCTCCCTCTATTAGCCCCATGGAAGCAAGACGTCCCTGGGCCCTTCCGCAACCAGCTAACCGCTCCACTCTCACTTTTTCTCCAGGAGAAACAAGGGCTAAGGGTAAGGAAGGTTTTTTACGACGAGCCTGACATTCACGACAAAGGCCGTAAATTTCCAGGCGGTGGTCTAAAGGCTTAAAGCCGTAAAGACGGGCAATTTCATTCTGAGTTTCTTCAAGCTTGGGAAAATAAAACTCTTCAATCTTTCCACAGTTGGTGCATATTAAGTGATCGTGGTGCTCACCAAGATGGCGATGTTCAAAAACAGGAGGCTTCCCCAAAAATTCTTTACGCTGGGCAAATCCCAGACAACAGAAAAACTTGAGCGCTTCTTCTACTTCTTCCAGGGATACCGAAAAGCCTTTAGCTTTGAGTTTTTCAGCCAGTTTTTCAGAACTTAAGTGCTCGTCGGTTTCAATGAAGGTTTCAAAAATATTTAAGAGCAATTTTTTCTTGTCTAAGGGAAGTTCCTTTAAGAAGCGCCTGAAATCTTCTCTCTCTTTTTCGTGTATGTAATTTTGGGTTTCTTTTGTCATCCTCAACATCCAATTATTTATTCTCAATTATTCTCAATAATGGCTATTATAAAAGATCTTTGCAGAATCTAGAAAATATAAATTGAAATTGCTTCCTTTGTCACGGTGAGCCTTTACCCTCTTGTCACGGTGAGCCCTTTCCTTCTTTGTCACTGCGAGGAGCCGAAGGTGACGAAGCAGTCTCATGAGCCACCAACCATCAGCCATCGACCATCTACCAGTTGCCATTTAGTCACTGCGAGCCCCATTTTTCCCTGTCACTGCGAGCCCGCAAGGGCGAAGCAGTCTCTATAATATAAAAAGAAAAGCTTAAAATTGGTAGCCTCAGAACTTTTCGCCCTTACGGCTTGTACTGAGAGCCTTACTCATTGCGAGCCACGAAGGGCAAAGTAAATCTATGAGCAGTTATCTATCCAGCGGGCTTTGGACTTTTAGTAACTTTTGGCAGGCAAGATGTGTGTAAATCATGGTGGTCTGCACGTGTTTGTGCCCCAGGAGTTTCTGCACGGTGCGAATATGATAACCGGCCTCAAGTAGGTGCGTGGCGAAACTGTGCCGCAGGGAGTGCACGTTGGCTGGTTTTTCTAGGCCTGCTTTTGCCAGCGCTTTTTTAAAAGCACGCTGAACCGAAGTAGGGTAGAGATGATGCCGCCGCACGGTTAGGGTCCGAGGGTCCACGGAAAGTTTGGGTGAAGGAAAGAGCCAGAACCAGGCCCATTCTTTACCTGCGTTTGGATATTTTCGCGCTAGCGCCTCAGGAAGATGAACTCCGGGAAGGTTTTCTTCGCGGTCGAACTCGTAAAGCTGCCGCACTTTTTGTAGATGCTCCCAGAGAGGGTCAACAAGTTTTTCTGGAAGGATAGTAACACGGTCTTTATCTCCCTTCCCGGCCCGGACGATTATCTGCCGTTTTTCAAAGTCCACGTCTTTTGTACGCAGATTTAGAGCTTCGCTTAGGCGCAGCCCTCCGCCATACATCAAACCGGCGATCAAATAGTACGGATAAGGCATGTATTGCAAAACCTGTTCCACCTCTTCTTTTTCGAGCACTACCGGCAGGCGACGCTTCTCCCTGGCCCTGACTGCGTCAATGGCTGCGGTGATGTCCTGCTGCAATACATTTTTATAAAGGAAAACCAGGGCGTTTAGGGCCTGATTTTGGGTGGAGGGGGCTACGCTGCGTTCTACGGCAAGGTGCGTCAGGAAATTCTGAAAATCTCCGGCGGTGAGACGTGCGGGAGCTTTGGAACTTGTGAACTTCTGAAACCTCTCGATCCAGGAGAGATAGGTCTTTTCCGTGCGGTAAGAGAGGTGACGCAGGCGCATGAGTCGGCAAGCTTCTTCTTTAATGTAGGACCAGGCCGCCTGGTCTGGTTTTTCAGGGGAAGAGGTTTGAACCGACGAAATAAAGTAATTGTAGAGCTTTATAGCTTCTTCGGCCTGGGCGACCTGCCATGGTTCATAACGGGTTTCAAGAAATTTTATAAAGCGCTTTCTATTGTTTTCCGATATAGGGGAAAGTTCAGATTTCTTCTGGGCCTTGTTGTGCCAGGAAAGGGCTTTCTTTACCCATGAAACGTAAAAAGGCTTTGCTTTCTCAGAAATAGGAAGTTCGTTCAAATAGTCAGTAAAGTTATGCCAGGAGTTTTTCATAGTAATCAATAGACTAATCGTCTAGCATTATTATGTCAAATTCGTTAACTTTATACGGCTAATTTTGAATAAATTTATTGACAGTTAGTAGCGGATATGGTAACCAAATTTTAATTTGGAGGTGGGAAATAAGAAAATTTCCATATCCACGGCCGCAGGTCAAAAAGGAATGTTAGCTGTAATAAATTAATATGGTGAAGAACTCAAGAACATTAATACAGGGATATATCATTGAATTAATGCGTCATGCTTTTAATGACTATTGCGGTGCAAGGGCATGTTATTTATCTCAATGTTTAAATCCTATGTTTGTATTAGCAGCACAATCTATTGAAAAAAATTAAAATCGTTGCTATTAACTATTAAGCCGAACTATGGAATCAAAAAACTCAAAAAAATAAATCACGATTTATGTAGCTTGACTAAAGAAATAAAAGAAAAATTAGAATCAGAAAAAAATAACGACATCGGGAAACACTGGCAGGCTTGGTGCCAGTCATGGTTAAAGAAAAAATATATTATTTCAGATGATACCCAAACATATAAACTTACCTCTAATGAGATAGATATCATAAACTGTTTATTAGATGATAATTACGATTTTTTCAAAAAACTGAAAGAATCATATAATTACTTTCGTTATCCTTATCAATATTATAAAGCTCATGAGCTATGGTCATCTTCTGAGGTAGAATATCTTGACTGGTTTTGGTGTGAAGTAACATATATATTTCCTCTGCCGATATTAGTAAAACCAGAATTGCCGTTAATCAATGCTATATCATATCATTCAAATACTCCATGCGTTCAAATTATACAAACAAACAATAATTATATTCAAACTTACATTAATCATTTACAAAGGGTCTTAACAAGGAGAGAAAATTATAAAAAAGATGTCAGCTAACAATAGGGTGCAGTTGACCGCCAATCCGCTGCGCTCCTTGGCGGCAACCCTGGACGTTAGACGGTTAAGATATGAAAAATAAAAAAACAACTGCATGGATTGGTTTTGCTGGCGCAATTATAGCCGCATTAATTGGCGGACTTTTTATGTTGTATACGAAAAATGGTAGTTCTAATTCTATTAGTATAAAAGTTAAAAATAGCAAGCAAACCCCAATTGCAATTGGAAATCAAAATCAAATTTCTATAGAAAACAAAATAATAAATAAAGCAAAGAAAATAGCTATCATAGATGTTATCAAAGACAAAGAGCTTCATCTAGGAGACAATGTTTATCCGAGCACCTATGGAGTTTCATATAATCCTCTACAACAAGATATTTATCCGCAAGGAGTGAGGGGTATTATTTATTATGACAAGAAAAATAAAGTTTTTTTATCTGATAGCGATCGTCCAACAATTTTAGGGCAACTACTGGTCAATTTTATTGAACAACGTATTAGAAAAATAGATTTTTCTTGTTACTGGTGGGTTCATGCTTTTAACGTTGAAAACAAGGAATACAAAGATTTAATAAAAAAAGCAAAGAATGACCCAAGTGTCTATATGCTTGGCTCTACTATTTTAGTTGCAAAAAACCGACATTGGGGCAATTTCTATGAAAGATATGCTGCGGTAGGAATTGCTAGAAAAATTAATTTTGTTTCTGAACTAGAAAGAGCGGGGATAAATCCAAAGAATAAAGAAAAATTAAAATTGCGCATAATTTTGCGAGCATATCATGGTGGAATTCGTAAAGGACAACCTGAAAATTTCGTTGTGCAGATAAACAACTTTGTACAAGTTATTCCATCAATAAGTAGATATATGAGGGATCCTGAAGAAATCTCATTAGAAATTCCAATAGATGAAGTTTATTTTGATAAAGGAAATGTTTTGTTTTTATATGTTCTTCCTTGGGTTGAGGAAAGGCCCCAGTTGATTTTAGATGGAAAAGTTAAAAAACCAGCGCATTTTAGGGATGTAGGGGTGACTCTTTTGCAAATAAAAATATATGAGGACGTCTAACAATGCACTGCAGTGGACGCCAATTCCGCTGCGCTCCATTGCGCCACTGAGCTTAGTCGTTAGAATGTTTATAGATAGAAAAACAAAAGGATATTTAATAATTGCTATCTTTTTAGTAGTTATATTTTTGGTTTTTAATTTTACTAATTTATGGAAATACTATGTAGACTTTATTTATAAAAACATTTTCCAATTTTTAGGTTTTAATAAATTACATCCATATGTTGGTATTTCTTTGCTGATCATTTTAATCTATGGTCCTTGTTTAATTTTAGGATTTGTGATAGGCAAGATTTTCCAATATTATATAACAAGTCCTTTATTTAAATATAAAGAACATTTAGAGGCTTTAATTCAATCTTATAAAAATCTAAAAGATGCTTTATTGGTTATTGAAGATTTACAAAAAGATATTAAAGGAAAATTAGAAGAATACGAAAAAATAAAAAAAGAAATTGAAACAGCAAAAGAATTAGCTAATCAAAATAGAAAAAAATTGAAAGATATGATTGATTATATATCTGGTAGTAGATGGCAGAAATTTATAGCTTATTTTATAAGCTATATCTTAGGAATATTATCTGCAATGACCTACGATTATTTAAAAAACATTATACAACATTTATATAAATGAATATAAATCTAACAACTCCCTCCAGCGGACGGGCTAACCGCCCGCTGCTGAGTTTGAGCGTTAGAAAAAAAGTGATAAAATTAAAAATTAAAAAACAAAAGAGGAAGATTATGCAAGCACAAACAGAATATGAAAAAAGAGACCTTTGCAAAATTTGTTGAATAGTAATATTTCTCATGATAAATCTACTTAAAAACTAAAGGAGCTTCATTTATGTTCAGAGAAAATAATACAAATCTAACTATAGGCGAACATCTTATCTATCAAAACTTACCTGATGACATCTTGGCTCGTATCAATAAACTCATCAATTGGGATCCTTTTCAACAAATCCTCGTTTCTCTTCATCCTTCTAAAGTTGGACGCAAGGCTTATAACCCCGTCCAGATGCTAAAAATCCTCATCATTCAACAAATCTACGGCCACTCTGACCCGGAAATGGAACTTATGCTCAAAGGCAACCTCTTCTACCGTCGCTTCCTTGGCCTCTCTGCTATTGACCCCGTTCCTGACCACTCTACTATATCTCGCTTCCGTTCTGATCTCAAATCCTTGAACCTTTATCGTAGGTGCTTTGAAGAACTTAAACGCCAGCTCGCTCAGAAGGGTTTTGAACTTCGCTCTGGCAAAATCATTGATGCTCGTCTGGTTAAAGCGGCTAGACGTCCTGGCAAGGATGACGATGCCTCCTTTACCCAAAAAGGCAAAAAGACTGACTACGGCTACAAAGACCATATTGCTATTGACGTTAAAAATGAGTTTGTTTCAGAGTTCGTTTGCACACCAGCTAACGTGCACGATTCCCAAGTTCTTGATGAATTACTTGAAGGAGAAGAGGCAAGTGTTTTTGCAGATAAAGCTTATGATAAGCAAGAGTTAAGGAGGAGGTGTCGTAAGAAGGGGATATTTTGTGGAGTTTTAGCAAAGGCCAGGAGGAATAGGCCCCTTTCGGCCAGACAGAAGAAGAGGAATCGAATTTTTTCTCGTATAAGGGCCAAGGTAGAGCGAGTATTTGGCATTTTTTCCTTACATCTTCAGAGGGAGAAGGCGAGATATGTGGGACTATTTGCCAACGAAATTCATTTATTTTTAACCTGTTTTACGTATAATCTTTTGAATTTAGCGTGGCAGATGAAGAGGAAGGAGGCGATTTAGGAGGAAAAGTTGAAGAGATAAAAGATAATAGGATAATACTGCGAGGAAGGAGAAAATAACAAGGAAAATGTGATTAAAACCTGGAAAAACTAAGAAATTTTGAAGGAGAAGAGAAAAGCAAAAGGGATAGAAATCAGAGATTTTTGCTTTAATGGCCAAAACGGAGAATAGAAAACAAAATTAAAATTATTTTTTCAAAGGTCTCAAAAAATTATTCTGGAAAAATTAAAGCAATTACCTTTATCTTATTGGAAAGAAGTGATTGATTTTATTGAATTTTTGAAATTAAAAATCGAGAAAAATGAAACTTTATTTTTAAGCGAAAAAAGTTTAGCCAAAGAGTGGCTTCTACCTGAGGAAGATGAAGCATGGAAAGATTTATAAGGGGTGATATAGTAGTAATTCCTTTCCCTTTTTCTGACTTGACTGGTGCAAAAAGACGACCGGCTTTGGTTATAACTAACAAACCTATCCAGCGGACGGAATAACCGCCCGCCGCCGCTGAGTTTAGGCGTTAGATTGAAAAATTTTTGAAAAAGATTAAAATTATTTTTTTGATAATTATAGTTTAGTTGAAATTATGCCTTATATTTCAATATTTTTCGGAATAATTATTCGTATGTTCTATAATGAACATGATCCTCCTCATTTTCATGCATACTATCAAGGGCTGGATGGAATTTTTGATTTAAAAGGAAATTTAATTAAAGGAAATATTGAAAAATCTAAAACTGCTTTAAAATTAATAAAAGAATGGGCAGAACTTCATAAAAAGGAGTTGGAGGAGAATTGGGAAAGAATTAAAAAAGGGGAATCGTTAAGAAAAATAGAACCTTTAAAATAATATTTATTAAATGGAGGAAAAAGGATGTTAGAGAGATTGAAATATTTACCAAAGATTATAGATGCTAAATATATTGGTAATTTTACAATAGAAGTAGAATTTGATAATGGAGAGAGAAAGAGAATAAATTGTCGTAAATATTTAAAGGGAAAAATTTTTGAAGAATTGAAAGACGAAGAGAAGTTTAAGGAATTTTTTATAGATGGATATACAGTATGTTGGCCTAATGGAGCAGACATAGCTCCTGAGACTTTATATCTTGAAGGAGAAAATCACTAACAAACCTCTCCAGCGGACGGCGTTACGCGCCGCCGCTGCCCCTTGTCGTTCGCTGGAGCAAATTACGGTCACGGCGAGGCCTCGTTACAGGCCGAAGCAATCTCAGGGATTGCTTGCGGTCCAATTCAATAGTTGGTAATTGAATCAATTCTAACCCAGACCGGCCTATCTGGATTTTGTCTTTATGGAAATGCTTTCTAAATTTTGAGTAGCTACCCTTTTGAAAATTTAGTAATTTATGGGCCATGAAACCGGAATTTATCGTAAAAAACGCCCAGGAAGTCTTTGACATTGAAATAGAAGGCCTAAAGGAAGTTCAACAAAAACTCGGCCCTGAATTCGTAAAAGCTGTGGAGCTAATCCTTAATACCCGTGGGCGCGTCGTTGTTACGGGCATCGGGAAAAGTGGCCTTATTGGCCGCAAAATTGTGGCTACTCTTTCTTCTACCGGCACACCTTCTTTTTTTCTTCACCCGGCTGAGGCCCTTCACGGTGACCTGGGCATGGTGGTGGTAGACGACATACTTCTGGCTATATCCAACTCTGGTGAAACTGAAGAAGTCAACAAGCTCCTTCCGTCACTTAAAAACCGCGGTGTAAAAATCATCGCTTTTACCGGCAACCCTTCTTCTACTCTGGCTAAAAACGCTGACGTAGTAATAGACATAGGCGTTCCACGAGAGGCCTGTCCCTTGGGAGTTGCTCCTACCGCAAGTACCACCGCAACACTGGTTATGGGAGATGCCTTAGCCATGGTGCTCGCCAAACTGCGTAACATCCGCCTGGAAGACTTTCGCCGCAATCACCCAGGTGGCTCCCTTGGAGAAAGGCTAAAGGTAGCGGTATCCCAAATTATGCTCACCGGGGAGGCTTTGCCTCTTGTTGCTCCTGAAGATACCATGTCTCAAGTTATCGAAGTGATGGACGAAAAGCGCCTGGGCTGTGCCCTGGTGGTTGAAGAGGGAAAAAGGCTCTGTGGCATCGTGACTGACGGAGACTTGCGTCGAGCCCTTCTAAAATATGGAGACTTTAGAAACCTGGCCGTCAAAAAAGTCATGACCCCTAACCCTAAAACCATAGAGCCTGAAGCTCTGGCAGCTGAGGCCCTTTATCTCATGGAGAAAAAATTAATCACGGTTTTACCTGTAACAGACGAAGAAAAAAGAGTGGTCGGTATTCTTCATTTACATGATATTTTAGGTAAAGGTCAGTTTAAATTTAACTAAAATTTGGAGGCCAATATGTTTCAAATCAAAGAAGTTTACACCTTAACCCGAGAATATAGAGATATTGCCGGAGCTGGCGGCTTAAAAGACGTGGCTCAGGAGCTTTCTGAAGCCCTGGTCAGAAAAGGTATCAAAGTAACTGTTTTTATGCCCCGCTACGGATTTCTGGATCCAGAAAAGCTGGGTTTCTGGCAAACCGGCGTATCTTTTTCCGTAGATATGGACTACGCCCACGAAGAGAGACGAGAAGAAATATCTCTCTGGCAGGGAGAGCTTAACGGCGTGCGCATATTTCTTATAGAAGCGGACCGCTATGCGGAAAAGCTTGGCATTTACACCTACACCGAGGAAGAGGAAAAAAGGGAACCCTGGAAAAAGAAAGGCACCGGGCATTTTGATTATTTTGCTATGAATATCTTGCTCCAAAAAACGGCCCTCTGTACTGCTATTTACCTTGAAGAAAAGCCTGAAATAATCCACTGCCACGATGGGCACACCGCCTGCACTCCCGCACTTGCCCGGGAAATCATGGGTTTTCGGCATTACTTTCCCTACTCAGGTTTTCTTATCACCATACACAACGCCGGCCTTGGCTATCATCAAGACGTGGCGGACCTTCCCTTTGCCAAGGCCAATACCGGGCTTCCCTGGCGGGTTATAAATGACTCCCTGCTAAACGGTTCTTTTAACCCCTTTTTATGCGGGTCTAAATATGCCGTCATAAATACGGTTTCTGAACAGTACGCCAAAGAATTGCAGGAAACAGACCTTGACGCCCATACCGGCTGGCTTGGGCATGCCTTAAAAGAAAGAGGCATTAAACTTTACGGCATCACCAATGGCATTACGCCAGAGGATTTTGACCCGCGCAAACCCGAAAAACTTGGCCTTCCTGCCGGTTTTGACCCCCTGAAAGGAGACTTTGCCGGGAAAAAAGTCTGCCGTCAGGAACTGTTGCGCAAGATAAAAGAACGTGATCTGCGCGTGAAGGCCTTTGGTAGTCCTGAAGACAGAGAAGGCTGGCCCCTTCTTACGGCCATTTCTCGTTTAACTGAACAAAAAGGCATAAACATATTGGCCCAGACCCTTAGAATGCTTTACGAACAGGGCGAAGAATTTCTCACGGTAATCCTTGGCACAGGCACCCCGGAAATAGAAGAAAGCCTCATGGCCATTGCCAGAGACTTTCCCGACCGCATGGCCTTGCTTTTAGGCTATGACCCGAAACTTGCCAATTTAATTTACGCTGCTGGAGACTTTTTTGTTATCCCGTCAAATTACGAACCCTGCGGCCTTACGGACTTTATGGCCCAGCTTATGGGAAATCTTCCCATTGTGCGCCACACCGGCGGCCTAGTAAAAGTAAAAGACGGCTTCAACGGCTTTGTCTATGTGGAACAAAAGCCCGAAGAATTGGCAGGCGCTATTCTGCGAGCCTTTGAAGTTTACCGAAAGGACCCGGCCAGGATAAAACAAATGATAAAACAGGCTATAGAACACATTTATGAAAATTACACCTGGGACAAAGTCTCAGAAAAATATTTAGAACTTTACCGCAAGGCCTTAAATTTGCGGCCTATTTCTAAAGATTAAATAAGGAGGCAGCCCAATGGACGATACTAAGATTTTACTTTCAGAGAATGAACTCCCAGAGGCCTGGTATAATATTATTCCGAGGCTACCTAACCCACCCGCTCCACCACTTAACCCTCAAACCAAAGAGCCCGTAAAACCAGAAGACCTTGAGCCGATTTTCCCTAAATCTCTTATTGAGCAGGAGATGAGCCCTGAGCCGTGGGTGGAAATTCCAGGCGCCGTCAGAGAAATTTATAAACTCTGGCGGCCAACACCCCTTCAGCGGGCTCGCAACCTGGAAAAGGCCCTGGGGACTCCGGCTCGCATTTACTTTAAAAACGAAAGCGTAAGCCCGCCTGGTAGCCATAAGCCTAACACCGCTGTGGCCCAGGCTTACTATAATAAAGAAGCCGGTATAAAAAGGCTGGCCACAGAAACCGGGGCTGGCCAGTGGGGAAGTGCCCTTTCCTTTGCCTGTAAACTCTTTGGCCTTGAGTGCACGGTTTATATGGTAAAAGTCTCTTTTGAACAAAAGCCTTTTCGTAAAAGCCTTATGCACATTTGGGGGGCAGAGGTCTTCCCTTCGCCCACCAATCGCACCCAGGCTGGCCGTAAAATTCTTGAGGAAAATCCTGACTCTACCGGAAGCCTTGGTATAGCCATTTCCGAAGCCGTGGAAGACGCCGCCACCCATGAAGACACCAACTATGCCCTGGGAAGTGTCTTAAACCATGTGTTGCTTCATCAAACGGTAATAGGCCTTGAAACCCAAAAGCAGCTTGCTTTAGCCGGAGAAAAACCAGATATCTTGATTGGCTGTGTAGGTGGTGGTAGTAACTTTGCCGGATTCACTTTTCCTTTTATCGGTGACATAATTGAAGGCAAACTTGAGGCGGAAGTCATAGCCGTTGAGCCCACGAGCTGCCCCACCTTGACCAAAGGTATCTACACTTATGATTTCGGCGACACCGCCGGGCTTACCCCGCTTCTTTTGATGCATACCCTGGGGCATTCCTTTGAACCACCGGCTATTCACGCGGGAGGGTTGCGCTATCATGGCGACGCCCCACTGGTTTGCCAACTGGTCAAAGATGGCTATATAAAGCCGCGGGCCTATCCGCAGAACCCCTGCTTTGAAGCGGCGGTCCTTTTTGCCCAAACAGAGGGCATAATCCCTGCTCCTGAAACCAGCCACGCTATAAAGGCTGCCGTTGACGAGGCCTTAAAGTGCAAAGAAACAGGGGAAGAAAAAGTAATTGTGTTTGGGTTTAGCGGGCACGGCCACTTTGACCTGGCGGCTTACGACGCCTATCTTGAGGGCAAATTAGAAGACTACGAATACCCTGAAGAAAAAATTAAAGAAGCCTTAGAAGCCCTGGCCCATTTCCCCAAATTTCCAACGGGCCTCTAGTAAGAGGGGCATTTGCCCCTCTTTGTTAATAATGGGGTCATTAAATAGGCGACAATTGAGTCATTGTATGGTTTTAATTTAACACTGTCATTGCGAGGTCTCGCTAGAGGCCGAAGCAATCCCAGGGACTGCTTCGTCGCCTTCGGCTCCTCGCAGTGACAGCGAAGGTTATTTCGCTTTAGCGATTATGTCAGCGGCGATACTTTGTCGTGTAAAAATCACTCAGATTAATAATAAGAGATCTTTGCAAGATTCAAAAAACATAGATTGATCGCCACGGCGATACTTTCGCTCGCTAGTGAGCTGCTTTGGCTGCTGGCGCCTTGCGACAGAGATTCCTTCGCTAGCGCTCGGGACAGGGATTGCTTCGTTCGCCATGACTGGAAAAGGGACGGCCTTGCAATGATCCTGCTGGTCCACTTCGTCGGCCCTACGGGGCTCTTTGTAATAACATACCTTCATTGTTACTGCGAGCGAAGCGAAGCAGTCTTCGCGCCAATAACCATCAGCCACCGGCCATTAGCCATCAGCCACCAGCCATCAGCCACCAGCCATCAGCCATCTGCCACCAGCCATCAGCCATCTGCCATTTGGTCACGGCGAGCCCTTTCCCTTCCTTGTCACTGCGAGCCCGTATGGACGAAGCAGTCTCTTAAGTATAGCCTTTTTCAAAGGTCTCTTGAGTTAATTAAATAGACGACAAATTTTATCCTCATTGCGAGCGGAGCGAAGCAAGCTCGGATTTATTTACCATAGCGGGCGGTCAAAAAGACGATACTGCAAGGCTTCTAAAAGGTGAGGTGTTCGGATATTTTTTTCGCCTTCAAGGTCGGCGATGGTGCGGGCAATTTTTATGACCCTGTGCCAGGCCCGGGCCGAAAGATTTAACTTATCCGCTGCCTTTTCAAGGATAGCCCTTTCTTGGGGGCCAAGCTGGCAAAAACTGTTTATTTCCCGGTTGCCCATATGGGCATTAAGAAAACCTTCTTTTTTAAAGCGCTTTTTCTGAATTTCTCTGGCCTTCGACACCCTTTCGGCCACAGTTTTAGAAGATTCACCCTTTGGCGCCTGACTTAAGTCTTTTATTTCTACCGCAGGTACTTCAATTTGAATGTCAATGCGGTCAAGAAGCGGGCCTGAAATTTTTTGCCGGTAACGCCGCACTTCTTGGGGCGTGCACTGGCAGGCCTTGCGTTTGTCCCCGTAATGGCCGCAGCGGCAAGGGTTCATGGCTGCTATCAGAGTAAACTTGGCCGGGTAGGTAATGGTCATGTTAGCGCGGGAAACCGTAATTTGGCCTTCTTCAAGAGGCTGGCGTAAGGCTTCAAGGGTATTGCGCCTGAATTCTGGTAATTCGTCTAAGAAAAGTACACCCCGATGGGCCAGAGAAATTTCTCCCGGCCTGGGAGGGTTTCCGCCACCAATTAAGCCGGCGTCAGAGACCGTGTGATGTGGCGCCCGAAAAGGCCTTTCCCAGAGCACCGGATGCTCCCCGGAAAGAAGGCCAGCTACGCTGTAAATACGAGTGGTCTCTAAGGCTTCTTCGTAAGAAAGGGGTGGAAGAAGCCCGGGAAGCCTCTTGGCCAGCATGCTTTTGCCAGAGCCAGGTGGCCCTACTAGTAAAACGTTGTGGCCGCCAGCGGCAGATATTTCCAGGGCGCGTTTGGCCTGCTCCTGGCCAATGATTTCTGAAAGGTCGGGATATTCTCTGGTTTCTGGCTCAGCATCTTCTGGTATTTGAGGGGGCTTGCCTTCACCACGCAAGATAGCTACTAATTGCGCCAGGTCCTCGGCGGTAAAAATTTGAAGACCTTTCACTAGGGAAGCCTCTTTAGCATTTTCAAAAGGACAAAAGAGAAAAAGACCTCTTTCCTTGGCGAGTAAGGCCACCGGAAGGATCCCTCGCACGCCTTTGAGTTTGCCATCTAAAGAAAGCTCGCCGTAAAAAATAAACCGGCTTACCCTTTCTTGAGGGAGAATTCGCATGGTAACCAAAAGGCCGACAGCAATAGGCAGATCAAAGCCGCTTCCTTCTTTTTTGAGGTCAGCCGGAGCGAGATTTACCGTGATTTTCTGGTCAGGAAAATCAAAGCCTGCGTTTTTAAAGGCGGCCCTTAACCTTTCTTTGCTTTCTTTAACCGCTCCCTGAGGAAGCCCAACTAGGGAAAAGCCCGGGAGCCCGTAAGATATGTCAACTTCAACCTCTATAAGCCGGGCTTCAACTCCCCACAATGATGCCGAAAAAGTTTTGGCGAGCACTCAATACTCCTTTTTTAGGTATTATTCGGAAAAAAGCCACCAAACATTAATTGGATCTTTTAGAGTTATTAATCCGAGCGTTTTTTACACGACAAAGTATCGCCGCTGACATAATCGCTAAAGCAAAGTAACCTTCGCTGTCACTGCGAGGCCTCGTTAGAGGTCGAAGCAGTCTCAGAGATCCCTTCGCTGCGCTCGGGACAAGGATTGCTTCGCTTCGCTTGCGGTGACTCAATTGTCGCCTATTTAGAGATTCCATTAATGAGTAAAACATTTTGCAAAAATCTCATTTGTTTATAACTACAGTCTATTTGAAGACAAAGAATGAAAAAGGGGATATTAATGAAAGAAAATTATTAAAGATAGAATGAAACTAATCAAAAAATAGGGAATCGAGTAAAGATGAAAGAGAAGATAAATATCCCTTTTTGAATAAAGACGCAAACCAATTAAATTAGCTAATGAAGCAAAAACTAGTCCATTGCCAGCCACATTAACACCATAAGCTATGGCTTTCAAATTAGTTGAATAATTAACTAAAAATATAGCTGCCGGGACATTACTAAAAATTTGTGAAGCTAAAGCAGAAGTTATAAATACATATTTACTACTTTTAATCAAAAGGTTATTAAAAAAAATATTTAAAAATTTCAAATAAAAGATAAGTTTAATATTAATGAAGATCAAAATAAAAAGAAAAATTAAGCCCCAATCGCATTTGAATAATATCTTTCGAAAGAAAAGAGCAAAAATTAATATTAAAAAAATAAGAAAATTTATTTGATCAAACTCTAAAAAACAGAGAAATAAAACAAAAAAGAACATAGCAACAACAAAATCTTTTTTAAAAAAAGAAATTTTTACCTTAGACATCTTAGATATTTTTTCAGAAGGAATAAGAAAAAAAACAAACAAAACCAATAATATTAACAATAACAAAAACAGGGGAAACATTATTTCAATAAATGTTAGAAAAGATATTTCCCACTGATGCCACAAAAAGAGATTTTGAGGATTTCCAATTGGGGTTAGTGTTGAACCAACATTTGCTGCTATTATTTCAAAAATAACCAATTTTGCTAATTTTTTTTGAAGAATATCCTGCAACGTTAAAGTAATGGGAACAACAATAAAAAGAGATATATCGTTAGTAAGAAAAGTAGCAATAAAAGCTGTAAAAACAACAAAAAATAGACTTAAAATACGTTCATTTCTTATGTTGGAGGCTATAAAATAAGAAAAGTAATAAAAGGCTCCGCTTTCCTTAATAGCTGTAGTTATTAGTATCAAGCCGCTAAGACTTAAAATTGTTTTCCAATCTACTAAA
The DNA here is from genome assembly GCF_000217795.1 of Thermodesulfatator indicus DSM 15286. Lineage (NCBI taxonomy): Bacteria > Pseudomonadati > Thermodesulfobacteriota > Thermodesulfobacteria > Thermodesulfobacteriales > Thermodesulfatatoraceae > Thermodesulfatator > Thermodesulfatator indicus. Next base: position 1,346,817 of record NC_015681.1, read on the forward strand.
GTGGGGATTTCTGTTAAAGGAAACTTGCTCAAAGCAATCAAGATTAAGGCCAAAAAGAGAGAAAGAAACAGGAACAGGTTATTTTTAAAATAAAGAATCATGCGAAAATTTTATTATCGGAAACGGTTTTTGCCAAAATTAAAATCATGGGTTGGGCTCGCCAAGGCGAGATTTTCGCTCGCGAGAGAGCTGCTTCGGCTGCTGACGCCTTGCGACAAAGATCCCTTCGCTAGCGCTCGGGACAGGGATTGCTTAGCCACTTCGTGGCCCGCAATGACTGGAAAAGGGACAGGCTCGCAATGGCGCTGCAGGGCTACTTTGTCGGCCCTGCGGGCTCTTCGTAATAACATACCCTCGTTGTCACTGCGAGCGGAGCGAAGCTGTCTTTTCCGCCCTTAGCCATCAGCCATCGGCCATCTGCCATTTGGTCACGGCGAACCCCTTCCCTTCCTTGTCACGGCGAGCCCGTAAGGACGAAGCAGTCTCTCAAGTATAGCGTTTTGCAAAGGTGTTTACCTGGCATAAAACTTCATCTCCTGTTGGGCCGGATAATCAGGCACCACACGTAAACCATCATGATATATTTTTATATGAGCCACTATCATTTGTTTATAAGCTACAGGAAAAATCCAACTAGCTTCTGGCTCTCTAAATTCTGCAGCAGGCAAAACTTTTAAGTTTTTGACAATACCAATTAACTTTTCATTTATTTTCTGTAATGTTATTTCTGTAGATTGGGCAAAAACATGTATTCCCTTGGGAAGAGGCTCTCCATTAATAGGATTAAAATCAATTACTCCTACTACCGAATTCTGGTAAAGGATGGCCCCTTTGACTTCTATATCCCCTCTAGGGCCTCTTTTAACCCACACTTTCCCTGGGGAAAGAAAACCTTCTATTTGTTTAGCCGTAGCTACTGCTTGAGGCAAATTATTTAGTATTACAGGAACTTGCGGAGCGAGCCCCATTACCCCTGGTGGAGGTGGTGCCCCTGGTGGTGGAGGCGGTGCCCCTGGTGGAGGCGGTGCCCCTGGTGGAGGCGGTGCCCCTGGTGGAGGCGGTGCCCCTGGTGGAGGCGGTGCCCCTGGTGGAGGTTTCATGAGAACAGACTGATTTAAAACAGGAGGTAATTGATTTTGAGCTAGAACACAAACAGGGAAAAGAAAACATAAAAGCAGGATCATAACATTCAAAAATACATTCATTTTCAAACTCCTTTAAGTTATTTTAATTCAGTTTCAATTAAAAATACCTGGGAAAATTTTTAAACGCAATTCTTTTAACGTTTAAAAATTTAAGGTACCAAGGCAAAAAATCATTTTTTATTTGTTTTCTTTTGATATTTGGCTTTTTCCAAAAAAACGCTACATACCTTAGCCCTAAAGTCTTTCGTGAGGCAAAAGTATTCTTTTCAAGTCATGAGCATTCTATAGCTCTTTAGACTGTGTTATAAAAAAGCGCTATGCGCATCAAAGTTAAGCCGGAAGACTTTATCGTCTATGAAGTGGCTGACATCAGACCTGAACCCCAGGGTGATTTTGCCCTTTATCGCCTTTATAAGCGAGGGGCAACTACCTGGGATGTAATCGGAGATATAGCCAGGCGTCTGCGCCTTAAGGCCTCGGCCATTCAGTTCGGTGGCCTCAAAGACCGCCACGCTATTTCTTACCAGTACGTAACTATCCGCCACGGACCCAAAAAAGACATAAAAGGTAAAAACTACGAACTCTCGTATCTGGGACAGACAAAAACCCCCATGTCCAAGGCCCGACTTAAAGGAAATTTTTTTCGCCTTCTGGTGCGAGAGGTTAAAATCTCGCCTGAGAAACTCTCGCGCGAAATAGCACTTATATCCCGTTACGGAGTGGTCAATTACTTTGACGAGCAGCGTTTTGGCTCGGTAAAACACGGCCTCGGGTTTGCCGTAAAAGAATTAATTCTTGGCCATTACGAAAGGGCCTTATATCTTTTGCTGGCTGAAGGAAGCCAATACGAAATGAAAAGGACCGAGGCCTTCCGTAAGTGTCTTAAGAAAAATTGGCCAAATTTTTCGGCCTGCCTAGACCTGGCTCCAAGCCCCTGGGAGAGGCGTCTCCTCGAGTTTTTAGCCAGCCATAAGCCCTCTAAACGCACTTTCAAACGAGCCTTTGCCCTGGTTGACCGGGAGTATCTTTTGATGCTCTGTCATGCCTACCAGGCCTACATCTGGAACGAGACGGTTAAGCTTTACCTGAAAAATTTGGGCCTAAAACTTTTGCCTGTCCCTTACCTACTCGGAGAACTACTTTTTTATCGCGATTTTCCCGAAGAGCTAACCGAAGCTATCCTGGGCACAAAGATCCCCTTACCAAGCCCAAGGCTTATACTGGACCAGCCATTAAAAGAATTAATGGAAGAAGTATTAAGACTTGAAGGCATAGACGGCCTTGAGAAATTTCGCACCCTGGCCAAAGGGGCTACTTTTAAAACTTATCCCCGTGAAGTAGCCATAATCCCCCAAAAACTCAAGTACGAAACAGTTGACCAGAACAAAGTGTGGCTTGAATTCTTTCTCCCCAAGGGGAGTTACGCCACTATCGTTCTCAAGAGACTTTTCTTACTTCCAGAGACGAATTAGTGCAAAACAGCTTTTTCTTTTTTGGGTTTGGCGCCTGGGCGGCCACAGCACTTTTTATATTTTTTACCACTACCGCAGGGGCAAGGATCATTGCGGCCGATTTTTTTGCCGCGTCTTATAGGCTGTTTTTTGGGCTTTTCTTCCCGGGTTTCTTCTCCACGGCTGTAAACCAGACGCAAAGGCTTTTTCTTTTGTTCTTCTTCTAATTTTTCTACTTCTTCTTCACGTTCAACCTGCACGCGGTAGAGGAAAGAAAGGGTTTGTTCTTTGATACGTTCAATCAAGTCCGAAAACATGGCAAAGGCTTCTCGTTTATACTCCTGTAAAGGATTTTGCTGGGCATAGCCTCTTAAGCCGATCCCCTCACGCAGGTGGTCCATGGCCAGGAGATGTTCTTTCCAGAGAGAATCAATGGTGTGCAGCAAGAACATGCGTTCAAGCTGCCTCATAGTATCCTGGCCAATTTCTTGTTCCTTTTCTTCGTAAGCTCTAAGGGCCTGTTCTGCCAGATTTTCCGCAAGTTCTTTGGCATCAAGCAGGTCTTCTTTTATTTCAGGGCGAAAACCAAAAACACCCATGAAGCGGTCTTTAAGGCCCTCTAAATCCCAATCAACAGGTGAGCCCTTTTCTTCACGGTATTCTTCCACTATGCCTTCGCACACATCGCGGACCATGTCGGTAATCCAGTCTCTAATATTATCGCTGGCGAGGATTTCTTTGCGCTGGCTATAGATGACCTCACGCTGTTTGTTCATTACGTCGTCGTATTCCAGTAAGTGCTTACGAATCTCAAAGTGATGGGCTTCCACCTTTTTTTGGGCCTGTTCAATAGCCTTAGACACAAAAGGATGTTCAATGGGCTCGCCTTCTTCTATACCCAGGCGATCCATGATTCCTCTTAGCTTATCTGAACCGAAAAGCCTTAAAAGATCGTCTTCAAGAGAGAGATAAAAACGTGAAGAACCAGGGTCTCCCTGTCTTCCGGCACGGCCTCGGAGCTGGTTGTCTATGCGTCGAGATTCATGTCTTTCAGTGCCGATGATATGAAGCCCACCAAGGGCTTTTACGCGTTCGTAGTCTTCCTGGCATTCTTTTACTTTTTGGTAAAGCACTTCAGCCCAGCGCTCAGGGAATTTCTTGGTAGGGTCTTCACCCTGGCGGGCCATCTGCAAGGCCTCATTCCAGGAAGAGGGATCAATGCTATCAAGGTCGTAACCCTCTTCAGCCAGGGTTTCTTTAGCCAGGCCTTCAGGATTTCCACCAAGAAGAATGTCAACTCCTCGGCCAGCCATGTTGGTAGCAATGGTTACGGCTCCTGAACGGCCAGCCTGAGCAATTATGGCTGCTTCTCGCTCGTGATACTTGGCATTTAAGACCTGGTGCGGAATTTTCTTTTTCTTGAGAAGACCGGAAAGAATTTCACTATTCTCAATGCTTGTAGTACCAACGAGCACCGGGCGACCTTCACGGTGTAATTCTTCTATTTCTTCAACTACGGCGTTGAACTTTTCGCGTTTGGTGCGATAAACCACGTCGGGATGGTCCACACGAATCATGGGTTTATGGGTAGGGATAACCACCACATCAAGGTTATAAATTTCTTTGAATTCAGCGGCCTCGGTTTCAGCGGTACCCGTCATACCGGCCAGTTTTTCGTACATGCGGAAATAGTTCTGAAAAGTAATGGTAGCTAGCGTCTGGTTTTCTTTTTCAATCTTCACCCCTTCTTTGGCTTCAATGGCCTGGTGTAGGCCATCACTCCAGCGGCGGCCGGGCATTAAACGGCCGGTAAACTCATCAACAATAATGACCTTGCCGTCTTTTACGATGTAATCCACATCACGGTGAAAGAGATGATGCGCCCGCAAGGCCTGATTTATGTGATGCACCAGGCTTATATGACGCGGGTCGTATAAATTCTCTACACCGAGGAGGCGTTCCATCTCGGCCACGCCTTCTTCGGTAAGCATGGCGCTTTTGGTCTTTTCATCAAGGGTAAAGTGAACGTCTTTTTTCAAGTGGCGGACGAGTTTGTCAATATGATAATAAATTTCAGTGGATTCTTCTGAAGGCCCGGAGATAATCAGAGGGGTTCTCGCTTCGTCAATCAAGATAGAGTCCACTTCGTCCACGATGGCGTAGTGGTGCTCGCGCTGGACCATGTCTTCCAGGGAAAACTTCATGTTATCGCGCAGGTAGTCAAAACCAAATTCATTGTTGGTGCCGTAAGTTATGTCACTGGCATAGGCACGTTTGCGTTCCTCTTCGTTCATGCCAGAGACAATTACGCCTACGGAAAGGCCAAGAAAATTGTACAAAGTGCCCATCCACTTGGCGTCTCTTTTGGCGAGATAATCGTTTACGGTAACAATATGCACACCTTTTCCGGTAAGAGCGTTTAAGTACGCCGGGAGAGTGGCTACAAGGGTTTTTCCTTCACCGGTTTTCATTTCGGCGATTTTCCCTTCGTGAAGGACGATACCGCCCATGAGCTGGACGTCATAATGGCGCATTCCCAGCACCCGGCGGCTGGCTTCACGCACCACGGCAAAGGCCTCTGGCAGCAAGCTATCAAGGCTTTCTCCCCGGTCAAGGCGTTCTTTAAATTCCTGGGTCTTGGCCTTAAGTTCGGCGTCAGATAACTTCTGGATTTGTGGCTCAAGCGCGTTTATTTTGGCCACAATCGGCTTTAGCCGCTTAATTTCTCTTTCGTTTTTGGTTCCTACGATTTTAGCTAAAATTTTGGTAAACATATCAATCCTCTATTACTGATTCTTTTTGAGACCTTTCCAAAATGTTATACCCAAGAGACTGCTTCGCCCATAAAGGGCTCACAGTGACACCCTAAAGAGTCATTGCGAGGCTGCGCCTAGCAGCCGAAGCAATCTCTATCGCGAGGCGACATAGTCGCCGTGGCAATCTATCTATGTTTTTTAAACTTTGCAAAGGTCTCTTTTTTAATAAGTTTTGTTTACATTAAACAGCTTTCTTGGAATTATGGCAAGAAGGAGCGCAAAAACACGGACTCTTTTAAGGAGCCTCCAGCAAATTACTAGACAGGCCGGTGGCGTAAAGTAATTTGGCGTAAGCTATTTTTAGGTCAGCCAAGGCCTGTATACGCCTCACCTGAGCACTGGTAAGAAAGAATAATTTAAAAATCAAGGGGGCTACGCCCCAGTGCCTTGCCCCCGATACTTAACCGAATCTAGAATCCAGGAAACTAAATTTAGCCATTTCTATTTTGGGTGGTCGGATAGTTTCTTTTTGTAAGAATAGATAATGTTTTAGTTTTCTTCGTTATCTGTAATTTCGTGCATAAATTCTTTTTCGATAAGAAGAATAATTACTTCTCCGAGTTCGTTTAGGCGAGTATCAATGGTTTCCAAGCGAGCGGCAAAATAATTGTAGGCCGTACTAGCCGGGATAGCGGCAAAAAGGCCAAGGGCCGTAGCAATAAGGGCTTCAGCAATACCTGGGGCTACAGTAGCCAAGCTGGCCGATCCCTTAAGGCCTATGTGGTGGAAAGCCGTCATTATGCCCCAGACCGTACCAAACAGACCTATAAACGGGGCGCTATTCCCGGTTATTGCCAGAAAGGAAAGACCTTCTTTTAAAGTTACGAGTTCTCTTTCTCTGGCGACGTTTAAGTAGCGATTTAGGCGTTTGATAAACATTTCAAGCCAGAGGGCAAAAAGTTCTTTTTTGGCAGGAAGGGCGCTTTCTGAGCGGAGCCTTACCAGTTCTCCTAGTAAATACCGGGCGATATTCCAGCCAGAAGATTTTTTATAACGGCGTAATTTAGTAGCCAGTTCCTGACAGGAAACACTTTTTTCAGCAATGAGAGATAGCTCTCCAAGGCCGCGGGTAGCTTGCTTGAATTGCCGCCATTTTAAAAAAATGACAGCCCACGTACCAATAGACATAAAAAGAAGAACCAACATGGTTAGCTTGGCTACGAGCCCTGCTTGAAATATCAGATACCAGAGATTCACTTTAGCCTCCTTGGGGGTGAAAGATAAAATTTTCAGGGACTCGTTTTAGCAAACCCTTTTCAAGACATTTGTCAAGAAAGACACTTACCGCCTTTTGTCCTTTTTCTTTTAAGGAGAAAGTAAACTCGTTTACAAAGGTTTCGATGTGTTGCTTTATAATCTTGGGTTCAAGCTCTTGAGCGTGCGCCGTTATAAAGGGCCAGATTTGGTCTATATGCTCACGGGCGAAGGCCAGGCTATTTTTAATGTCTTTACAAATTGCTTCCTTATCTTCTTTGGAAAGTTTGCGCTTGACAAAGATTCCTCCAAGAGGGATAGGAAGCCCTGTTTCCTTTTCCCACCAGTTACCTAGATCTACTAACTGATAGAGACCAAATTTTTCATAGACAAATCTGGTTTCGTGGATTAAAAGGCCGGCATCAACTTCACCTTTGAGCAGGGCCGACATAACCTGGTCGTAACGCAAATTTATAACTTCTCCTAAATCAGGACAGTAAAATTTCAGTAAAAGATAAGCGGTGGTATTTTCTCCAGGAATAGCAATACGGACGCGGCTAAGATCTAAATTATTTTTACGGGCTACAAGTACAGGCCCACAACCATAACCCAAGGCGCCTCCTACCGGTAGAAGCTGGTATTTACTAATAATTTTGGGGAATACCCCAAAAGAAAGTTTGGTTACGGTTAACTTTTCTTTAAGGGCCCACTGATTTAATTTTTCGACATCTTCTATAAATAGCTGGTAATCAAAAGACAGAGAAATTTTTTGAGTAGCTAACGCGCCGAATATGTAAGTATCATTGGGGCAGGGTGAAAAACCAAGGGTTAAAGTTTTTGATTGAGGCATAACAAGGCTTCTCCGAGCTTTTCAAGTGCCGTATCTATAGCCCAGGGGCTATCTGGTTCTGTTAAAAGATTACTAACCGCTCGGATTTCAATCAAGGGGAAACCAAGTTTTTGAGCTACCAAAGCTACAGAGAAGCCCTCCATGTTTTCAATAAGGGCATTTTGATGTTTTATGGCCAAAAGCTCTGCCCGTGAAATATCCCTCGTAGCGCAACACACTGTTACAAAAGGTCCACACTCAGGGGAAAACCCATTATCTTCTAAAATAGCCAGGGCTTTTTCCAGTAAAGGGTGGCGTAAAGAACATTCTTTTTTGACCGGAAGTTTTTCGGAAAATGGTTGAAAACCTATGTCGTAGCATATTCCCAGATCTCCGAAAAATTCTACACTAGCCAGAGCGATGTCTCCTGTGTTGAGTTGGCTGTCTGGATAGGCTCCACCAATGCCTGCCAGAATAACGGGACCTTTATTTTGATTTAAAAGAGCCTGGTAAGCTCCAAGGGCCGCTTCCACCGGCCCCATGCCTATTATTTCAGGGCTTAGGCCTTTTGGGCGCAAACGAGACGCTTCTATTTCCGTAGGGACTAAGATTTTCATCTACACTTTGGCTAGCATAGCCCGCATAAGGTCTCCTGCGTTTTCTGCTCGGCCAGATAACTGGCATATTAATTCAGTAACCCTCAGCAAATGGAGAATAGAAACAGCGTCTTGTTCTATGTTAAAAATTTCTCGTTTTAAAGTGGTGGCGATTTCATCACTTTCATGTTCACGTGAACGGATGTTACGGATTACCTCTTTAGCTTTTTCTCTGGCAATGGTGTCTTCCAGGCTTAAATAAGCTTTAGCATATTCTAAAAGAGGAATTAAAAGCTCTGTAGTTTCGATATTATGCTTAGTTAATAAAACTAACTGAAAAGAAATATCTTCAGAAACTTCATATTCCTTAAAAGTAAGCCATTTAAGGATTTCTTCTGCAGCATCAGCAATGGCATCTTGTTCTTTGAGATACATAAATAATTCAAATTTATCCACCGGAAGAATTATTCCGTGAGGAAGATGGCCGCGAATATTTTTCTTCAATGAGTCAGCTTCGCGTTCAATTTGAACCAGATCCGTATAAATTTTGTGGCAAGCTTCTAAATTTTTTTGAAAGAATACTTCAAGGGCTTTGGGGAGCATATTCACGCAGCGAATAACCAGTCGGGCATGTTCTTCAAGTAAATCAAAGAGATCTTTCTTCTCTATAACCTCTTTTCGTTTCGAAATTTCAAATTTTTCCTCTTTGATTTCGCTTATATAAGACTCACAAATTTCTGTATGTCTAATTATGCGACCTTCTACAAGAAAAACTACCTCTTCGGAAATGTTTGTGGCTAAATCTGCTACTCTTTCAAGATTCTGGATAGCAATAATATAATCAACACCCATATCTATTATTTGGGGGTTAGATTTCATACACTCAATAACTTGGCCAATAAGAACATTTTGAAAATCATCAACTTTCCCGTCTCTAAGACAAACAGCACAAGCCTTTTCAGGATCTTGAGTCACAAAGGCTTCTAAGGCTCCGTCGAGCATCCCTAAGGCCTCTTTGGCCATATCACTTAAATCTACCGGGCAGGTAAAAACTCCTCTTTTGACGATATCTTCTACTCTTTCGGCGATATTTACTGCCTGGTCTCCTAAGCGTTCTAAGTCACGTATCATGCTCATGGCGGAAGTTATAAAACGCAAATCTCTAGCCAGGGGATGATGAAGAGCCAGTATTTTCATACAAAAAACAAGAATTTCATTTTCTATGGCGTCTATTTTGTGGTCTTGCTTTATAACCCGTTTGGCTAGTTCAGGGTCTCTTTCTTCAAAGGCCTTTACCGCCGTACGTACAGACTCAGAAACTAGACGACACATTTCTAAGAGATAACGTTTAAGTTCTTGTAGATCTTTTTGAAGATGAATATTCATAAAAGGCCTCCAATTTAGGCTTATAAAATTCCATTTTATGATTATTTAGCTAAATTTTCCAGTTAAATATTCTTCGGTGCGTGGGTCTTTCGGATTAGTAAACATCTCCGCTGTAGGGCCAAACTCTACTAGTTCTCCTAAATAGAAAAAGGCTGAATAGTCTGACACTCGTCCAGCTTGGGGCATATTATGGGTTACGATGACGATAGTTACTGATTTTTTTAGCTCAACGATTAAGTTCTCTATTTGTAGGGTGGCTTTAGGGTCAAGGGCAGAGGTGGGCTCATCCATGAGCAGGACTTCTGGGTTTACGGCTAAAGCACGAGCAATACATAAGCGTTGCTGCTGTCCACCAGAGAGAAAAGTCCCTCGTCTATGAAGAATATCCTTTACTTCATCCCACAAAGCGGCTTTGCGTAAGGCCTCTTCGCAAATACGGTCAGCTTCTTCTTTTTTGAGGCGGATCCCCAGGAGTTTGTATCCGGCCAGCACATTGTCATAAATAGTCATAGTGGGGAAAGGATTAGGCTTTTGAAAAACCATTCCTACTTTACGTCTTACGAGAATAGGATCCATCTCAAGGATATCCTGATCTCTTAAAAATATTTTTCCTGAGTACCAGGCTCCAGGGGTGAGCTCGTGGAGACGATTAAAACACCGCAAAATGGTGGTCTTGCCGCAGCCAGAAGGCCCCATGAAAGCGGTAACTTTTTTTTCAGGTATAGACATAGATACATGTTTAACGGCCATAAAATCGCCATAGTAGGCACAGAGATCTTCCACACGAAAGATGGGGTTTTCAATGCTCATTTCGCCTCCTATTTTTCACCCGCTACCCGACGGGCCAATATTCTTGATGCGATATTTAGCAGAAGAACGATAGTGATTAGGACAATTGAAGCTCCCCAGGCCTGTTGCCACCAGTCTTCATACGGACTCATAGAATAATTGAATATGAGCAAAGGCAACGCATTCATCGGTTCCAGAGGGTTATAAGTCATAAAAGGATTACCAAAGGCGGTAAAAAGTAGAGGGGCTGTTTCTCCAGCAATACGCGCTACAGCTATCAATACTCCTGTGGTTACGCCAACCATGCCAGTTGGCAAAACCACCTTTAAAACTGTGCGCCAGTAAGGCACTCCCAGAGCGAGGGAAGCCTCCCTCAAAATATTTGGAACCAGGCGTAAAACCTCTTCAGTAGTGCGCACTACTACCGGAATCATCATAATGGCGAGAGCCACTGAACCTGATAAAGCAGAAAACTTGCCCATAGGTTTAACTACCCAGGCGTAAGCAATGATACCGATAACGATAGATGGAACTCCTTGGAAAATATCCGCACACATTCTAACCAGGTGGGCAAATTTGGATTCCTTGCCGTACTCGGAAAGATAAATGCCTGCCATTATGGAAAGAGGAACTCCCATAAGAGAGGCCAGGCCAACAATAATGAAAGTACCCACAATGGCGTTTTTGATACCGCCGCCTGGCTCTCCAGGAGGGGCCGGAAGATTGAGAAAAAAGTCAATGCTTAGACTGCTTATGCCTTTTTGAAAGAGCTGAAAAAGTATTATGAAAAGGGGAATAGCTGGAATTATGGCCAAAATGGCTATAGTAGCCAGAATTATTTGATTTTTAGTCTTTCGCCACTGGTATTTAACATTGTTAACGTTGTTCATGTTTACACCCTAGTTTTAATAATAAAGACACGAGCAATAAGATTTACTAAAACCGTGATGATAAAAAGAAGAAGCCCTATTTCTACAAGCACAGCCAGGTGTAGCCCTTGTGCTTCGTTAAACTCATTGGCAATAACACTGGCCATAGTGTTTCCTAAATCCCAGATACTTGAAGGGATAGTTGACTTGTTTCCGATTACCATGGTAACAGCCATGGTTTCCCCAAGGGCTCTTCCTAGGGCCAGTACAATGCCTGCTACTATGCCTGACTTGGCGTATGGAAGGATAACGCCTCTAATTGTTTCCCAGCGAGTGGCTCCCAGACCATAAGCGGCTTCTTTTAAATCATTAGGACAAAGTTTTATTACATCGCGAGCCACTGAAAGGGCATAAGGCAAAATCATAATGGCCAAAACCAAAGAAGCCGTAAAAATTCCAAGGCCGTAAGGAGGAGCACCAATTTTCATTTCGAGTTTTCTGATTATGGGGACGAGGAAGAAAAGGGCCCAGAGACCGTAAATTACTGAAGGAATTCCGGCTAGAAGTTCCATTATGAAAGAAACTGGTTCAGCTATTTTTTTAGGGGCTAGTTCTCCCAAAAATATTGCTCCGGCGAGAGCAAAAGGGGCGGCTATAAGCAAGGCTAGAAACGAGGTGAGTAGAGTCCCTACGATAAAAGGTAAAGCGCCATACTTGTTGGCTAGAGGGTTCCAGTCAGTACTCCAGATAAAACTTAAACCATAATGTTTAATGGCCGGCCAGGACTGGATTATCAATGTTATTAAAGAAGCAATAATCAACAAAATAACTATAAGCCCTGACCCAATGGCCAAATACCTAAATACATCATCCCAGATTTTTAATGGTGGAGATAGATTTTTATCGTTCATCATGGTCCATAATATAAATAAAAAGCTAGGTTTAGTTGTTACAAAAATTTGACAATTTGGAGGTTTTCTGATGGCAACTAAAGTTTATTTTACGGACTTAAAAGTAGATAATAAAAAGAGCCTGCTGGAAAAAATTCCCAAACTTTTAGAACCTTTTAATTTAGCCGAACGTTTTCGCCAAAATTCTTTAGTGGCGGTAAAACTTCACTTTGGTGAATGGGGAAATCTGGCCCATCTTCGACCCCAGTGGGCTAGAAAAGTGGTTGAAGTCCTTAAAGGCCTTTCAGTTAAGCCTTTTCTTACGGATACCAACACCCTTTACAAAGGTAGCCGCTCTGACGCCGTCTCTCATATTGAGACCGCTATTGCCAATGGATTTGATTTTGCGGTAGTAAAGGCTCCAGTGATTATTGCGGACGGTTTACGGGGTAATTCTTACGAACTGATAAAGCTTGATCTTCCGGTCTTGAAAGAATTTTACATAGCCAAAGAAATTTACCGGGCCGATGGTCTAGTGGTGCTTACTCATTTTAAAGGTCACGAGCTTTCTGGCTTTGGAGGCACTATAAAAAACCTGGCTATGGGAGGAGCGGCCCGTAAAGGCAAACTTCAGCAACATTCAACTCTTACTCCCAAAGTTAATAAACGTTTGTGCGCAGGTTGTGGCACTTGCCTTGAATTTTGTCCGGTAGAGGCGCCAGAGCTGGCCGTGGGAGCCAAAAAGAAACGTTTCCGCATTAACCCTAAAAAATGTATTGGCTGCGGGGAATGTATCGCCGTATGTCCTAAAGGAGCCATTAAAGTACAATGGAATGAACAGGCCGTGCCTTTTATGAAGAAAATGGCCGAATACGCCTATGCTGTTCTTTCTAATAAACAGGGGCGAGCGGTTTTTTTGAATTTTATCATGGATGTTTCTCCTGCCTGTGATTGCCATCACTACAACGACTATCCGGTGGTGAGAAATATCGGTATTTTGGCCTCTGATGATCCGGTAGCCATTGATCAGGCTTCAGTGGAGCTGGTAAACGCCGAGCCTTCTCTTCCTGGAGCAAAGATATGCGCCGATCCAGGAGAAGATAAGTTTAAGAGTTTATACCCTAAAGTAGATTGGGAAATTCAGCTAGCTCATGCCGAAGAAATAGGTTTGGGAACGAGAGATTACGAACTCGTGAGAGTATGAAAAAACTCATTGCCGATAAAACCGTTGGTAAGCTTGCCAAGTGGTTGCGCATTTTAGGTATCCCTTGTGAAATGCAAGAAATTAAGAGCTTAAAGGAAATTCCGAAAGAAGCTATTTTATTTACCCGTTCAAGGCGGATTGCCTCTTCCCAAACAATCTTGCTGGAAAGCGATAAAGTGGAAGAACAGCTTAAATTTGTTTTTGAAAAACTTCCTGAACTTAAAGGTCAAATCAAGCCTTTTAGCCTTTGTCTCAGGTGTAACCAAAAGCTTGAGCCAGTTTCTAAAGAAGAAGTCTTCGGCCTGGTGCCTGACTATATCTATGAAACCTTTGGGTACTTTAAACGTTGCCCGCTATGTGGGCGTATTTACTGGCCAGGTAGTCATCAAAAGCGTATGTCATCTGCGCTTAAGTCTATTCTTGCGGTGAAGGAGGCTCAGGAGTAAGAACAGGTGCTTTTTCGGGAAGTTTGAAAGGTTTGCCTACGTAAAGCCAGAAAGAAGTTCTCAAAAATAAGGGATAGCTAGTATTTCCTATCATGTGTTTCCCGTAAGGTATTTTGGCGGTTATTAGCCACCAGCCATCTTGAGGAAAGCCTATACTGAACTCGCCGTTCTCATCCGTATAAAGAGAAAAATACATCCGCGGGGTATCCCTTTTACCAAATTTATCTTTGGGGAGTTTATCAGGAGAAAGATAAACGCCGTTAAACCGAACGACCTGTACAAACACTTTGGGGGCGGGTTTCCCCTCAAACAAGATTTGGCCTCTAAAGATCTGGCCAACAGAAAGCCCGTAAGGGCGGGTCATGGGTACTATTTCAAATTTTTGCTCGAGAATTTGCCCCCAGCCCTTTTCTTCTTCTACGTGTAATGGAACTTTAACTATCTCCTGCCACACTTCACCGATAGCGGGCATAAGAGTTGGCTGAGTGATGAATAAGAAATAATAATCCCCTGCCAGAGTGGGGACATATTTGACTTTCCAGGCAAAACGCTTTTTCCCGGTGGAAAAATCCTTGAACATTACCCGCACAAAAGCCAGGGGTTCTGTTTTTTTGTCCGGTCTAAAGACTTTACCCTTGGGGGCTTTGAGGTCATAGACTATTCCCTGGAAGGGCTCTGTTCGCAGGACAAAAAACTGTATCTCCTGGCCCTTTAAGGCATATCCCTGGCCTTTAGGGTCAAACACCGTAAGAAAATAGCCCCAACTCGAGCTTACCCAGCAGAATACTAAAAGAAAAACAATGAGTGTGCGCATCCTTTTATCCTCTTTTTCTTACAAAAAGAATACTTCGCTCGTGTCAGCACATAGCGACAACTAGAGAAAGCCATTACGAGCGAAGTATTCTCGCAAGGCCCAAACCTCGCTATGGCAATTTTAACTATCTTATATCTTAAACGGCTGAACCGACAATTTTCTTAAAGATTAAATCATGTAAGGCGGGTCGGAAAACCTTAAGTTTATTAGGCTGGCGGTGGGGATGCACCCGGTTGCTCAAAAGAAGGACGATCAACTCGTTTTCAAAGTCAATCCAGAAAGAAGTGCCGGTAAAACCAAGGTGCCCCAAGGCTTTCCTTGAGATAAATTCTCCGGCACTTGAACCTTGAGGGCTTGGTCGGTCAAAGGCTAAAGCCCAGGTGCCCGCCTCTGAGTGCCAGTTCCAGAAAAGGGAAACTATTTTTTGGGTCAAAAAATTGCGGTTTTCTCGGCCCAAATAGGCATTTAGCAAAAACAAAAGGAGCCTGAGTATTTCTTTTGCCTTACCAAATAATCCGGCGTGGCCAGCTACGCCACCTAGTACCCAGGCGTTTTCGTCGTGCACCTCGCCTTTTATGAGCTTCCCCCGCCAGGGGCAAACCTCAGTAGCGGCCGCCTGTTCTTTATCTTTAGGCCTAAAAAGAATACCCTTTGAAGAAAGCCCAAGCATTTTTAATGTGTCTTCAAAGAATTCTTCTAGAGTTTTTCCGCTAACTATTTCTATGATTCCTCCCAGAAGAATAAAGCCCAGGTCACTATAGATATGCTTTTTCCCCACCGGATAAGCCAGGGGTTCTTTAAGAATCCAGGTGATAACCAAGTCTTTACGTTTTTCTGGAGGATAAGTGATGAGTTTAACAAAATAAGGCCTGTGAGCGGGAAGGCCGGCGCTATGACTTAACAAGTTAGCTGTGGTTACTTCTTTAAACCAAAATGGCACGGAGAAAAACTCATAAAGCCTTTGGCCAAGTTCTATCTTTCCTTCAGCTAAAAGCCTCATCAAGCAAAGGCCGGTGGCCAGAGGTTTGCTAAGAGAAGCAAGGTCATAGTACGTTTCAAGGCTAGCCTGGCGAGGGACAGGCAAAATTTCTTGCCAGCCAAAAGCTTCCATGTAAACTTCGCCAGCGTGCCACACCGCCAGTACTGCTCCGGGAAAGACCTTTTCTTTTACGCCCCGGCGCATCATTTCGGCAATTTCTTGAGGGAAGGGCTTAGGCATCTAGTTCGCGGCGGCTCTTTTCCTCAATTTGTGAAAGGAGCTTTTCAAGCTCTTCAACGGTGAAAATATATTCTCGGTTGCAGAAATCGCAGGTTATGCGGGCAGGTTCATTCTTCTTGATAAGTTCTTCTATTTCTTCAGGCCCAAGGGCGATGAGGGCCCTTTCTACCCGATCGCGAGAGCAGCGGCAGCGGTAGGCAAGGGGCCTTTTTTCTAAAATTTCCACATTATCCCGGCCAAAAATGCGATAAAGTATCTCTTCAGGGCTTAGCTCTTCTTCGCGCAATAGGCTCGTTACTGGAGGCAGTTTTTTGAGTACTTCTTCGATGTTGGCAATTTGTTCGTCAGTGGCCGCGGGAAGGGTTTGAATCAAAAAGCCGCCAGCAGCTTTTACCTGGTTGTCTGTGTCCACAAAAACACCAAGCCCCACCGCAGAGGGAATTTGCTCAGAAACTGTAAGATAGTAGCTAACGTCTTCGGCAATCTCGCCGGAAATAAGCTTGGTAGAGCCCTGGTAAGGCTCTTTTAAACCCAAATCGCGGGTCACGGAAATAAAGCCGTCTCTCCCTACGGCCTGGCCTACCAGGAGTTTCCCCTTTTGCGGGGTCAGGTGGATATTTGGTTTTTGTACCAAACCGCGTACGCTTCCTTGGGCATCAGCTTCTGCAAGCACCTCGCCTATCGGGCCACCTCCGTTTATCTGGATCATGACGCGCCCGGTTTTTAAGTCTAAGCCAAGGAGGGCAGCGGCGGTAAGGGCGCGCCCAAGAACCGCCGTGGCTGTAGGGGAAGTGCCGTGGATCTTTCTGGCTTCTTCTACAATGTCTTTGGTGTCAGCAGCAAATATACGAAAAGCCCCGTCTTTGGTCATTCCGCGAACAGCGTAACTCATTAGTTTTCCTCCTTGAGGGCTAAAAGAGTGAGTTCTTTAGAGCGATTGGCAGACTCTTCTACTGCGTCCATTACTGTGGCCTTAAAAGCGCCTTCTTCCAAAGCTTTTAAGCCACAAATGGTAGTACCACCAGGCGAGGTTACCATGCTTTTTAACTCGTATGGATTTTTGCCTGTCCCCTGCATTAATTTCAGAGTTCCAAGTATTGTTTCTTGGGCAAGAATTTCAGCTACCGGCCGGGGAAGGCCAACTTTTACGCCGCCGTCTATCAAGGCCTCCACAAAAGCGGCTACATAAGCCGGCCCACTTCCTGAAAGCCCGGTTACCGCGTCAAAATATGTTTCAGGAAGTTCTATGGCTTTACCAAAGGCTTCCAAGAATTCTCGGGCGAGAGCCAGGTCTTCTGACGAGGTGTAGCGCCCGCCGGTGTAAACAGAAATCCCTGCCTGGACTAAGGCCGGGGTGTTGGGCATAACCCTGACCACTTTGATTTTTTCTGGAAGATGGGCTTCAAGGAGAGCTATAGGAATGCCGGCGGCAATGGAAATAATTAGATGACGCGAAGTATCCACACAAAGAGTAATCTCTTTTAAAACTTCTTTGATAATTTGTGGTTTTACCGCCAGAACTATTAAATCAGCTTCTTTTACCAGGGCACAGTTATCAAAAATAATTTTTATTCCCGGGAAGGTGTTTTTCAGGTATTCGCGGCGTTCAGGAGAAGGCTCTGAAACGATGATATTTTCTGGCAAAGCTGCCTTAGAGTCAATTAGGCCTTTGATTATGGCTGAGGCCATCTGGCCGCCACCTATAAAACCAATTTTTAAACCTTTAAGAGACATAGGCCCTCCTCTTGTTTTGTGTTATTTCTTATCACTTTAAGAAAACTTTGTTAACAACCAAAAATTTACGTGGAGGACAAAATGGCCCAAAAGCCCTGGGGAGGACGTTTTTCCGAAGAAACAGATAAACTGGTAGAGGAGTTCACCGCCTCGGTTCACTACGATAAAAGACTTGCCCTTTACGACATTCGCGGAAGCATAGCTCACGCCCGCATGCTGGGAAAAACGGGCATTATTCCCTTAGAAGACGCCGAAAAAATAATAGCTGGTCTTAAAGAAATTGAAAAAGACATAAAAGAAGGCCGTTTTAAGTGGCGCAAAGATTTAGAAGACGTGCACATGAACATAGAGGCCGCCCTTTACGAAAAGATTGGCCCGGTGGCGGGAAAGCTTCACACCGCCCGCAGCCGGAACGACCAGGTGGCCACAGACGTAAGGCTTTTTCTGCGAGACGTTATAGACGAAACCTTAAGCCGCTTAAAAGACTTGAGAAAAGCCCTGGTAGAAAAGGCCAAAGAGAACCTGGAAGTAATTCTTCCCGGTTTCACCCATCTCCAACACGCCCAGCCGGTACTTCTGGCCCACCACCTTATGGCTTATTACGAGATGTTTACCCGTGATGCCAAACGTTTTGCCTTTGTCCGCCAGGAGACAAACGTTTGTCCGTTGGGAAGTGCCGCCCTTGCAGGAACACCCTTTCCTGTGGATCGTGAGATGGTGGCCCAGGAACTTGGCTTTGCAGGCATTACCAGAAACAGTATGGACGCCGTTTCTGATAGGGACTTTATCGTCTCCTTCCTTGCGGCCGCGTCTCTCGCTTTTGTTCATCTTTCGCGCCTTTCAGAAGAACTAATTCTCTGGATAAGCCAGGAGTTCGGTTTTATAGACCTGCCGGATAAACTTTGCACCGGTAGCTCTATTATGCCCCAGAAAAAAAATCCCGACGTGGCGGAGCTCATCAGAGGAAAAAGCGGCCGCGTTTTTGGAAATCTCTTCACTCTTTTAACGGTGTTAAAAGGCCTTCCAATGACCTATAACCGTGACCTCCAGGAAGACAAAGAGCCTCTTTTTGATACGGTAGATACCCTTTTGGCGGTCCTGGCTCTGGCCAAAGAATTGATAGTGGGCCTTAAAGTGAACCGGGAGCGCATGCGCAAGGCCTGCGAGGAAGGGCATCTCACGGCTACAGATCTGGCTGATTACCTGGTTACTAAAGGGCTACCCTTTCGCGAGGCCCACCACGTGGTAGGCCGTCTGGTGGCCTATTGTGAAGAAAAGGGCCAAAAGCTCTGGGAGTTGCCAATTGAAAAGCTAAAAGAGTTTTCCGAGCTAATCGGAGAAGATGTTTATGAGTGGCTTACCCTTGAAGGTTCGGTGTCCAGGCGTAAAGTAGTGGGGGGCACGGCCCCAGAGCAAGTGGAAAAAGCCATTTATCAGGCGGAAAAAGAACTGGAGGCTTAAAAGAATGATTAAGGCTGTTCGCGGATTTAAAGACATTTTGCCTGGAGAGACGGGAAAATGGGTTTATCTTGAGGGATTAGCCAGAAGATTGTTTAACGCCTACGGTTTTCGCGAAATTCGCACGCCCATTCTTGAAAAGACCGAGCTCTTTGCCCGAAGCATTGGTGAAGCTACGGATATCGTTGAAAAAGAAATGTATACCTTTCTTGACCGCAACAAAGAGAGTGTGACTTTGCGCCCTGAAGCCACGGCAGGCATTTGCCGGGCGGTAATTGAGCACGGCCTTTACGCTAAGGCCAAAGTGCTCAAGCTCTTTACCATGGGGCCTATGTTTCGTCATGAGCGGCCGCAAAAGGGCCGTCTGCGACAATTTCATCAGTTTAACGCCGAGGTCTTCGGAAGCCATACTCCGGGGACAGACGCCGAAGTTATTGCCCTGGCCATGGATATTCTTGAAGCCGGAGGGGCTAAGGACCTGCGTCTGGAGATAAATTCTTTGGGCTGTCCAGAGTGTCGTCCGGACTTTAGAGAAAATTTGCGAAAGTTTCTAAGAGATAATGCTGATAAACTTTGTGAAGACTGTAAGCGGCGCACGGAGAGGAACCCGTTACGGGCTTTGGATTGCAAAAAAGAGAGCTGTCAGGCCGTTTATGTAAATGCCCCCCTTATAGAAGAATTCTGGTGTGAAGACTGCCGCAAGCATTTTGCTAGAGTTTTAGAAGAACTTGAGCTTTTAGGCCTTGATTATGTTAAAAATCCACGCCTGGTGCGAGGTCTTGATTACTACGTGCGTACTACTTTTGAAATAAAAGCCAGAGGTCTAGGAGCCCAGGACACCGTGGCTGCTGGTGGCCGTTATGATGGCTTGCTCAAAGCCCTGGGTGGGCCGGATATTCCCGGAGTTGGTTTTGCCATTGGGGTAGAAAGGTTTCTCCTGGTGGCTAATTTGCCCGAAGGACTTGAGCGCGGGCTTGATCTCTTTGTAGCGGCCCTGGGAGAAGAGGCCAAGCGAAAAATCTTGTCTCTAGTTAGATCTCTGCGCCAAAACGGATTTTCTGTTGATCTTGATCATGAAGGAAGGAGCTTAAAGGCCCAGCTCAAAACGGCCAACCGCCTTAAGGCCCGCTATACTTTGATTCTCGGTGAAAATGAACTCAAAGAAAAAGTAGCCCTTTTGAGGGATATGGCCACAGGAGAACAAGAAACGCTTTCTTTGGCTGGCCTTGAAAAAGAACTGATTAAACGCCTTTCGTAATGGGGCTCTACGAAATAGCGGTTATTTTTTTAGCGGCCTTTATTTACGGGGTGGCTGGTTTTGCCTTTGCCCTCCTGGCTGTACCGCTCCTTTCTTTTGCCTGGCCATTGAAACACATAGTGCCCCTGGTAGCCCTTCTGGCCACTTCTTTAAACGGGCTCATGTTATTCAAATTAAGGAAGAGCTTTGCTTTCAAGCGCGTTATGCCCCTGTTATTGGGAGGGTTGCCTGGGGTTTTAGTAGGGGCCTATTTTCTGCGGCATTATGATAACGCTTTTTTGCGTGTTATTCTGGGCCTGGTGCTGGTTCTTTATGGTCTATGGGGCCTTAAGAATCCCAAAAGACCTTTTATTATTGGTGACAACTGGGGTTATCTCTTTGGCTTTTTAGCAGGTTTTCTCGGCGGAGCTTTAAATACACCAGGGCCTCCAGTAATAATCTACCTTACTCTTAAAGATTGGGGTAAAGATGAAATTAAAAGCACGCTTCAGGGATTTTTCTTTTTGTTGGCCATTTTTGTAATTTTTTCTCACTGGCGAATGGGGCTTATTACGCCTGAGATTTTAAAAAATTATCTGATAGCCTTTCCCGTAATTCTTATAGGGCTTTTTTCAGGCCACCGTCTATATGGCCGATTAAGTTTAAAGGTGTATCAAAAAATACTTTACGGCTTATTAGTAATCATGGGGCTTTTATCTTTCCCGTGGAAAATTGGAGGCTGAAATGGAAAAGAGAAAATGTGAGCGGATAAGACACGTCTTTCGCGTTGATTACAGTACCCCTGAGGCCCTTTTCAACGAATTTGCTGAAAACATTAGTGAAGGTGGTTTATTTATTCAAACCAATAATCCTCTAGAAATTGGCACAGAAATAGTTATTGAATTTATGCTTCCTTTCATGGATGAGCCTATCAAAGTTAAGGGTCGGGTAGAGTGGCACACCAATCTCCCTGGAGTCAATAAAAATCCGCCTGGGATGGGCGTAAGTTTTCAAAAGCTTTCTACAGAAGACAAGGAAAAAATTAATGAAGTGGTGAGAAAGTTAAAGGCTCTTTAAGGCTTTCTACCTTTTGTTTTCTCTATTTCCCTTTTTTTATCAGTGGTATTTGGAAATTGACTCTTGCCCTCCCCTGTGCTAAGGAAAAGGCGTTTATGAAAGAGGGGATGCGTTATTTTTTGAGCCTGCTTGGCGACTTTTTAACGGTAGGCCTGGCCGTAGGCGGGTCTGTAGCCGCAGGCGTGATTACCGGTTGGTTTATCGACGAAAAAATTTTTGATGGCCGAACTTCTCCCTGGTTTACTATGATTTTTGCAGCCTTTGGTATAGCAGGGGGAATAAAAAATATTTTTGTTATGACCAAAAGAAGATTCAAGAACGAGAGAAATGATAAGGCTTGAAACTAACGAAGAATTTTTAAAACGTTTTAAAATTTGGACAGGTATCTTACTGCTGGGTATAGCTGTTTTGTTTTACTTAGTCACTGCTTCCTGGGCGCAAGGGCTAAGTGTTTTAGTAGGGGGAGCTATAGCTCTCTTGAATTTTCAATCTCTTCATAAAGATGTTAAGGCTATCGCTCAAAGTGTGGCCTTAGGGCACCAGACAGCCTCGCGAGCTACTAGGGTCTATCTTTTCAAATATTATCTCAGGCTGATAGCTACCGCGATTGTGCTATTTTTTGTGATAAAAGTTCAAATCATTAAACCTTTGCCGTTTATAGTGGGTATTTCGGTTATTATCATGAATATTTTACTTTGCTTTTTTAGGGAAATAGGGCGTAATTTCTGGCTAAAATTTAAGGAGGGCTAGGTTATGGAACATCCGTTACTGTTCCTGTGCTTTTTGTTGGAACTTTTAGGAATTCCTTCAGGCTGGCATTATTACGAGCATGCCGATCAATACGGTATTCTTGCCCAAATTTTCGCTCCTCATATGGTTCACAGCTATTTCGTCTGTATTTTGATCATAGTTCTTATTATTACGGGGCTTAAAAAGCGAGAATTTATTCCTAAAGGCGCTCAGAACTTTTGGGAATTTGTGCTTGAATCTCTTTATGAGTATACCAAGAGTAATGTTCCTTCTTCTGGCAAGCTCAATTTAGTACCTTATGTGTTCCCGTTGATTGTTTGCTTTGCCGTTTATATCCTTTTTTGTAACTACATTGGTATAATCCCTGGTTTTATGGCTCCTACGGCCAATATTAACGTTACTTTAGGTTTAACTTTGATAACCATTGTTTACTATCACTTTTTGGGTCTTCGTTTCCAAGGGCTTAAATATTTCAAACAATTTTTGGGGCCCATTCCCTATTTGATCCCGCTAATCGCTCCAGCCGAAATTTTTGGACATATTGGTCGTATTATTTCTCTTTCCGTACGACTTTTCGCCAACATGATGGCTAAAGAACTTTTGATCGGAATATTGCTCTTTTTGGCTGGGCCGTTTTTTGCGCCCCTGCCTATTCTTTTACTAGGTGTGCTGGTTGCTTTTATCCAGATGCTCATTTTTATCACTCTTTCTTTAGCTTACTTTGCTGGAGCTGTTGAAGAGCATCATTAATAGAGAGATATAACGGGGTGCGGAGAGGCCCTTTGCATCCCAAAAAAAGAAAAATATAAAATTTTTAAAAGGAGGGAGTAGGTTATGAAAAAAGTTTTAGGTCTTGCGGTTCTTTTCCTTCTTACCGGAGTAACTATGGCCTTTGCTGCGGAAGGTACACAGGCTGCTCTTGGTAATGGTTTCTTAGGCATGGTAGTTCTTGGTTCTTGCTTGGGCATCGGTGTAGCCGCTAGTGGTTGTGGTGTTGGCATGGGTCACTGCGTACGCGGTGCTTGTGAAGGTATTGCTCGTAACCCAGAACTTTCTGGTAAGCTTACTGTTACCATGATCTTGGGTCTTGCTTTTATCGAAGCTTTGACCCTCTATGCTCTCGTGTTGAGCTTTTACCTCGTATTCGCTAAGCTTCCTGGTTACATGGCCCTTATTGGCGCCTAATAGCTTTTTGCTTTTGTATATAAAAGCCGTGGGGGGAACTCCTTCACGGCTTTTTATAATGGCGCAGGTTTTCGAGTATTAATTTTGACTCTTGACGCTGCCCCTATAGCCAGATAGAAGTATGATATGCCAATAAGAAAACTTCTTCCGCTTTTTTTTATAGGGTTTCTTTTAACAAGTTGTGCCACTAATCAACAGGATATTCAGGTCTTAAATAGCCAGCTTTATAATCTCAGTTCTCGATTGGATTCTTTAGAATCCCGTTTGAGTGCTGTTGAAAAAGAAGTAGCTCGCCTTAGCCAAAATCAGGCCAAGTGGCAAAAGAAAATAGAAAATCTTGCCCTTGACAGGCAAGAAAAGCTTGCTGAACGTCAGGCAGAGCTTAGTTCAGAGATAGACAAACTCCAAGCAGAACAACTCCGCTTAAACGGCCAGATAGAACAGCTACTTTATCTCCAACAGCAAGACCGTGAAAATTTACAAGATTTTCAAAATAAAATATTAGCCAGGCTACAAAAACTTGAGGAAAAACTTTCTTCTTCAACCGTAACAACCAATAAAAAAGAAAAAGAAGAAAAAGTAGTTTCTCAAGAGGATCTTTATCAAAAAGGCCTAGATCTTTTCAAGAAACGTCTTTATGAAGATGCCCAGGCAGCTTTTGAAGAGTACTTAAAAAAATATCCCAAGGGGAAACGGGCTCCTAATGCTTTGTTCTGGATCGGAGAATGTCTTTATAAACGAAAGCTCTATGAAGAAGCTATTTTACAGTACCAGAAGGTTATAGACCAGTTTCCTAAAAGCCCTAAAGTGCCAGCTGCTCTTTTAAAGCAGGGGCTCGCCTTTTTGCGTTTAGGTGATACCGAAGCCGCAGCTATTGTTTTCAAAAAACTTGTAAGACAATATCCACGTACTGAACAAGCCCGCATAGCTAGGAAGTATCTTGCAAAGCTTGGTAAAAATTAAACTACAAATCTTTATTTTTGCGTTTACTTTCCTTTTTTTGGCTCAAACAGCCGCTTGGGCTGCCTTAAAGATAGGTGTTGTACTACCTCTATCAGGAGAACAAGCACATTTTGGGAATCAATTAAAATTGTGGCTAGAAGAAGTAAACCAAACTTTAGCTCGCCAAGGAGTTTCTTTTGATCTCGTATATCTTGATTCACGAGGTTCTCCTTCGAATATTAGAAAAGTAGTAGAAGATGCTCTCTGGCAAAAAGTAAATGTGTTAATAGGCCCTCTAATGCCTACTTGTGCTGATGTTTTAGTTAGAGAGGCGCGTCTTTATGGTCTTCCTGTTATTGTTACTTCTGGAGAAATAAATCCCATTAAATATTTAAGAAATCCTCCGGGGCCAGTTTTTAGAACAGGTATTTCTACACGCCTTGCCGTAAAGGCCCTTTACCACTGCCTTAAAAACAGGGGGATACATAAAATAGGCCTCCTTCTTACTCGTGATCCTTTTGGCCGAGAGGGAGAAAAATGGCTTTACGCTTACGCTACAGAGTTTGCTCTAAAGATAGTTAAAAAGCGCTATTTTGGTGTTTTTGATACGGATGTTACCCAGCATCTTGAAGATATGCTTGATTGTGATGCCATTATTTGTTGGGCTCCAGCCAGATCAAGTCTCCAGGTGCTAAAAAATATCCATAGAACCAGCTATGCTATACCGGTGTATTTTTCTCACATTGTTGATGATGAAATTTTTCTTAAAGAAACCTCTTTTAATATGCCCTTTGTAGGACCGGCTTTTTTTTACCAGGGCAAAAATTTTCCAGGGGATAAGAATCTTTTAAATGTATGGCTCACTTATAAGCAACAATATGATCTTCCTGATAATATTTACTTTGGCGCTTTTGCTGATGCCTTAATTTTTTTGAAAGAGGCTATTAAAAAGGGAGGATATAACCACTGGCTTAAATCTATGGATAGGTTAAGGGTTGTTAAAGGGCTTACGGGGATTTATTTTCTATCTCCAGATGACCATTATGGATTAATATCAGCTAGCTTAGGTGTTTTTCAATATAATGGGTTTAATTTTGAACCCATTTGTAAACCCCAAAAGGGTGTTTTTTAACCGGGGGTTATTATGGGAGTTATAAGGATTCTTTGGAGTGACGGTCTTGGCCAACTTTATAAGCAAAAGTTTGCTTATTTAGCCGAAATATTTTTATTTCAAATGACTTGCTTGCCTAAAGGGAAAGGCTGGCAACCTCCGGTAGATATATTTGAGATACCGCAGGGTTTGATAGTTACAGTTAATTGCCCTGGAGCCGATAGAAATCTTTTTGAAATTCGTCTGGACGGAACTTTTCTTTATATACGAGGCTATCGAAGTGTTCCTTTAAAACAGGGCCGAGTTTATCAGCTAGAAGGAGAATATGGGCCTTTCGAAAGGCTTATTCGTCTTCCTTTCTCAGTAACAGATGAAGGTGCAGAAGCCGTTTTTGAAGACGGATTATTAAAAATCTTCCTTCCCAAACAAAGACACTAAATTGAGATCTTTGCAAAATTAAGGAAAATAAATATAGATTGATCGCCACAGCGCTTAGCGACAGGGATTGCTTCGGCTGCTGGCGCAGCCTCGCAATGACTCTCTCAGGTGTCACTGCGAGCCTGTATGGGCGAAGCAGTCTCTTGAATAAGATATTTTGCAAAGGTCTCTAAATTATTTTTTGAGCAGCAGTCCAAACTTCTTCTGGAGTAATATTTTTCATACATGTTTTATTTTCACACTCTTTAAGGAAACAGGGACTACAATTTAATTTTTTGTATAACACCTGATGCTTATCTCCAAGAGGGCCTGTGCGCCAAGGAGCAGTAGGTCCAAAAAGGGCTATTACTGGTGTTTTTAAAGCCGCAGCCAGGTGCAAGGGGCCGGTATCAACAGAAACCACCAATTTTGCCCCAGCAAGCACTGAGGCTAGTTCTTGCAAGTCTGTTTTTCCACAAAGGGATACCCCGTGGCTCCCATTTATCAAGCTATTTACGTAATCTTGGTCGTTTTTTGAGCCAACAAATACAGGTAAGAGCCCGTGGCTTTCAAAAGTCTCACTTAGCTTTACCCAGCCTCTTTTAGTCCAATATTTAGTAGACCATCGAGTACAAGGAATAAACACTACGTAGTTTGTAGGTAAATTAAATTTTTCACGCAGAGGTTTTAAAGGAGGTAAAGGAGGAAAAGAAAATTCTATTTTTTCTATCGGCTGCCCCATGTATTTTAAAACTTTTAAATAGCGCCAAATAGCATGTTCATCGGGATCATAAGGCGGTAACTTGAAGTTATAAAAAAATGGACTTCCTTCGCGATGGTTAGCAAATCCTAGCTTACATCTCCCTCTTGCCAATCCTACGATAATCCCACTTTTTAAAAGCCCTTGTAAGTCTATAACCACATCATAATGTTTAGTTCTGAGCTCTTTTATTAGGTTTTTCCATAAATAGAGATTGGCAAAATTTTTTTGTCTTAGCTCTCTTAAAATGCGTTTGCGAGGCCAGACCAATAAGCGGTCAATATAGGGATGACCTTCAAGAAGACGTGAAAACTCTTCCTCTACTATCCAATCTACTTCAGCTCCGTTTTTTTTAAGTGCTGAAAGCACAGGAAGAGCATGAACAATATCTCCGAGAGAGGATAGTTTAACTATTAAAATTTTCATATTTTAAGATTTTTTTGGCTGCTTCTAAGAGGTCTTTGGCTATCAGGTCTGGTTTGATACCAAGTTTTGGCAGGGTTTGCAATAGTTCCTGTTCCCCATATCCGGTAAGCACCAGAACACTTTTGGCTCCGATGTTTTTAGCTAGCAATATGTCTGTATCGCGATCGCCTATAACGTAAGCCCGGGATAAGTCCAGCTTCAATTCTTGAGAAGCCTTTTTAATTAAGCCGGGCTTTGGTTTACGACACTCACAATTTTCTTCTGGATGGTGAGGACAAAAATATATTCCATCAATAGTGGCCCCGCGTGTAGAAAGCTCTTTAAGCATTTTCTGATGAATAGCCTGAAGAGTATCAGGAGAAAAATAGCCTCTAGCTAGGCCACTCTGGTTAGTTATTACCAGCACGGCAAAGCCTGCTTTCTTAAAAAGACGAATGGCTTCAGGGACTCCTGGTAACAAACGAAAGTCTTTAGGGTTGCGTAAATAATTGACTTCTTCGTTTATAGTCCCGTCCCTATCAAGAAAAACTACGGGTTGTTTCATGTTTGGGTTACCTCTTGGCAGGCTTCAAGAACCTGGGTTACAGAAATCTTTTCAAAACAAATATATCCTTTATCACAGGAGCGGGAAAAACAGGGGCTACAGGGCACTTCTTTATAAACCACTTTAGCACGGGGGTTAATAGGGCCACTTACTAGCGGACTAGTAGAACCGAAAATGGCCACCTGGGGTACCCCTAAAGCTGCAGCTACATGCATAAGTCCTGAATCATTGCTAACAAAAAGATTAAGACGGGCAATTATGCCTGCCGAAGTAGCCAGGTCTAGAAGTCCGCAGAGGTTTCTTGCTCTGGGAAGGTCTTTTACGATTTCGTCCCCTACAGACTTTTCTTTTTCACCACCTAAAACCAGTATCGAATAACCCAAACGCCTTAGGTGATAAGCCAGAGCTCGATAACGGGCTTGAGGCCACTGTTTAGCCGGGCCAAAAGCGGCTCCAGGGGCAAGCCCCGCCCAGGGCTTGGGTAAATTGGTCAAAAAACGCAGTGCCTTTTCGTAGGCATCTTCTTTCAAAAAGAGTTTTAGTTCGCGAAATTTAACTTCAAAACCAAGTTGGGCTAAAAGATTCAAGTAGTAATCTCGCTGATGCATTGTTCCTTTAGGTTTGGCTATTCCATGGGTTAGCAAAAAGCCTCTTCCATCGGTACGGTAACCGGCCCGTGCCTTAACTCCTGCCAGATAAAAATTTAGGGCGGAAGAAAAAGAATTTGGAAGTAAGATACCGACTTTATATTTGTTTTTTATTTTCTTGGCCAGCAGCCATATGTCTTTTTGAGAAGACCTTATTTCATAAAGATTACCTAGCTTAGGAAAACCTTTAAACAGTTCTAGTATGTGGGGCCGGGCTATAAGGGAGATTTCTTCAAAATAAGTGGCCAGATTCACTAAAACCGGCGAGGCCATAACAGCATCGCCAATCCAGTTTGGCAAGCGAACTAATAACCGGCCTTCTTTAGGAAATGGTTTAGGCATAGGGAAAAGATACAGCTCTTTGGAAGTCAATCAAGTTATTTTCGAGCTCTCCACTCAAGATATGCCCATAAAAGCCCAACAAATATTGTAATTCCCAGCATTTCCAATAAAAAATCGCTCATATTCCTATTTTATTTCTTGGCTCCAAAAGGTTCAACTTGGGTTTGAAAATTTTATCGACTTGATAGAGTTTCCCATGAAAAAATTTTTGTTAGTAAAGATAAGCCAACCAATCTTTCTACCGAGATTCCCGCTTAAGCCTTGGAGACGAAGCCCCAACGGGTAGAGACTTATTCAGAGGTCTCATTTCTACTTAACCGGGAATCTAGGTTTGAAATTTTTCCTAAATGAGGGTAAGCCTTAACCATCAAATAAAGGTTAAGGAGTACTGAATGCTTGTGGTTCCGGCTATTGATCTAAAAGACAACCGTTGTGTAAGGCTATACCAGGGTGATTATCAGAGAGAAACGGTCTTTAGTGACGATCCCGTGGCCGTAGCCCGAGGCTTTCAAGAAACAGGGGCTGAACTTATCCACGTGATTGACCTTTCCGGCGCCAAGGAAGGCAAGGCTGTTCATCGTCAATTAATAAAAAAGATTTTGGCCGCCATAGAGGTACCGATAGAAGTTGGTGGCGGGATAAGAGACATAAAGACCATTGAAGATTATTTAGCCGACGGGGTTGACCGGGTTATTCTTGGTACCATCGCCTGTCGAAAACCTGAGCTGGTGCGAGAAGCCGCTCGGCTTTTTCCACAAAAAATCGTAGTCAGCCTTGATGTGCGCGGGGACTTTGTAGCTGTTGAGGGCTGGACCACCGAAAGCGAGATACATTATCTAGACCTTGCCAAAATGCTCGAAGATGCAGGGCTTCGAGCCATTATTTTTACTGATATTACCAGAGATGGAACAGAAGAAGGAGTTAATTTAAAAAGAGTTGTACCTTTACTTGAAGCTGTAAGTTTACCAGTTTATCTTGCGGGAGGTGTTTCAACCATTGAAGACATCAAAAAGCTTTTACCCTTAGAAGAAAAAGGCCTTGAGGGAGTAATTACTGGACGGGCTATTTACACCGGTTCCCTCGATTTAAAAGAGGCAATAAAGCTGGCCAAAGGTGACCTGTGAAAGAAAAAGATTATTCTGGACATTTAATAGAGTTTGCCGAACAGGGACGCACCCAAACGGCCTATTGTCTTGGCCAAAAAGACCGTCGTTTAAGGGTGCTTTTGCCTACAGGTCGCGAAGAACTCCTTCCCCGTACTCGGGTCCTGCATATTTCTAAAAGGGCCTATCGGGCCCCTCATCGTCAAGAACAGCTGGAAATTATAAAAGAAGCAGATAACCGTCGAGAAGCTTTAAAACAGGAGATAGACCTGGAAACTCTCTGGGAACTGGTGGTAGATGACACTGAAGAGATGTCCCCTGAAGAGCTTGCCGAGATTTACTTTGGTGAGGGGGCTGATGATGATCACGCCGCGGCTATCATAAGGGCTGTACTAGAAGACCGCCTTTATTTTCGTTTTAAGGAGGGAAATATCTACATTCCTTCTCGCGAAGAAGTAAGCCGTTTAAAAGAAGCAAAAAGAAAAGAAGCGGAACGTCTGGCTCGTCGTGAACAGGGAGCGGCCTGGCTCAAATCTCTTTTGACTAAAGAAACCTACGATGTAGAAGACAATATAAAAAACTACTGGCTAAAAGCCTTGAAAGAATACCTGCTCTTTGGCGATGAGGCCCAAAATGCCAAAGAAACCAAAGAGCTCTTGAAAAGGGTAGGGGCCGATAGGCCCGGAAAAGTTTTTGAAATTTTAGTCTCAACCGGAATCTTCACGGAAGACGAAAATCTTGAGCTTTTACGCTTTGACGTCAAAGAAGCCTTTCCCGAAGAAGTAGAAAAAGCCGCTCAAGAAATTGTAGCTCAAGGTTTTAGCCGGGAAGACCGTGAAGACCTGACTGAACTTTTGCCTGTCACTATAGATGGCCCAGAGACCAGAGACTTTGACGATGCAATCCATTTTGTTCAACATGATGACGCACTTGAAGTAGGAATTCATATTGCCGATGTTTCGGCCTTTGTGCCTAAAGAGTCCCCCATATTCCGTGAGGCCTTAAACCGAGGGTCAACTATTTATTTGCCTGACCGGATTATCCCTATGCTTCCGCGGGTAATTTCCGAAGAAGCAGCTAGTTTAATAGCCGGAAAAGAACGCCCGGCACTATCTTTTATCATAAAGCTTTCTCCTGACGGCGAAATAAAAGAGTTTCGCCTGGTGCGTTCAGTCATAAAAGTGGCCAAAAGGCTTACCTATGACGAAGCCGACGCTTTCCTTGAGTCAGACTTCAAGCCCCTTTATAAAATGGCTGAAAAACTTTTTAACAGGCGTCTTGCAGCCGGGGCCTTGCCTGTTTATCTGCCAGAGATAAACCTTAGGGTAGAAGATGGTCACATTATCCTTGAACGCATTGAGATTACCGGCGCAAGATTTTTAATTTCTGAATACATGATCCTTGCCAATTATGTAGCGGCTCTCTTTTTAAAAGAAAACCAGATTCCGGCTATTTATCGCAGCCAGCCTAAACCTAAAGAACGTTTAATTTCTGGAGGAGAACAGGACATTTTCCTTAATTTTATGCAATTAAGGCAGCTTTCCCGTGGTGAAATGCTACTTTCACCAGAGTTTCATCATGGCCTGGGCCTCCCCTGTTATACGACGGTGACTTCTCCTATACGTCGGGTTATAGACCTAATCATGGAACATCAACTCTGTCATTTCCTAAAAACAGGTAAACCTTGTTTTAGTTTGGAAGAAATAGAGGAATTTGCCAAAGAAATATCCCGCGCCTTAGAAGTGGTTAATACCATTAAAAACAAGACTTATCGCTATTGGCTACTCAAATATCTAAAGCAAAACGCTCGCAACCGACCTTTAGACGCTTTAGTCATAGATATCCATCAACGTAAAGCCAAAGTATTATTGCTAGATTTTATGCTAACAGTTGATGTGCCTCTCCCTCCGAGTTTGAGACTCCAGCCAGGAGAAAAGGTCAAAGTAATACTTAAAGGTATTCAACCTCGCGAAGAAACCATTAGGGCCTTTTTAGCCCACTAATTTTCAGAATTTTCAGACAGAATTTACAGAATTTTGAGAAGATAATTGAAGGGTTAGCGGATCAACGATTAGAGTGTTACCTCCCTTTTTTTTGGCCTCATATAAAGCTTCGTCAGCTCGAAGGATTAAGTCATCTATACTTTCGGAAAAAGGACGGTCTTCATAGTGTATGAATCGAGCTATTCCTGCAGAAAGGCTAGCTGGAACAGTATCTTTTTGATTGAAACGTTCGATAATGCGATGGGTTATTTTACTGGCCACTTTGGTGTCACACTGAGGCAAAATTAAAGCAAATTCATCCCCTCCGTAACGGAAAGGAAGGTCCACATAACGCCTGGTGGAAGAAACCATTATATGGGCCAAAAGTCTTAAAAGTTTATCTCCGGCCTGGTGACCAAACGAATCATTGTATTGTTTGAACATATCCATATCAAACAAGGTAAGATGCAAGGGGTATTTTTGGCGCCAGGCTTTATGGCACTCTTTTTCAAGTTTTTCTTCAAAATAACGGCGGTTAAATATGCCGGTAAGGGGGTCCTGTTTGGTCAAAAGTTCTAGCCTGGCCCTTAACTCCCTTTCGCGCAGGATGCGTTTAATTTTGGCCTCGAGTTCGTCTAGCTCAAAAGGCTTGCGAATAAAGTCACTGGCTCCGGCCTCTATTACATCTTTGTATTTGATTTTTTGGCCATAAGCCGTAATGACAATAATGTCTATATTTGGGTTTATTTCTTTGACTTTCTTTATCAAGGTTAAACCGTCTATCCTGGGCATGAAGATATCGGTGATGATTACGGTATAACTACCTTTTTCCTTAACTAATTTAAGGGCTTCCTCTCCATTCGAAGCCGTATCACAGGGGCAATCGTGTAGAGATAAAAAGGAGGCAATCTGCTCTCTGGCCAGAGGATCATCGTCAACAACGAGGAATCTTTTTTTTGCAGGCCTTTCCAGGCAAAAATTCGCTTTTTCCATGCTTCCAGTTTATGTAATCGGCAATAATGTTTCCATGGTCAAAGACTAACTCATTAAAGGGGATTTCGTCCAGAGAAAAAAGCCTGGCCAAGGCTGCGTCATCAGCCCCTTCAGGCTCTCCCCGGGCTTTGGCTATGTAAACCGTGGTTATCGTGTGAAACCGTGGGTCTCTACCAGGTGCAGAGTAAGTGTAAAACTGACAAACCAGTTCTACTTCTAGGCCAGTTTCTTCTCTGGCCTCACGTATAGCGGCTTCTTCCAGGCTTTCTCCATAATCTACAAAGCCGCCAGGAAGGGCCCAACCCAAAGGGGGATTTTTTCGTTTTATAAGAACAATTTTTTCTTCTACCTCAATGATAATATCCACCGTCGGGAAGGGATTTTTATAGATCTCTATGGTTTCACCACATTTGGGACAGGTTCTTTCTTTTTTCATGGTACATATTTGGAGGCAATTTTGGTCATTTCTTCGTGTATAAGGCCATTTGAGGCTACAATATGATTTTGGAAAGGATCGTATGGCTCACCAAGATAATTGGTCACTTTACCGCCGGCTTCCTCTACCAGCAATATACCCGCGGCTGTATCCCAGGGTTTGAGATAAGGCTCCCAGAAGCCATCTAAGCGGCCGCAGGCTACGTAAGCCAGGTCAAGGGCAGCGGCGCCAGCACGCCTTACTCCCTGGGCCTTTACCAGGAAATCATGAAAAGCCCCTACCACCTTTACCGGGTCTTCATGGATTTGATAAGGAAAACCAGTAGCCAAAACCGCATTGTTGAGATCGTTGATTTGGGAAACTTTAAGTCTCTTTCCATTTAAATAGGCTCCCTGACCTCGTTCAGCCCAGAAGAGCTCATCAAGCATAACGTGGTAAATTACCCCTAATATCGGTTGTTTGTCTTCCATAAGGGCAATGCTTGGCGCAAACCAGGGAAACCGATGTGCATAGTTAGTAGTGCCGTCTAGCGGGTCAACCAGCCAGTAGCGCCCAACAGGCTCAGTCCTGGCTTCTTCTTCTCCTAAAACGGGAATACCTGAGCTTTTTAAGATATCTACGATTAGCTTTTCACTTTTTATATCTATTTCGGTTACCAGGTCAATTTCGCCCTTGTGACGAACCTCAACCTCTTTATCAAAAAATTCTCGCTGAAGCCTTCCTGCTGCCAGAGCTGAAGCCTTAGCGAGGGCCAATAAGTCCATTCTTACACCTCAAAAAGGGATTTAAGGCCTTTTGTATAAGGCGCACGGACCACGCTTTTTTCCGTGATGATGGCTGAAATATATGGAGAAGGCGTTATATCAAAGGCCGGGTTTAGGGCTGAGACCCCTTTGGGAGCAATTCTTCTCTTAGCACAGCATAAAACCTCTTTGGGGTCACGCCATTCAATGGGTATCTCCTGGCCGCCTGGAGTGGCGAGATCAATAGTGGAAAGAGGCGCGGCTACGTAAAAAGGTATGTTATTTTCTTTAGCAAGCACAGCCAAAGAATAGGTGCCGATTTTATTAGCTACATCACCATTGACGGCTATGCGGTCAGCTCCTACGACTATGACCTGGATTTTCCCCTGAGCCATAAGAAAGCCTGCGGCTACGTCAGGGATAACTTCTACCGGAATATCTACTTTTTTTAGTTCCCAGGCGGTAAGGCGTGCTCCCTGAAGCCAGGGGCGCGTCTCATCGGCCAGAACCTTTATTTTTTTACCGGCTTCGTGGGCCGCTCTTATGACTCCTATAGCCGTGCCGTAACCTCCAGTGGCCAAGGCCCCGGCATTACAATGGGTAAGTATGGTGGCTTCGTCGGGTATAAGTTCTGCTCCCAGACGCCCCATGGCCTTGTTGGCTTCAATGTCTTCTTCCCAGATTTTTAAGGCCTCGGCACGCAAAACTTCTACTATTTCGTCTTGAGACACGTCAGCTTCGTTGGCTTTTTGGAGCAGGCGGTCAATGGCCCAGGAAAGATTTACCGCGGTGGGACGGGCTTTTTTAAGACTTTCGCCTATTCTTTTAAGCTTGGCTAAAAAATCTCGCTTGCTTCTGGCCTTTATCTTTTCTGCCCCCAGCACTAAACCTATGGCTCCGGTAATACCTATGGCCGGAGCCCCTCTGACCACCATGTCTTTTATGGCCTTTTTTACCTCCCGAGGAGTGCGCAGGCGCAAATATTTTTCTCGCCAGGGAAGAAGGCGCTGGTCAAGCAAACGCAGCCCACGACTATCCCATAAAATGGGCCGAATTATATCAAGATTAGGTGGAAGATACTCAGGCATGCTATTGCTCCAGTAAGCGGGTAAGTATCTGGTTCACCACCTTGGGATTGGCCTTGCCTTTCGTCTCCCTCATAACCTGGCCCACAAAAAAGCCGATGACGTTCTTTTTGCCCTGACGATATTTTTCTACTTCTTTGGGATTGGCTTCAAGTATCTTCTGGCAGATGGCTTCTAGGGCGGCTTCATCACTTTCCTGTTTAAGGCCCTTTTCTTCAACTATTTTTTGCGGGTCAGCTCCTTTGTACACCTCGGGGAATATCTTTTTAGCCACCGGGGAGCTTATTACACCCTCATCAAGGAGCTTTAAAAGCTTGACGAAATTCTCCGGAGTAAGCGCTGTTTCGTCTATCTCTTTGCCTTCTTTATTTAGTTCTCTTAAGACTTCAGTCATTATCCAGTTGCTTACGAGTTTGGGCTTGGGAAAAGCTTTAACGCAGGCTTCGTAGAACTCAGCTAACTTTCGCGAAGAGGTAATAATTTCGGCGTCATACTCTGGCAGGTTGTATTCTTTAATAAAGCGCTCTTTTTTGGCGTCGGGAAGCTCGGGTAAGGTTTCAGCAATTTCTTCTATCCAGCTTTCGGTAATCTCAATGGGCACTAAGTCTGGATCAGGGAAATAGCGGTAATCATGGGCCTCTTCTTTGCCCCTCATGGATTGAGTGATTCCACGGGAAACGTCAAAGAGCCTTGTTTCCTGAACTACCTCTTTGCCGTCAAGGATTAAGGCAATCTGGCGCTTTATTTCATATTCAAGGGCTTTTTGCACATGTTTAAAGGAGTTCATGTTTTTAAGCTCAACTTTGGTGCCAAAGGTATCACTACCCTTGGGGCGTACCGAGATATTGGCGTCACAGCGAAGGCTGCCTTCTTCCATGTTGCCATCGCATATTTCAAGATAGCGGAGAATAGAACGAAGCTTTTTAAGATAGGCCACGGCCTCTTCTGGTGAGCGCATATCAGGCTCACTTACAATCTCAAGTAGAGGCACGCCGGTGCGGTTTAAGTCAACATAGGAAACAGGGCGTGTTTCATCGTGGATTAATTTGCCGGCGTCTTCTTCCATGTGAATGCGCACTAAGCCAATCTTTTTTTTAGAGCCGTTAACTTCTATCTCTATGTAACCACCTTCAGCCAGCGGCAGTTCATACTGGGAAATCTGGTAACCTTTGGGTAGATCTGGATAAAAATAGTTTTTGCGGGCAAAAACAGAGACTGGATTTATCCTGGCGTTGGTGGCTAGAGCCAATTTTATGGCAAAATCTACCACTCGTTTATTCAACACCGGCAAAGTTCCAGGCATGCCGCAACAAACGGGGCAGACGTGAGAGTTCGGGGCTGCCCCGAACTCCGTGGAACAGGTACAAAAAATCTTGCTTTTAGTAAGAAGCTGGGCGTGTACTTCTAGGCCAATTACGGCTTCAAAATCCATAACGCGCCTCCTTTAGAGGATAAAAAGAACATATCTCTTGAAAATTAATTGTCAACGTTTAGGGCCTGATACTTTTCAAGATCCCTACATAAGCGGAAATCTAGGAAAAACGAAAAATTTATTTAAGTTAGAATAACTAAAAATTAAAGAAAAAAGCTAGTAAAAGCCGAAACATTTAATAGGTATCTGGGTATCGGGGCGGGTTTTATAGGAGGCCAAGATGGAAGCCATATTATGGAAGCCCTGTTATTGTGTCGGTCATTGTCTAATTGACAGGCAGCACCAAGAATTAGTTCATCTTGTCAATTTTATGATTCAGAAAGTCTCTGAGCAGTGTCCTAAGCCGGTCATTGACGCTATTTTGATTAAATTGATTAATTATGCTGAAAGGCATTTTACAGATGAAGAAGAAGTAATGCGAACAATTAATTATCCTGAGCTTGAGGCTCACCAAAAAGAACACGAACGATTGGTCATGGAAGTATTCAACTTCAAAGATGCCTTTGATAAAGGAAAAGTTACTAAGTTTGACTTGCTTGAGTTTTTAAAAGATTGGCTCCTGGATCATGTTATTAACGAAGACTTAAGGCTTAAAAAATATTTCTTATGATTTTTACAAAATGCATTAATTAAGAGATAGCTTCGTCTGTATGAGCTCGCAGTGACAAAATTATTTTTTATTTTTTGATTCTCGCTTATCAAGCGAACAGGAAGGCGATATTCATGTTAGCACTCCTAATTTAGGAAGTATAACTCTGTTAATAACTATCCAGGCTACTATTACCAAAACAATTGCAATAATCTCGCCCATTAAGAAGCCTCCCGTATATGTTGTAAGGCTTTTTCAAGCCTTTTGATAACGGTTTCTTTTCCTAAAATATCCATTATTTCAAAAAGGCCTGGGCTCACTGTGCGTCCGGTAAGGGCTACTCTTACTGGCTGGGCCACGTGTTTTAACTTGAGCTGGTGTTTTTCGGCAAGGCCTCGGAAAAGGTCTTCTAAGGCCTTTTCTTCAAAAGCAGGCATATTTTTAAGGGCATCAAGAAGCTCCTCAAGCACTGGAAGAATATCTGGTTTCAGGAACTTCCGAGCAGCTTTTTCTTCATATTCTACCTCAGGGACGAAATAAAATGCCATCATTTCAGCCATTTCTTTTAAGGTTCGAGCGCGGGGTTTAACTGATTCAACAGCTTTTAAGAATTTTTCGTCTTTCGGATTATCAATTTTTATGCCCAAACGGAGGAGAAAGGGTAACACCATCTCCGCTAGGCGCTCAGTATCTTCCTGACGAATATAGTGGGCGTTTAAGGCTAGTAGTTTGTCAGGGTCAAAGCGGGCTGGAGACTTGGAGACTCGAGAAAGATCAAATTTTTCAATCATTTCTTCAAGAGTGAAAATTTCCTGGTCACCATAGGACCAGCCAAGGCGGACCAGATAATTGCGCATGGCCTGGGCTAGATATCCTTCATCGCGATAGGCCAAAATTGAAAGTGCTCCGTGGCGTTTAGAAAGCCTGCTACCGTCTGGGCCAAGAATCATAGGTACATGGGCATACTTGGGAGGCGTGGCCCCTAAGGCTTCAAAGAGAAGGATTTGCTTTGGAGTATTTGAAAGATGATCATCTCCCCTAATTACATGGGTTATACCCATGGTCAGGTCGTCAATAACAACGGCAAACTGATAGGTGGGGATGCCATCGGGGCGAACCAAGACAAAATCATCAAGTTCTTGGTTTTCAAAGGCTACAGCCCCTCGAATAAGGTCTTCCACTACGGTGGTGCCTGTCTGGGGGCACTTAAAGCGCAGTACCCTGCCGGGGCCGGGCCCCAACCCTTTTTCACGACATGTGCCGTCATATTTAGGTTTACGCCCTTCAGCTAGGGCCTTTTTTCTTTTTTCTTCGAGCACTTCAGGCGAGCATTCACAGTAATAGGCCTTACCTTCTTTGAATAATTTTTGTGCGTAATCGGCATATATCTCTAAACGCTGAGTTTGAAAATAAGGCCCTTCATCCCAAAAAAGTTCCAGCCACTCAAGGGCCTCTTTTATGGAATCAACATATTCCTGCTTAGATCTCTCGCGGTCAGTATCTTCGAAGCGGAGGAGAAAAGCCCCTCCATGATGTTTGGCAAAAAGCCAGTTAAAAAGAGCTGTTCTTGCTCCGCCAAGATGAAGATGCCCTGTAGGACTGGGAGGAAACCTGGTTTTTACTGCACTCATTAAGAGCCCCCGTTTTTTGTGGCTCTATTTTAACGTATAATGAGTCCAGCGTAACCTACTACCTGATAAAAATCTCCTGATATTTCTCCAGAAGTAGCATATTTTACAAGTTCGGCTCCTTTGGCTCCCAATGCCCTTGCAGCTATCAAGCTTGTTGCCGTAGGAAATACCCCACACATGCTGATTTTTTCTCTGGTTACTACCTCTATAAGTCCCACGGCGTCCAATTCGATAATTTTTTCTATGGCCAGAGCATCTTTTTGTTTAGCAACTTCTAAAGGTACATAATGACTCATGTCTGTGCTAGCTACTATAAGAACAGGACCTCCGTAAGCGGCAATACCTTTGGCTACGGCCAATCCTATGTCTTCTAAAGCTTCATAAGGTAGATGGGAGAGACAGATAGGTACAATAGCGACATTAGGATTCAAATACTGAAGAAAGGGTACCTGAACTTCTAAAGAATGTTCGTACAGGTGGGCCTCTACGTCATGAGAAAGAACCTGGCTTTCTTGCAGAATAAAAGCGGCTAATTTTTCTTCTATGGGCACGGTCCCAAAAGGCATTTGCCACGCACCTTTTGCCATGATAGCTGCCGGATGGCCGAGTCCTGTGTGGTTTGGCCCGAGAATTACTACCGTGTCAGGAATTATAAGTCGGCTGTACACAGCACCAGCCACGTGTCCTGAAAACATATAACCAGCATGGGGACAAACAGCGCCAATAGCGGGTTCCTTGGGCGCTGTAGGATCTAAATAAGCTTCTATTTCTTTACGTAAAAGTTCGGGATTGGCTTCGTAGAAGCGGCCAGCTACTGCGGGCATTCTAATCATAAAAGGCCTCCTTTTATTTTTTCCCTATCCAGGAAAATAAGAGACCCTTCCTTGTCAGTAAAGGGGCAATTTGGTAACTTGAAGGCAAAATTTGAGAGGGGTTTTGTGATCTATGTTTCGTTCTTTAGCGGGGTTGTTTTCCACAGATTTGGCTGTTGACCTTGGTACAGCAAACACTCTCGTGTTTGTGAAGGGAAAAGGCATAGTGTTGCGCGAGCCTTCGGTGGTAGCTGTTCGTCTTGATACTAGAGGAAAAAGGGTTTTAGCTGTAGGCCAAGAGGCCAAAAGGATGCTTGGTCGCACTCCCGGAAATATTCGGGCTATTCGCCCTTTGAAAGATGGTGTTATCGCTGATTTTGAGATTGCTGAAGCTATGCTGCGGTATTTCATCGAAAAGGTCCACAACAGGCGGGTTTTTGTCAGGCCCAGAGTTATTGTTAGTGTGCCTTCAGGAATTACTCAGGTTGAGCGTAGGGCGGTGCAGGAGTCAGCTGAGTCAGCTGGAGCCCGTGAGGTATATCTTATAGAAGAACCTATGGCCGCGGCTATTGGTGCCGGTCTCCCGATTACGGAACCTACCGCCAACATGGTGGTTGATATAGGCGGAGGTACTACAGAAGTAGCGGTAATCTCTCTGGCAGGCATTGTTTATTGCAATTCTGTGCGGGTAGCCGGAGACAAGATGGACGAAGCCATCATGAATTATATCAAACGAAAATATAACCTCTTAATCGGTGACCATACCGCCGAGCAAATCAAAATAGAAATAGGAAACGTTCTACCAGAACCTCCCTACGAAACCATTGAAATAAAAGGGCGAGACCTGATAACTGGTATTCCTAAAACAGTCACCATAAATGCTGAAGAAGTAAGGGAAGCCATTCAGGAACAGGTTGATGTCATTGTAGAAACTATAAAGGACGCTTTGGAGCAAACTCCACCGGAGCTTGCGGCGGATATTGTAGATAAAGGGATTGTTTTGACTGGAGGCGGGGCTCTTTTAAAGAATCTTGACCGCTTGATAAGAGAAGAAACTGATCTTCCGGTTATAGTAGCTGAAGATCCACTATGTTCAGTGGTTTTAGGTTCAGGTAAGGCCCTTGATAACCTCCATATTTTAAGAGAGATAATGTTACGCTAATCGGTGTTTTCAAGATATTTTTTGTCCAAAATCACTCGTATCTTATTTTTTCTGCTCTTAGTAGTGGTTGGACTATTTTTGCTTTTTGGTGGCTTAAAAGACCTCAAAAAGCTTTCTTACGGAGAACGTCTGGCGCTAAAGATTGGCGGTCCTGTTAGTAAAAGTGCAGCTTTCAGTGGTTTGGGTTTGCGTCGATTGCTTGATCATTATCTCTTTTTAGTAGGAGTTGAAAAAGAAAATGAACTTTTGCGTCAAAGAGTAGCTTACCTTGAAGCTGAACTTGCCAAGGCTCAGGAAGCGCGTCTCGAAAATGAACGTCTGAGAAAGCTTTCAGGCATTCTTAATCAATTTGAAACCTCTTCACCCGTAGTTGCTAGAGTTATAGGACGGCCAATAAGTAGCTGGCAAGGAGTAATTATTATTGACCAGGGGCTTAAGGCCGGGATACTTCCAGAAATGCCAGTCCTTGGGAAAACCCCTTTTGGGCCAGCTGGAGTGGTAGGGCAGGTTATAGGGGTTGAGGAAAATTATGCCAAAGTTTTGCTTATTACTGATCCCTCTTCAGCCGTAGATGCTCTAATCCAGCGATCTAGAGAAAGAGGCCTTTTGCGAGGCCGAGGAAAAGGAAAGTGTTTTTTAGATTATGTTTCTGCCGAAGCTGACGTACGCAAAAACGATGTAGTGATTACTTCTGGGTTTGATGCCTTATTCCCCAAAGGATTACTGTTGGGGTATGTGAGTCGCATAAGAGTAGGGCGAAGTAAAGGTCTATTTAAACCCATAGAAGTAAAACCCGCAGTGAATTTAGAAAAAATAGAAGAAGTTATAGTACTTAGAAAAGTTAAGCTAAAATGAGAACTTTTATTTTTTATATCACTATTTTAGGCCTTCTCTGGCTTTACCAGTTTTTTAGTTTTATGGGAATAACTATCCCTTTTGATCCTTTCCTCCCAGTACTTTTAGGCTTTTATTTTTGGAAAATTAAACCAGGCTATTATTGGTTTGGAGTGTTTTTAACGGCTCTTTTTTTGGATGTTTTTTCTAGTGTAGTGCCTGGTCCCACGGTCTTTTCCTATTTTTTAGCCCTTTTTTGTTTTTTACAATTTTACAGGAAGCTCGCTTTAAGGGGGTTTTTACCAGCCTTTTTATCTCTAATTGTA
The DNA here is from genome assembly GCF_000217795.1 of Thermodesulfatator indicus DSM 15286. Taxonomy (NCBI): domain Bacteria; kingdom Pseudomonadati; phylum Thermodesulfobacteriota; class Thermodesulfobacteria; order Thermodesulfobacteriales; family Thermodesulfatatoraceae; genus Thermodesulfatator; species Thermodesulfatator indicus. Next base: position 1,388,223 of record NC_015681.1, read on the forward strand.
GTGGTAATCTTAGGAGAAGGGGCAAGGCTTCTTCTTTTCCCAGCTTTATTTGAAGTCCCTTTGCCAGAAGGATACTGGCTGGTTATTTTAAAATATGTTTTTGGTACTCTAATTTGGGGAATTTTTTGTTGGAGTTTTTGTCAGGTTTCTTTTGTGAAAAATGTTTTTGAACTATCAACCCATTCAAAGTCCTGAAGAAGATCCCTTTAACAAGCGGATTCGTATCGTCACTCTATTAGTAGGGTTCTTTTTCCTTATCTTACTTTTGAAACTCTTTTTTTTACAAGTCATTAAAGGCGATTATTACAGAAAAGTAGCCCTTAAAAGAAGTTTGAAGGTTATCACCTTAAAAGCCCCTAGGGGAAATATTTATGACCGACGAGGTGTCCTTTTAGCAGGAAATATACCTTCTTACACCCTTTTGCTTGATAGAAAGCTAGTTAGAGGCCCTGAAGGAGATAAAATCTTAAAGAAATTGGCCCAAATCATGGGAGAAGATTTTCCCTCTTTAAAACAAAACTATATAATTGCTTGCAAAAAATATCCAGCTGAAAAAGTTCCTTTAAAGACCGATCTTGATCGAAACTTGGTAGCCCGTATCGAGGCCAGAGAATATTTTCTCCCTGGAGTTGAAATTCAGGTGGAGCCCAAGCGCTATTATCCCCTAGGAGAGAAAGCTTTCCACTTGATAGGTTATGTTTCTCGACTAAATGCGATGGATCTAAAAAAACTAGCCTCTAAAGGTTACGAGGCCGATGATTTTATTGGAAGAGCTGGTATCGAAGCCCAATACGAAGATATCCTTAGGGGTAAAAAAGGTCGGGAGCTAGTAGAAGTAGATGCCAAAGGCCGTATAAAAAAGATTGTAGCCGTAGAAGAACCTACTATCGGAGAAAGCCTTGTCCTTACGGTAGATAGCACTTTTTTGGAAGTAGCTTATGATTTACTTAAAGGAAAATCAGGAGCCATAGTAGTTTTTAATCCTCGTGATGGCAGGCTACTTGCCATGACCAGTGCTCCAGGTGTTGACCCTAATAAATTTATTGAGGGTTTTTCCTCTAAAGAATGGCAAAAGATTACTAAAAATATTCATCATCCCTTGCTCAATAAGGCAGTTTTGTCTTATCATCCAGGTTCTACTTTTAAGATTTTGACGGCCATGGCAGGCCTTGAAGAAAAAGTCATAACTCCTCAAGAAACGGTTTTTTGTCCTGGGTATTATCGTCTGGGGCGAAGAATTTTCAGGTGTTGGCGTTCCTGGGGCCATGGCAAAGTAGATCTACTCAAGGCTATTGAAGTTTCCTGTGACGTTTATTTTTACAAGCTGGGCGAAGAACTTGGTATCGAGAACATAGCTAGATATGCCAGAGCCGCAGGCTTTGGTAAGCGAACAGGCCTAGGTTTTCCAGGAGAAAAGTCAGGCCTTGTGCCTGATAAAGCCTGGAAACTCAAGGTTTTTAAAGTTCCATGGCAAAAAGGTGAGACTTTAAACGTAGCTATAGGTCAGGGAGCTTTAAGAGTGACCCCCCTGCAACTGGGTAAATTTTTGACTTCAGTAGTTGATGGAGGAGTTATTTATAGACCTTGGTATGTGTCTCAAATTTTGGATCCATATGGAGAAGTTTTGAAAGAATTTTCACCGGTTATCGAGGGGAAGCTTCCGGCTAAAAAGCGAACTCTGAAATTACTGAAAGAAGGAATGGTATTAGCAGTAAATGGTAAAGAAGCCACTGGAAAAGCATCCAAATTAAAAGATGTTACTGTTGGAGGAAAAACGGGAACTGCTCAAGTTATCGGCATGAAAAAACGAGTAAAGAGTGAGGATTTGTCTTACCTTAAAAGAGATCATGCCTGGTTTATGGCTTTTGCTCCAGCCAAAAATCCCGAGATAGTTATCGTAGTTTTTGTAGAACACGGAGGGCATGGAGGCAGCGCCGCTGCGCCTATAGCCGGGAAATTTTTGAAATTTTATTTTGAAGGGAAATGGCCTACAACATGAAAAATCAAGCCTTTAAAGGTCTCTATTGGCCTCTGATATTAACGACTTTGTTTTTAGTTGAGGCTGGTGTGCTTAATCAGGCTAGTGCTTCTTCTGGAATTATGTTTAAAAAGCAATTACTATGGTTTAGCTTGGGATGGATTATTCTTTTTGGCCTGGCTTTAAGCGATTATCAAAAAATCCTTTCGGAAAAAATTATACTAGCTTTTTATATAGTGGTGGCGGGATTATTACTCTTCCTGGCTTTTCATCATCACCAACGCTGGCTGAAATTAAAATTTTTTAGCCTTCAGCCTTCAGAATTTGCCAAACTTGCTTTGATATTTATATCTGCTTCTATTTTGCATAAGTATGACAAACTGAACTTAGACCTGAAAACATTTGGATGGCTTACTTTTTTTGCCTGTCCCTTGATTCTTTTAGTGGCTGTGGGAGACCTTGATCAGGGATTAATCTTGTCATCTATTTACATTTCTTTTGTTCTGGTTGCCGGAGTGCCTAAACGCCTCCTGATTTTTGGGGCAGCTTTGGCCATAGCCCTTGGAATAATAGTTGGCCCACATCTTTGGAACCTTTTAAAACCATACCAGAGGGCAAGAGTCGAAGCCTTTATTAATCCGGAAGCCTTCGCCCTTAGTCGAGGTTATCAGGTTATTCAGGCTCTTATAGCCGTTGGTTCTGGAGGAATTAAGGGCCTTGGCTTTAAAGAAGGTCTTTCAAGTCGTCTAAATTATCTCCCAGAGAAACATACCGATTTGGCCTTTGCTGTTTGGGCTGAAGAATGGGGGTTTATCGGTGCTTCCTTAGTGGTCATAGCTTTTGGAATTTTAGTTTGCCAAGTTCTTAAAATTGCCACTCAAGTGAGGGATTCTTTTGGAAAATACTTGTGTTACGGTATAGGTATAATGTTTTTTTTGGAGGCTTTAATTAATATCGGTGGAATTATACATATTTTGCCTATAGCCAGTGTGCCTTTGCCTTTTTTAAGCTACGGTGGTTCTTCGATCTTGGTAAACATGGCAGCTCTTGGGATAGTGTTAAGTGCCTCGCGCAAGCGTTATTCGTTTCGATAAGGAATTTTAGCCTTAATTTTTCAAATATTTGCCTAGAATCGCCGTCTTTAACCTGTAAAAAAGGTTTGACACCAAAAATGAAATGATGTAAAAGCGCCAACATGAATGAGATAAAAATCACGGAAAAGGGGTTTGGTCGATGCTAAAGTTCGATATCACGCTTTTTATTCAGATAGTAGAAGCGCTGATTTTGACGGCTATTTTGAATGTTATCTTTATCAAACCTGTAATGCAGATTTTCAAAGAACGTAAAGAAAAGTTTGACGGTTTACGTTCTGATATAGAACGTTTTACCAAGGGAGCCGAAGAGGCTCTCAAGCAATATCAACAGCGTCTCCAGGAAGCCCGTCTTGAGGCTAATCGCAAAAAAGAGGAGCTCAAGCAACTGGCTAAAGCTGAAGAAAAGAAGATTTTGGAAGCAGCTAATAAAGAAGCCGAAGAACTCAAACAAAAGACTCTTTCTCAGCTGGCCCAGCAGCTTCAACAAGTGCGTCAAGCTTTGCAATCTCAGGTAGAAACTTTTGCGGTAGCTATTGCTCAGAAACTTTTAGGGAGGTCTTTATAATGCGCCGGATCTGGCCTGTTTTATTTTTACTTTTCTTTTTTGTAGGGGTAGCGAGTCCGGTTTGGGCTGTAGAAGAAGGCCACAATGCTCCAACTACTCATGAAGTAGCAGCTCAGGGAGAAGCAGGTGGTCATGGGGCGGTTTCTCACGAGGTTAAGCCTCATGTTACCAGCCGTCAGTTGAAGGATCTTCTTTGGTGGACAGTCAACTTTATTGCTCTTGTTATTATTTTGGTTAAGTTTGGGCGTGAGCCTATAGTGAATATGTTTCGCTCTCGCCGTGAGCGTATTGAGGGTGAATATAAAGAACTTACAGATAAGAGGGCAGAGGCCGAGCGTAAGTACAAAGAATATGAAGCTAAACTTGCTACGCTAGAAGAAGAGGCCAGAAAAATTATGGAAGCCTTTATCGAGCAAGGAGAGAAAGAAAAAGAGAGGATTATTAAAGAGGCTTACGAGACCGCGGAGCGTATTAAGCAACAGGCTGAGTTTTATGTTCAACAGGAACTTGAAAAGGCTCGTGAGGAGCTGCGTAAGGAAGTAGCTGAGCTTTCCGTTAAAATGGCTGAGCAAATCATCAGGGAAAAAATTACCCCTGAAGATCAAAAACGCTTAGTTAAAGAATTTATTGAAAGGGTGGTGCACTAGTGCTTAGGACAATAGTAGCCTTAAAGTATGCACGGGGTTTGTTTGCGGCGGCTAAGGATCTTGGGAAGGTCAAAGAATATGGCGAAGAATTAAAAAAAGTAGCTGACTTTTTGGCCTCCCAGCCGGACATTTTAGAGGCTTTAGAAAGCCCCATTTATCCGCCAGACCTTAAGATGGAAGTTATAGAAGAGATTATTAAAGGTTTGGCCGTTGATGAAGGGGTGGCCAAATTTTTGAGGCTATTGGTGGAAAAACGCCGTATTCACTTTATTCAGGATATTGTAAAGACTTATCAGCAACTTCTAGATGAAGAAATGGGTATTGCCAGAGCAGAAGTGCGAGTAGCCACGGAGCTTGATGAAGAGATGCAAAAGGCCTTGGCGGAGGCACTGTCTAAAAAGATTGGCCGTCAAGTAATATTGAATGTGGTTCAAGACCCTGAAATCTTGGGAGGTGTTAGGGTTCGGGTAGGAGACCTGGTGCTCGACGGAACTGTTCGGGCCCAGTTAGAAAAATTTAAAGAATCCATTATAAGGGGTGAGGTGTCCTAACATGCAAGGGATAAGAGTAGAAGAAATCAGCGATCTTATTAAAAAACGCATTGAAGAGTATGAGAAAAAAGTAGACCTTGACGAGATGGGGGTAGTTATCTCCATCGGTGACGGTATTGCCCGTGTTTACGGCTTGCGTAATTGCCAGGCCATGGAACTTATCGAGTTTCCCGGTGGGGAAATGGGAATCGCCCTTAACTTGGAGTTCGATAACGTGGGTGTGCCTATTATGGGTGACGCCAGTAAGATTAAAGAGGGCGATATTGCTAAACGTACGGGCCGAATTGCGGAAGTTCCTGTTGGTGAAGCTGTTCTTGGCCGCGTGGTAGATCCACTTGGTCGTCCTTTAGATGGTAAGGGGCCCATTCAGTCTAAAGAATTCCGCCGCATAGAAGTCAAGGCCCCAGGTATTATTGCGCGTAAGCCGGTGCATGAGCCTATGTATACCGGGCTTAAGGCAATTGACGCTATGACCCCTATTGGCCGCGGTCAGCGTGAGCTTATCATCGGTGACCGTCAGACTGGTAAGACAGCCATTGGTATCGACGCTATTATCAACCAGAAAGACAGTGATATTTACTGTATCTACGTAGCTTCTGGTTTGAAAAAAGCTGCGGTGGCCCAAACAGTTGAAGTTCTTCGTCGTTACGGGGCTATGGAATATACTACCGTAGTAGCGGCCTGTGCCTCTGACCCTGCTACTCTTCAATATATTGCTCCTTACGCCGGTTGCGCTATGGGAGAATATTTTAGAGATAGTGGGCGTCACGCATTGATTGTTTATGACGACCTTTCCAAACAGGCTAACGCCTATCGTGAAGTGTCCTTGCTTCTTCGTCGTCCTCCTGGACGTGAGGCTTATCCTGGTGACATCTTTTATAACCACTCTCGTTTGCTTGAGCGTGCGGCTAAGCTTCATGACAATTATGGAGCGGGTTCTCTTACCGCTTTGCCTATTATTGAAACGCTTCAGGGTGACGTGTCGGCTTATATTCCTACTAACGTTATCTCTATTACTGATGGCCAGGTTTATCTTGAACCGAGCCTTTTCTTTGCCGGTATTCGTCCGGCTATTAACGTAGGTCTTTCGGTTTCTCGCGTTGGTGGTGCCGCTCAGATTAAAGCCATGAAACAGGTGGCTGGTAGGCTTCGTCTAGAACTTGCCCAGTATCGTGAGCTGGCGGCTTTTGCCCAGTTTGGTTCTGAGCTTGACCGTGCTACCCAGCGAATTCTTCATCGTGGTGCTCGTTTGACAGAAATCCTTAAACAACCTCAATATCAACCACTACCGGTAGAAAAACAAGTTTGCATACTTTTTGCTGGAACACGAGGCTTTTTAGATGAAATGCCACTTGATGTTCTGCCTGATTATGAGCGTGAGCTCTATGAATTCATAGAATCAAGATATCCTGAGATTTATACGGAAATCAAAGAGAAGAAAGAAATTAGTCCTGAACTTGAAGAAAAAATGAAAGCAGCGTTTAAAGAATTTAACGAAGAATTTAAGACTCGTCATAACGTTGAACCTGTACCGGTACCGTAAAGATATAGATAGAAGGTGAGGAGAGATGCCTAACTTAAGGGATATCAAGAGAAAGATAGAAGCGGTTAAAAAGATTGGCCAGATTACCAAGGCCATGAACATGGTGGCGGCGGCTAAATTACGTGGAGCGCAAGAAAGAGTAGAGCAGTTTCGTCCGTACGCCACCAAATTTCAAGAGGTTATTACTGACCTGGCTTCTTCAGGAGCGGTTAATCCGGCCCAATTTGAATTAATGCAGGTTCGTGAGGTTAAAAAGGTAGAAATTATTTTAGTGACGGCGGATAGAGGTCTTTGTGGGGCTTTTAATGCCAACCTTATCAATGCTTGTGAAAAGCTGATTCGGGAACAGAAAGCAAAAGGGAGAGAAATCTCGCTTATTTGTGTGGGTAAAAAAGGCTCGCAATATTTTAGTAAGACTGGCTTGGTTAGACAGGCTTATGAAGATATTATGGGCCGGGTAGAGATGTTTAATGCACGAGCCGTGGCCCGTGATGCTATGCAGGCTTTTATAGATAAAGCTGTTGACGAAACTTATATTATTTACGGCTATTTTGTAAATGTAGTCAGGCAAATTCCAAAAACTGAACGTCTCTTGCCCATAGCCGTAGAAAAAGAAGAAGCAGTTGAAACAGAGGCCCCTAAAATTAGTGGTTCTTATATATATGAGCCCGAGCCTGAAGAATTATTTGCACAGATCTTGCCGCTTTATATTAACACTCGCGTAATGGCTGCTATGCTTGAGACGGCAGTGAGTGAGCAGGCTGCTCGTATGACTGCTATGGACAATGCTAACCGTGCTTGTGGAGATATGGTTCAGAGTCTTACTCTTCTTTTCAACAAGACTCGTCAGGCAGCTATTACCAAAGAACTTATGGATATAGTGGGCGGTGCAGAAGCCCTTAAAGGATAAATATAGCAAGCAAAGTTTAGCCTAAGGAGGACGAGGCAATATGGCCGAAGAAAAAATTATAGGAAAAGTAGTTCAAGTAATGGGTCCGGTAGTTGACGTGGAGTTCCCTCCTGGAAAAGTGCCGGCGATTTTGGAGGCTTTAAGAGTTACTAACCCGGTGATTGACGATCGTGAGTGGAACTTGGTGCTAGAGGTCGCGCAGCACTTAGGTGATAACGTTGTGCGTACTATTGCTATGGATAATACCGACGGTCTTTATCGTGGCCAGGAGGTATGGGCTACTGGTTCGCCAATTAGGGTGCCAGTAGGCAAACCGGTGTTGGGTCGTATTATGAATGTAGTAGGAGATCCCGTTGACGAGGCGGGTCCTATTCAGGCTGATAATACTCTTCCCATTCACCGTCCTGCTCCAGCTTTTACCGAACAAGACGTATCTATTAAAGTTCTAGAAACTGGTATTAAGGTTCTGGATTTGCTTGTTCCCTTCCCTCGTGGCGGTAAGATGGGCACCTTCGGTGGCGCTGGTGTCGGAAAGACCGTTATCATGATGGAAATGATTCATAACATCGCTATGCAGCACGGTGGTATTTCTGTGTTCTGTGGAGTAGGTGAGCGTACTCGTGAAGGAAACGACCTTTACCTCGAGATGAAAGAATCCGGTGTTATTGACAAGGCCGCTCTAGTTTATGGTCAGATGAACGAGCCTCCTGGAGCTCGTGCTCGTGTGGCCTTGACAGGTGTTACCGTAGCGGAATATTTCCGTGATGAAGAAGGGCAGGATGTATTGCTCTTTATTGATAACATTTTCCGTTTTACTCAGGCGGGTTCTGAGGTTTCGGCGCTTCTTGGCCGTATCCCTTCAGCCGTTGGTTATCAGCCTACTTTGGCTACGGATTTGGGTGCCCTTCAGGAGCGAATTACTTCTACTACCAAAGGTTCTATTACTTCAGTTCAGTGTGTTTACGTGCCTGCTGACGACTTGACTGACCCTGCTCCGGCTACCACGTTTGCTCACCTTGACGGTACCGTAGTTCTTTCCCGTCAGATCGCTGAGCTGGGTATTTACCCTGCGGTTGACCCACTTGACTCTCAGTCCCGAATTCTTGACCCGAATATTTTAGGTGAGGAACACTATCAGGTGGCTCGTCAGGTTCAGCAGGTGCTTCAGCGCTATAAAGACCTGCAAGATATCATTGCTATCTTGGGTATGGACGAGCTTTCTGAAGAAGACAAGATTATCGTTGCTCGTGCTCGTAAGATTCAGCGTTTCTTGTCTCAGCCATTCCACGTGGCCGAGCAGTTTACTGGTACTCCTGGTCGTTACGTCAAACTTGAAGATACTATCCGTGGTTTTAAAGAAATTCTTGAAGGTAAGCATGACGATCTGCCTGAACAGGCTTTTTACATGGTTGGTACTATTGAAGAGGCGGTTGAAAAAGCCCAGCAAATGGCTGCTGGAGGTTAATAATGGCACGCATTTTACTGGAGATAGTAACGCCTAACCGTTTGGTGGTTAGCGAGGAGGTAGATATAGTTACTGCTCCCGGTGTAGCAGGTGAGTTTGGTGTTATGGCTCACCATGCTCCCATGGTGGCGGCTATAAAAATCGGTGAGCTTCGCTACCGTGTTGATGAGCGTCAGGAATTTCTAGCGGTTAGTGAAGGCTTTTGCGAAGTAAGCGGTAATAAAATTACTTTCCTTTGCGAAGCTGCTGAAAAGGCTGAAGAAATTGATGTAGAAAGGGCTCTTAAGGCTAAAGAGCGAGCCGAAAAGCGTCTTCAGGAAGCAGCGGCTAAAGCTGAAAAAATAGACATTGCCAGAGCCCAAGCGGCTTTGGCTAGAGCACTGGTACGTTTACGAGTAGCTGAAAAGGCTAAGATGGCTAAGTAATTTAAACTTCTGCTTTTTAAAGGGGAGGCGAAAGCCTCCCCTTTTTTATTTGTTTTTCTTTTATTTGTTTTTCAGGGGGGTACAATGTCGCTTTCGGTTATAGTTTTAGCGGCCGGTAAGGGCACGCGCATGAAGTCTCCCCTTCCTAAAGTTTTGCATTTGTTAGCAGGAGAGCCTCTAATAATCCATGTTTTAGAGACAGTTTTTCCTTTGAAGCCAGCTCAAATAGCAGTGGTAATAGGTTATAAAAAGGAAAGGGTTAAAGAAATTCTTTCCTCCTACGCAGTAGAGATTGCCGTGCAAGCGGAACAATTGGGTACGGGTCATGCGGTGGCAATTACGGAACAAATTTTTTCTAATTTTGAAGGTGATGTTCTGGTCTTATGTGGAGATACTCCACTTTTGCGACTGGATACTATTGTCTCTTTGGTTGAATTACATCAAAGGAATAATGCCGTAGCCACTGTGCTTACTGCTGATTTTCCTGAACCAAGAGGTTATGGGCGCATTGTAAGAGATGAAATGGGAATGTTAGCTGCTATAGTGGAAGAGAAAGACGCCTCTCCGGCGGAAAAGAATATTAGAGAAATTAATAGCGGTACATATATCTTTAAAAAAGATTTTCTTTTTGAGGCCCTTAAGCAGGTAAAAAATGACAATGCTCAGGGAGAATATTATTTGACCGACGTTATAAAAATTGCCCGGACTAAAGGTCTTCCTGTAGCCGCGCTTAAAACGAACGATTTTGAAGATGTACTGGGAGTTAATAGCCAGTTTGAATTGGCCAGAGCTGAAGCTATATTCCAACGTCGGTTGCGAGAAAAATTTATGGCTAACGGAGTTTCTTTCATTTTCCCGGATCATGTCTATATAGAACGGCAGGTAAAGATTGCCCCAGGCGTGGTTATTTATCCCTTTGTAAGCTTGCGTGGAAAAACCTTTATTGAGGCTGAGGCTATTATAGAAAGCCATTGTGATTTAAAAGATGTAAGGGTTTTGCCAGGAACCCGTGTCAAAAGCGGTACAATTTTAGAAAATGCTATCATATAGTTAAGAGTTTCTTGGTCTTGCAAAGCCTTTTCACCAAAATTACCGCTTAAGCGGTAATCTTAGTGTTTAAAATAGTTTATCGTAAGGATTTAAACTCACTTATTTGGAGGAGAATAAAACGGAAACCTAATATTAGAATTAAGCCTATAGGCAACGGGGGGCTTGGGAGCTAAGCCCCCAATGCTTAAAGGAAATTAGTCCTTTTTATAAAACTTAGCATGATAGCATGAGAAATGGTCTTTTTTATCAGTGTCTAAGTTGTCGTCTCCGCTTCCCTTCTCTTGAAAAATTAACCAGTTGTCCGGCCTGTGGTAGCCAATTAATCCTAAAGACCACCCGTCCTCTTGAAACCGATAATTTTGAAACTTTACCTCAAAAGATAGAGCCTTCTTGTGTAGCCATTCTTGAAAATGTGCGTAGTGCCTGGAACGTAGGTTCTATTTTGCGCACTGGTGAAGCGGCTGGTTTTTCTCATTTTTATATATGCGGCATTACCCCAACGCCTGAACATAAAGGGGTGGCTAAAACCGCCCTTGGCGCTGAAAAAAAGCTTTCCTGGAGTTATGAGCCTGATGCCCTGGCCTTAGTGCGCCGTTTGAAAGAGGAAGGGTTTGTTTTATGGGGCCTTGAAACTGAAGGTAGCACTCTCTGGCATCCAGACATAGAGATACCAGAAGCTCCCTTGGTCCTCGTAATTGGTAATGAACTTTGCGGTGTGGACCCTGAGCTCCTTAAAGAGTGCGACCTGGTGCTCAGGCTTCCTATGCGTGGTGGTAAGTGTTCCTTAAACGTGAGCGTGGCCTTTGGGGCAATAGCCCTCTGGCTTTCAGCTAAAAAAATTAAATAGCGGTAACCGGTAGGGCGAAGAAGTTCTTTCCCAGAGGAAAGGGTTTTTCAACAAGGCAAACCAGAGCCCCAGAACCAATATTTTTGAAATATTTTTTTAAGGCGTAAACACCACGGAGCATATCTTTTTTAGGGCGCATGCTTAGTTTGATTTCTATAGGATAAAGCTTTCCTTGTTCTTCTATTAATAAATCTACTTCTTGGCCGTCTTTAGTGCGCCAGAAGTAAATAGCTGGTTCTTTTCCGCGATTGAAATAACTTTTAAGTATTTCTACAAGAACATAGTTTTCAAATAAAGCTCCCGACATGGCACCTTCAAAAGCGGTTTTAGGATCTCGCCATCCGGCTAGATAGCAAGCAAGACCCGTGTCCCAAAAATAAAGCTTGGGTGTTTTTATCTGACGTTTGGAAATATTGCGGTAATAAGGGGATAAAAGAAAAAGCTGATTTGAAGCTACTAAAGTGTTTATCCATTCTTTGGCTGTAGAAACAGATATTCCCGCATCTCTTGCCAAATCAGAATAATTTAAAAGCTGGCCTATACGTGCCGCACAGAGCTTTAAAAAACGCTCAAATTCTATCAATTTGGCTATATTTGATATCTGCCTTATATCCCTTTCAATGTAAGTTTGAAGGTAAGAAGAATAAAAAATTTCCAGATGAATTTCTCTAGAAGTTGCCAGAGCAGGGAAACAACCCCTTACTAAACGTTCAAATACTTCAAGGGGCCTTATGGGGATTAAAGTATTTTTAAAACCAATTTCAGGTAAAAAAGGTCCTGGCCTTAAGGTTTTAAATTCTTCTTCCTGAGATAGGCCTAGAAGATTTAATATTCCCACTCTTCCAGCAAGGCTTTCTGAAATGCCTTTCATAAGTGAAAAATACTGAGAACCAGTAAGCCAGAATGCCCCGGGCTTTCTTTTCTGGTCAACCAGCACTTTTATTCTTTCAAAAAGTTGCGGTGCGTATTGAACCTCATCAATGGCCACTGGTGGTGGGTATCGTTCCAAAAACAGGTCAGGGTCTTCTATGGCTAGAGCCCTTGCTCCAAATTCATCAAGTGATACATAGTTTCTTTTAAGGCCTTCTTTTTCTAATAAGTGTTTTATAAGAGTAGTTTTTCCAACCTGCCTGGCCCCGGTTAAAAGAATTACGGGAAAGAAACCGGAAGCCCTTTCAAATACCTCTTCCAACAACCGCGGAATATACATACGACTAATTTACGGTGGCGGCATAAATTAGTCAAGAATTTTGAATAGTATGAATCTCAAAGCCTGTTCCTTCTAGTTTAGCGGGCCGGGTGATAGTAGATGGCAGATGGCTAGTGGCAAATGGTTATGCTTGTAACAGCATTTGTTCCTCGTTATTTTATAGTAGGTTATGATAATGAAATTACTGATCCCAAGAAAAAATAAGTTGTTGATAAGTTTTTTCAAAGTTATCAAAATGTTTTTGACACAAATCGAAAATTTTTTCCCATAATTTTTCCACAGTCTCTTTTTCAATAGGTTTTAAACCATGAGCTAAAATAGAATTGTTTCTTTGAGCTAATAAGGTTTTAAAAGATTCTAGTTCTTTCCTAACATTATGTCCCAAATCATTCAATAATTCATAGACTTTTCTAGCACCTATCTTGACTTTATTGTCAGTAGGATCTCTTTGTAAGAGACTTGTCCACTTTTCAAACTTACTTCCCAATAAATTCCTAATTTTGTCTAAATCTAGATCAGAACTATTCAGGCCATACTTTGAAAATAGTATAGTTTGGCCAACTAATTCGAAAATTCTATACAATCTAGCCATGGCATCATCGTATTTTCCTTCTTTTATTCTTCTTTTGGCGTTTGCTAATAGATCAGCAATGATAATTTTGTCTTTCTTGTTTTGATAAATGAAATTTCCCAAAATTTTTAGACTTTTAAGAGTTTTCTTTTCTGGAAAAAGAGAAATAAATTCGTTTTTTTCTAGTTTTTTAAAAGCAGTTTCTGCTTTAGAAAAATATTTTTCTGCTTCATGATGTTTAAATAAATCCCATGAATGATATGCCTTTATAATATTTTCTAAATAATCTAGTTCATTTTTTCGATTTTCTGATAGCAAGTCTCTAAACTCTTGACATTCTGTTATAATAGAACTAGCAGTATCAAACTGATATATTTTTAAGCTTTTGTAGGCTTCGTTAATATTTGAGTAAATTTTAGAAATTATCGGTTTAAAGGACATAACTTGTTCTGTTCCTTTTTTTACAATACCTTTTATTCGTTCCCCTTGAACATAGCTTAAAGAACCAATATTTCTTTGGAAAGCAACTAAAACAATAGCAGATGACATAGGTTTCGTTCCAGATGTAAAATCAGCTATAATCTGATGAGAAGAAAGATTTTGTTTTAAAAGCCAATCAACAGCCTCGTTTGTTTTTTTGACACATTTATCTAAATCATTTGGATTTGATATTTCAAAAAAGTTGTAATGCTTTTTATCTATTCCCAAGTTTTCACACACAATTTGGGCATTTTTCTTAGATTTATCCGAGACGATAAAAGCAATAAAATTGGGATTCCTTTCAGAAATAGAAAGAGAAATGGCATTTAAAATACTTTCAGGAGTATCTCCAACTCCCGTACCAATTGAAATTAATAGCCCCTTTTTAAGAGCCATAAACAAACCTCCCGTGTCCCAGGGCCGTCTTGGCGCCGAAGCCGTGTTCGGCGAGGGCAGCGTGAAAGGCCTTCAAAAGTTTTTCTTTGGCCTTGTCTCCCAATGATTCGTGCATAAGCAAAACAAAGCGAAACTTTGCTCCCGTCGCCACGGCCAGAAAGGGAAGGGGATTTGGGTTTTGATCTTCCGTAGGGCCGCGCTTGCCACCGTAATAGTCAGAGTAGTGGCAAGTGGTGATCTCCAAGGTAAGCTGCGGGGGTTCAACAGGTAAGGCGTCAAAAAAGATCACTTTGCCTCTCCGAGCCCTTTTCCCATCCTTTTCTTCCCGGCCAAAAGGCTTGGCCAGGTATTCCCAGAATCTTTCGTCTTCTTCAGCCCAGTGTTCAAAAAAGTCTGGCTCTTCTTGGGCTTTATTTACCAGATAAGCCAGGCGCACCACGCCTTTTATGCTTTCAGCAGGGAGGTAAGGGATGCCCAGGGTCCAGTGAAAGGTGAATCCGCGCTCGGTAGGATGGGCGTTACCCAGGCCGATAATTAAAGATGTCTGGAGTGTATAAGTTTTCGATACTCGCTCATAGCCTAACATCTGAAAAGCCTTGCAGATGTTCTCAATCTCTTTCTGTTTTTTTGCAATGAGAGATTTAACCCCTTTTGAGGCTTTCTCGTAGTAGTTAAGAACTATTTTAGCCTGTCCACTAGCCTGAAATTGATATTCCGGAAACTTAAAATTATTCCTGGTTTTCCACTCCGTAAAAAGCCACTTATTGAAATAAAGCCCAAAATTGAAACTATCGCCGAGATTTTGAATTATTCCTACATGATCTGCCGATAAAGGGCTAAAGTACTTAGGAATTGATTGTTTTCTTTTCCGGCCTTGTTCTCCGTGTTTCGGCTTCTTCCCCCAATCAGGCACTTTTTTCCTCCACAAACATTTTGGTCATGACCTTGAACCACTCCAGAAACCGCAGGGCCTCCTCTTGAAGAGCCAGATACTCAAGGGCTCTCTTCCGGGTGAGCTCGTGTATAGTTTGGGCTGGGTTGTCAGGGTCGTAATTAAGAAGATCTTGTTTTTTAAGCCATTCAGCCAGAGCCTCAAAAGCAAGCCAATATTTGGCCTCTTTACCGGTTTTTTTATATTTACTCTCTTTTTGATTTGCCGCCTTGGCCAGGAGAAAACACAGTGTGTGCCCAAGGCCGTTTTGCAAGATCATGGCCGGAAGCCCGGAGACAAAGCTCGAGAATTCCTTGGCCGACCCTTTGCCTAATATCTCAAGGGCCTCTTTTACCTTTTCATAGGCAAACTTCGCTCTTTCTTGTGCTTTGGTCTTCATTTAGCGCCTCCCTGAGAATCTTTGGGAGCTATCCATTTCACCTTGCAAATTCCTTTACCCAAAGTGAAATCGCCGCCTATCTGGAGGTGAGTGGTTACTCCGTGTTCAGTAACGAGCTGAGCTATTTCTTGAGCAGATTTAAATTGGTCTCTTTTGCTTCTCTCGTCTGAGAAAAAGGCGAGAAAATAGAGCACTGTATCTGCTGGAAGATATTCCTGATAGCGCAAAGAACCGTCTTCGGCTGTGCCGGTATCGTCTTTAATGGCAATATGGGCCTGCACTTCTGTGGCTGTGCGTACGAGGTAACCAAATACCTCGTCGGAGACCAGAAGGATCTTTTCGGCCTCAGGGATGTTATTTGGAAGCCAATTTGTCTTTTCTTGCGTTTGCTTTGGCTTTACCACCATGTCTTCCAGAACAATTTCGCCGGAAATCCCGCCCTTAAGCACTATGTATTCCTCTTCACCTACGGAATAATTTTCAGACAATTTGTCCTGCAATCCCAGAAGAGACAGTTCTTCCCTCAGCCGCTTGAGCACTGCCGGGCAAGTAACGTGCACAAATGGGGCTACGTTTGAACGTACGGGAAAGAGAAGGAGCCTGGCGTCGGTCACCGTGACCGCCCCGGCCCAGCTCCCTCCCTCTTCTCCAGCGCGGCCGAAGATATACTTCACTAGGTCTTTATCTATGCCGTTATTCTCCCAGGCCTTCTCGCACCAATCACGCAAGGTCCCTTTTACTCCCGAGGCCTGTACCATAGGCCAGGCGGTGTGGCGCTCGCGCTGAATGGGCAGATCCACCGCCTTCAAGGCCTGGCCTGCTCCGGCATGAATCGGCGTGAGGGCATATAAGAGACAGAGCCTTTTTTCATCTCCCCAAAGCATAATTTGTCCTCCTAATTTAAAGGTAAAATCCTTATTCGTGTCTTTCTTTCATCTAATACAATGAGAGCCCCCTGTGTTAGGTATTTCTCATACGTGTTTAGCAAATATAGGATCTTAGGAAGCAAGATATGAGGCCTTACATCTAAAGTTCTAACTTGGATAACGCTAGGGAAGTCTGCTTCAGTTGCAGCTAAAATAGCACCAAAATCTAAATCGTGAGTCAAAACGATGAATTTATTTTTTTTAGCCCAATTAAAGATTTCTTCGTCTTTTGCAGATAAATTTCCAATTTCGCTCCAATGAAGCGCTTCAAAGTTTTTCTCTTTTATAAGTAATGCCAGCTGAGGTGATAGATTGACATCCACTAATATCTTCATGCGACTTTTTTACTTTCAACTTCTGAAATTTCTATTTCTTCAGCTCGCCAAGCAGCATAAGCTAAAGCCTGATCTATATCTTCCGGTTCTAAATACGGATAAAGTTTTAAAATTTCTTCTTTGTTAACCCCAGAGGCAATAAGGCCCACTATCATTCCAACAGTTATTCTCATACCTCTGATACAAGGTTTGCCCCCCATAACCAAAGGGTCAAAGGTGATTCTATCAAACTTCATAATTTGTCCTCCTCAAAAAGGTATCAGTTCGCAAAGCCCTGGGTCTTTATCGGCAAAGAATACAGTCCCCACGGGGAAGAAAGTCCGTGCAGGTTTATGGAACCCGGAGTTCAGATCAAAGCCTCCAACCCGCAGGAGTTTTCCTGAAGCATAAGGACCGGCCAGATTACTTGCTGACCGGGCTCTACTGAAAGAAAGCAGAGAAACCGCCAGCCATCGGCCGTTATTTTTCTGCGGAAGCTGAGGTTTATCTTTTATCAGATGATAGCGGACCAGTCGCCCTTCACCTCCAAACTGAAACAGGCCTTTCTCGTTTAAATGTGAAGGGCAAAGAGCTTTATCAAGGCCAACCACAAGAGAAACACCTTTAGCCAGGCGCAGGTGGTGGGTGGCGTAGAGATGGCCAGTCCTAACCATTCTAAGACGGTTATCTCTGGCAATACCCACCCTTTGTTCGGTTTTCAATAAAAGTTCAACCGGCACCGCTAGAGCTTTTTCTTCAGAAATGTCCGTGATAGATTCGGCTACCTCAAGAGAAAATTTTTCCTGGTTTTCCAGGGCTTTCCTGTTTACCCAGAACCCTAGTGAAAGACGCTCCATATCTTGTGGAGGGTTTTCCACCCAGAGTGCTTTATTAAAAGGGAGTTTGACGCTTACAGTTTTTTTATCCGGCCGGGCTTCATAAATGACGAAACGGGTTGGTTCCCATCCAGGTTGAGAATAAAACCAATTGGCTGGGGCGGGAAATAACACTATCCCGTTAGCCTTAAGAAGAGGGCCAGCAATTCTGAAACCGGGACGGGCAGGCGATCCCCAAAAAGGAAGGTTTTCCAGGTCTAAATCCTGCTCTTTTCCGAGTTTTTTTACGACCGCTAGGTCTATGCCCTTTTGCCCTAAAATAGCGGTGCGTAAAGCGCCAATAATTGTATCCGGTGCCGGCGGGAAAATGGGTCTTCCCGCTTCGTGAGTTTCCCCGGCCTCCATAGGCTCTCCGCCGCGGAAAAAAAGCGTGTCAAGTGGTTTTATTTCAAGCCACTGTTCAATTAAACCCATGACGACGCCAGGCCTCTCCTAAAAATCTGGCAATTTCCAGGGCTTCAAAGGCTAAAGTGCCCCTCCGGTCTCCCAGGAGCACGGTGGCTACCCAGGAAGAAATTTCTTCGTAAAGAGATGAGTTTTCTTTTTTCCCTGTCTTTATCTGGGCAAGAATAAAGCGAGCCATTTCGTCAGGATTATCACTTAACACTTCCAGGCCTTCTGCTAGTTCTTTCGGCCTGTAGGCAAAAGAGGAGCTAAGTTTTCGGGAAGCAAAGGCCTTGTTTAGTGCCTCAAAAGCGTCCCAGACTGAAACTTCATTTTCGTTAAAACTAATTTTTTCTTTGAAACCAGCAACGAAAGTGCGCTGTTCGCCCGCGCGGCGCTGCAGTTCAAGGGCCAGAGCCCTCCGGCCGGGATCTTTAGCTATTTCCAGCAAGCTGTGGGCACGCTCAAGGGCTGCGCGAAGAGGCCATTTGTGATGAATAAATAAAAGTCCACCTGAAATGGAAATCTCCTCACCCGGGCCCAGATGAAGAAGCAGAAGGTCTTGCGAAAGCAAATCTTCGGCTTTTGAAACTTCTCCAGTCAGGAATTCATTATCTACTATTTTTCCGTCTCGTTTTACCACCGTTCGCCTCTGTCCATATCTTACAAAAGCCCAGTTATAGGCGTGGGCTATTTCTCGTGCCGCTTTTAGCGCACTGGAGATGGGAAAGACGGCGCAAACATCGTCTCCTCCGGCGTAAATCAAGCGTCCCCGATATCTTGCCACAATAGAGGGCACGGTATAAAGAGCAAAGTCAGATAATGCTTTGGAGATGGCCGCGTGGACGGCCGGGGAAATTAGACGCTTGCAGTTGAGAAAGTCTAGCCAGAAGGTCTTAAAATTTGAGCCAATTTCGCCGTTTTCAAGACGCCTTATAATTTCCGGATGAAGAACATCCCGCCAGCGAGCGGCAAAACCACCGGAAAGGAGCCTCCCCATCCGGTCACCGTCCATAACGAGAATGGCATAATAACGGTCGTAGGTGGTTGGTTCGTCATTTTTTTCTTTACGGCGCTTAAGGAGCTTCAAAACTTTTTTATGTATTTCTTGTTCTTGCTTTGAAATGTCTTTAATTTCGTACTTGTTGTTTGTTTCCTTCTGGTGAAGGATTTCGGCTATATCTTTGTGGGAAAGGCCGAGTTCAGCTATATCTTTTTCAGCGCGCTCAAGCCAATCTTTCAGGGCTATTTCGGTGGTGGAAGGGAAGCTCTCGGCCCTTTGAAAGAAAGAGTAAAGCGGATGGTTTTTATCTACCGCCCGGGAGGCCAAGCGTTTGATAAGCCCTAGAGCTGAAAGACGTTCGGTTTCTTTAAATTCTGACTTAGAGAATTCTTTACGAATTTTTTGCCAGCATGGGTCACGGCTTGGTCTAGGATTGGAGTCTGGCCCTCGGCCTGAATTCAGTTCACAGCTTTTCCCATCATTTTTACATTCCAGACAGGAAAACCTTAAAGCTTCAAAGTCCGTATGGAGATGACACTTAATACCGGGTTCTTCCGGTCTAATTTCCCTCGGAGAGAGTTTTTCCGCGGCAAGACCGCGCCCCGCAAAATCGTAAGAAGCCGGGTAAAAAAACTTTTCGGTGAAGCTCAGATATGGAAAATTTATCTGGCGAGCTTCTTCCAGATAAGTTTCAAGTTTTTGGACGATATTTTTAGGAAGAAAGGGCCTGTTCTGGTTTAAAAGATGTTCGTCAAGTAAAGATACGGCTGTCCAGTGGAATTCCCAGAAGTTAGTCGCCTGACGGTCAAAAATATAGTCAAAACTTTTCAGGCAAGCTTCTGATACCCCACTAAAACATTCCTTCTTGACCAGGTCTTTTACTTTTTTGGCCAGTTCCTTCCAGGATTCTTCTATGTGTTTCTCAATAAGCTCAGCAATTTCTTTTTCCTGGCCTGCCGGGCTAAGAAACAAAAACTTATTGGGAAGGGTGGCTGCTCTGGCTTCAAGGTGATAGCGAGCCGTCCAGTGGCTAAAGCCACAAGTTTTGTCTAGCTTTGCTTCTATTAAGGCCTGGCCTATTGGTGCAGGATAGATAATATGGTCTGAACCGTAGCGAGAGATGACCACCCAGAGACCTTCTGAGGCTAGCCAGGATAGGATCAATGAGGCGGTCCAGTAGTCGCGAAGTTTGCGTGAGCGGGCAATGAAGTCCTGAACAGGAGTAAGGCTAAAGACCATAAGACTTGCTTGTGTGTCGGGCGACTCCCGGTAGCAGGAGTAGAGGGCTGAAGTCAGCGCGCAGTGTTGCCAGATGGAATGGTCCGGCAAACGGGTGTCTGCTGGAAGCCCCCACCAGTGCCAGGCAAGGTTGCCTACATTTGTTTGGGCCAGACGCCACGGGAGCACGTGCCGAAAATAGTGAAAAAGGGCAAAAGAATAATAGTGTTTTGGGAAATTGTTACTGTCCTGTGCTATTAATATCTCAATTTGGCTTAAAATATTTTGAAGATTGAAATTACTAAAAGGGCCCAGGTTAAAAGGGCTGGTTTTACCCGTAGGGTGGGTAATAACGGGATATTCTGGAAATTTTATTTCGCCCCCGCTTTCTCTTTCGGGTAAAAAAGTGCGGTCAAGCCCTGAGGCTACCTGGTCAGCCCTGGAGAGCAAATTTTCATCGGCGGAAACATAGATTTTTTCCCGCAGTTTTTCAGCTCGTTTGACATGACCCCAGATAGAAAGAGCTTTGTCAGGCGGGTCGTGCAGAAAAGCGGCCAGTTTTTCACGCCAGTAGTTTTCGTCTTTGCGAATTTTACAGGCAGTCATTTATGTTTGCCCTCTGCATAGCCTGGTCCAAACGCTGATGAACCTTTTGCCAGATTTTAAATTGTTTATCAGGAGTAAAAAATTCTTTTCGAGCGGCGTTTTTGCGCATCTCCTTGCTTATCCCAAAGGGGAGATGAAGAACAAAACCCTGATAACCGGTTTTCTTTTTACGCACGAACAAACGCAGAGGTGAGGCATGTCTGGCATTTTTTCCCCAATTAGGGGCATCAAAGGCATAATGATTTGTCAATGGAAAACCAAGGAGGTGACGTTCATCAATGTCTTTTGTTCCATCTGGAGATAGAGAGGTTCTTACCGAGATGTAAACCTCGGCTAGTTCTTTCATGACCTCTTCCCAGTTCTTACGTAGATTTTTGGTCTTCCAAACTAAAGCTTTTATAAGGTTTTCTTCTTTTTGGGCTGCTAAAGTAAAAGGATAGTCTTTTTGGAATAGCCCTTTTCCCCATAAAGAATATTTAATTTTGGCCGTAATGGGGGGGTCTATTTTCTCCACCTGAAAGCTTCCCCAGCCGTTGCGAGAGCGAGAGCCTATGGCCCCAAAGGCGCACAGATAAAGGAGAGCGGTTTTGAAATATTCATCTTCCAGAAAAGAGGCCGGCAGAGTGAGCTTGAGGGTAAAGGTTTCTTTGGGGGCGAGGTAGAAGCGCGTGTATTTTGATCCTTTATCCCAGGTAACCGGCCCATAGCCCAGGTAAAGAAGAGGATTTACCGGACGACCAGCTTCAGGATGAAAGACATTTCTAACTCTCGGCAGACGTTGGTCAGTTATGATTTTAGGCTTTCCCTCCAACTCCACGGTGACCAGACTCTTTTGCGCCTTTTCACCCCCGCCGCCAAAAATTTTGGTTTCTTCCGTCAGTAGTTCTACAGGGTCTTTTAAATTTCTCCCCGCGGCCACACGCCACCAGTAGCGCAAAAGCCCTTTAAACGGCGCCGGGCGCAGCGACGCCTTTTGTTCGGCGTCACCTAAAAACATAGGAGTGATGATTCGGCAGTGAAATTTGACGGTAACGAGCTTTTCAAATCTCTGGCGCAAGTTTTCAAGTCTATCCTGCTTATTCATAGTAAATAGCAACCAACTCCACCCTCTGAAACTTTCTAAAGGTCTTATAAATTTTTCATGTTTTTGTCAAGAAATTTTGTTGGGTGTTAGCGTGGCCTCCAATCTTTCTTTCAGTGTTCACTACTAGCCGTATCAGGGGCGAAACAGACTCTTAATTAAAGCTTTTCCTAAAGGGCTTAATAATGAAAAAAATCTTGATAAAAAAGCTAATTTGAGAGAAACTAAAAGTGCTCTTTGAAAATTGAATAGGGTAATAGGTGCTGCAATTAATTGGCCACTAATTATTCTTGCGAGTTTCTTTTTTTGGTCATTGCGAGCGGAGCGAAGCAATCTCCATCTCCCGCGCTACAAAGAGTTTCGCCAGGCCGAGAAGCAAACTTGACCAAAACCCCTGGCCTTTCCGGTCAGGGGTACCCCATTTTCACGCAAATTTATAACTTCCCTATTTATCGTTATTTTTGGAAAGGCTTATTTTGAACCCTGACCGTTTTCGGAATTCGTTGGCTTTCAATGGTTTCAAGTGGTTCTTGAGCAAAATAGTAGAGTTTAAAGGGTGCTGTTTGGAGAATTTTCGCTGACCCTTGACCTGAGCTGTCTTCTAAGTTTCTTAGATAACGCCACTTTTAGAGCCTGCTGTGAGAAAACCTTGCCTGATTAAGAAGGCATTACGACATTATCAGAGTAATATGTATACTGTTTTCTGAAGCCAACTGTGAGAAAACCTTGCCTGATTAAGAAGGCATTACGACACATAAGCCCGCTCTCTTCGACCTCCTCGAGATACTCCTCGTGAGAAAACCTTGCCTGATTAAGAAGGCATTACGACTGCCTCTCCTTCCTCAATCCAGAGTTCGAGGCTTCCGCCATGTGAGAAAACCTTGCCTGATTAAGAAGGCATTACGACAATTTAACTTTTGCCAAATACTCTTTTTTCTTTTCCATCGTGAGAAAACCTTGCCTGATTAAGAAGGCATTACGACCCACTCAATGAGAGCGGATGGCTTGTCGGAGACGACTTTTGTGAGAAAACCTTGCCTGATTAAGAAGGCATTACGACTCAATGAGAGCTGGTAATTTAACAAATAAATTATTTCTTGTGAGAAAACCTTGCCTGATTAAGAAGGCATTACGACCCCTGGCACAGTCGGGACAAACGTTCATATAGTGACCTATTATGTGAGAAAACCTTGCCTGATTAAGAAGGCATTACGACAGTCGTGCCCGATGAACAAAACCACACCTCAATAGAGCCACCAGTGAGAAAACCTTGCCTGATTAAGAAGGCATTACGACCCCGTAGTTACGGGCTGCTATAGCCAGAGTACTCGGGTTTGGTGAGAAAACCTTGCCTGATTAAGAAGGCATTACGACATTACTTCCATTTCTTTACCTCCCTTTTCTTATTTTACTGTGAGAAAACCTTGCCTGATTAAGAAGGCATTACGACGGACTCACAAAGAGAGGTCCTTTGAAAATCCTCGGCCCCGTTGTGAGAAAACCTTGCCTGATTAAGAAGGCATTACGACTCTTAAGAAAGGAAGCTGTTGCTTCTTTTATTTTTTCTCGTGAGAAAACCTTGCCTGATTAAGAAGGCATTACGACTTCTTTTCCATCTCTCTTTACCTCCCTTTTCTTATTTTACTTGTGAGAAAACCTTGCCTGATTAAGAAGGCATTACGACTTTTTCCATAGCGCTGCTCCCCTTTTTTTGCTTAACTTACTAGTGAGAAAACCTTGCCTGATTAAGAAGGCATTACGACTCTATAAAATAAAATTGAAGCTCTGCCTTTCCATTTCGTGAGAAAACCTTGCCTGATTAAGAAGGCATTACGACCCCCGCTCTCCCTTCTTTCCTTGTCCTTACGCTACATTGTAAGGTGAGAAAACCTTGCCTGATTAAGAAGGCATTACGACTTGGAGACACTCGGGGCATGCATAACTAAAAGAAAGGTGTGAGAAAACCTTGCCTGATTAAGAAGGCATTACGACGTTGATTACTATTAATACTATTTTTTTCATTTTTTCCTGTGAGAAAACCTTGCCTGATTAAGAAGGCATTACGACTATAACCATTGTTTTCTAATACCTTATTAATGACACTAGGTGAGAAAACCTTGCCTGATTAAGAAGGCATTACGACAGTCCTGAGGCCTTCGGTAAGAACAAGAAACAAAAAAAGCGTGAGAAAACCTTGCCTGATTAAGAAGGCATTACGACGAGACGACCTTTACGGTCGTCCCGGATACATCAAACCACGTGAGAAAACCTTGCCTGATTAAGAAGGCATTACGACGTCTCACAAAGAGAGGCCCTTTGAAAATCCTCGGCCCTGTGTGAGAAAACCTTGCCTGATTAAGAAGGCATTACGACCAGACAAGCTGGCTCTCAAAATACGCCGTTTGGCGGAGATGTGAGAAAACCTTGCCTGATTAAGAAGGCATTACGACCCTTAGCAGGCCTCCAGGCCTTGTCAGGAAACCTCAGGACCGTGAGAAAACCTTGCCTGATTAAGAAGGCATTACGACTCAACATCAGATAAATAACACTTCACTATGTATTCCCTGTGAGAAAACCTTGCCTGATTAAGAAGGCATTACGACCACACAAGACCATCATTCATTCCAGCCACATAGGTCTGGGTGAGAAAACCTTGCCTGATTAAGAAGGCATTACGACTGGCAATAGGTAAGAGTCCAGTTGCTGTGGCCAGTAAGCTGTGAGAAAACCTTGCCTGATTAAGAAGGCATTACGACAAACCACAACACAACTGTACTGTTCCTTAGCCTCTCAATACGTGAGAAAACCTTGCCTGATTAAGAAGGCATTACGACACTATCAGCCAATTTAACTTTTGCCAAATACTCTTTTTGTGAGAAAACCTTGCCTGATTAAGAAGGCATTACGACAACTGTGTATTCCACATTGTCTTCTAACCTAACTGCTGGTGAGAAAACCTTGCCTGATTAAGAAGGCATTACGACGTAGCATGGTGATTTACTCGAAATATTACTTTGCCCAGCCAGGACGTGAGAAAACCTTGCCTGATTAAGAAGGCATTACGACTATACTCTTCAAACTCGCCATAGAGCTGCTTCAGCTCTATGGTGAGAAAACCTTGCCTGATTAAGAAGGCATTACGACAGGTCATCTTCTATAGAAAAACTGTAAAAAAGTTTAAAACAGTGAGAAAACCTTGCCTGATTAAGAAGGCATTACGACCACTTCTTCTTCCCAAGGACATTCGACTCCTGCAGGCTTCTCGTGAGAAAACCTTGCCTGATTAAGAAGGCATTACGACTGCGTTGCAGGGTGGTAAAAAACGAGCCATTCTGAGCCCTGTGAGAAAACCTTGCCTGATTAAGAAGGCATTACGACAGTTGTCGCAGGTCCATAGGACGGCTGATTCCCAACCGTGGTGAGAAAACCTTGCCTGATTAAGAAGGCATTACGACTCTCTCTTCTCGCTCCTGCAACGTAATGCCGTTAAGGTGTTCGGTGAGAAAACCTTGCCTGATTAAGAAGGCATTACGACTTGGTCCAAGGGAACACGAAATACTTAAGTCTTCCTCAATAACGTGAGAAAACCTTGCCTGATTAAGAAGGCATTACGACTCAATGAGCCAATCTATTATTTCTTGGCGGGAGAGCATCGTGAGAAAACCTTGCCTGATTAAGAAGGCATTACGACTAATTACCCTCAACGACCAGGACTCCGCCGTCCTGGTCAAACGTGAGAAAACCTTGCCTGATTAAGAAGGCATTACGACCCAGTTATGTCCACAACTTCTTTGTCTATCTTGTCTATCAGTGAGAAAACCTTGCCTGATTAAGAAGGCATTACGACCCAAGGCTAGCCCAAGGGCCTTTCTATTCTTCGTATGCATGTGAGAAAACCTTGCCTGATTAAGAAGGCATTACGACCGACTTCGTCTCTCATGGAAAGCTTATGCTTTCCAACAAACCGTGAGAAAACCTTGCCTGATTAAGAAGGCATTACGACAGAGATATTGTCCTGTCCAGCCAGGACGGTGTCGTCCTGGAGTGAGAAAACCTTGCCTGATTAAGAAGGCATTACGACAAAACACCATATTGTTTATTTATAAATAAATTAACTCGTGAGAAAACCTTGCCTGATTAAGAAGGCATTACGACATGCCGACACAACCAAAACAAATTCATCGGTGGCAATCTTGTGAGAAAACCTTGCCTGATTAAGAAGGCATTACGACACCTCCTTTTATTTTTGATTTATTCCCGGAAGTTTCCAGAGGGTGAGAAAACCTTGCCTGATTAAGAAGGCAAAGGGACAGGCCCCCTGGCCTGTCCCTTCCAAATTGACGGGCCGGCAGTATGGTAGATGGCTGATGGAGATAGACTGCTTCGCTTTGCTCGCAGTGACAGAATGGTTGATGCCAGATTGCTGATGGTAAAAGCCTACGCCCCTACTTTGTTCACACTCACAGTTTTTTCAGTTTTTTTACCATCCCCTATTCACTATTCACCGCGAAGCAATGCCTTGCCTGATTAAGAAGGCAAAGGGACAGGCCCCCTGGCCTGTCCCTTCCGAATTGACGGGCCGGCAGTATGGTAGATGGCTGATGGTGAGAGACTGCTTCGCTTCGCTCGCAGTGACAGGATGGTTGCTGGCAGATGGCTGATGGCAGATGGCAGAGACTGCTTGGCTTAGCTCGCATTGCCAGAATGATAGATGGCTGATAGCAGAGGGCTGCAAAAATTCAGATTATATATTTCCAGGGCACCAGCGCTATATTCGGAGCTATTTTGACGAATTCTTTACCCTGATAAACAACCAGGCCAAAAGGGGCTTTTTCCTTAAAGTCTTTTAAAAACTGTTTTAAACCGGCCATTTTTTTAAGGGAAACCGTGGCTGAAGCTTTTATCTCGATAGGGATTAGTTTCTCGCCAATTTCAATTACCAGGTCAACTTCTGCGCCAGCGTGAGTTCGGTAATAAAAAAGACGAGCTTGAGGTTCAAAATAGGCCAGGAGTTTAGCTA
Organism: Thermodesulfatator indicus DSM 15286; assembly: GCF_000217795.1. Taxonomy (NCBI): domain Bacteria; kingdom Pseudomonadati; phylum Thermodesulfobacteriota; class Thermodesulfobacteria; order Thermodesulfobacteriales; family Thermodesulfatatoraceae; genus Thermodesulfatator; species Thermodesulfatator indicus. Next base: position 1,414,734 of record NC_015681.1, read on the forward strand.
TTTCTTCCACTAAAAAAGTTTCTACTAAAGCAGGATAACAGGGGTGAGTTGCAAGCTCGTTATCCTTTGTGGCTATGGCCATAAGAGTTAAAGCAAGCCCTGTGTCCCGAAAGAGGAGCTTAGGAGCTTTGGTTAAACGCTTTCCCAGATGGGCAAAATAAGGCGGCAGACGCCTTATTTGAAAGGAAATTTCAAGTAACTGGAGGTAGTTTCTGGTAGTGGAAACAGCAAGCCCTGCATCTCTTGCCAGTTCGGAAACGTTGAGTACTTGGGCTGTTCTCAAAGCAGCAAGCCCCATGAGCCGACGAAAATCTCCCAGAGAGGCAACCTGAGAAAGTTCCCTTAAGTCTCTTTCAAGGTAGGTGGCTATGTAGTTTTCAAACCATAGACGGCGTAAATCATCATCAGGGGCCAAAACTGCGGGCGGAAGACTCCCGCGACAGATTAGAGTTTCCAGCTTTGGCTTAGCGTAAGCCTTTTCCGGAGCACTGGGAAGCGAATTTTCTCTTAAGCACTGTTTTAAAAACTCAGGAGGAGGATAATTTCCGGCTTCGGTGACGGCAAAGCCCGGTAGCTCAAAAATAGCTATTCTTCCGGCCAGGGTTTCTGAAACCTTTTTGAGCAACAAAAAATTGGCTGAACTGGTTAGTAGAAAACGGCCAGGCTCGCGCTGTTCATCAACCAGAGATTTCAAACTCTCAAATATGGCAGGCACTTTCTGGACTTCGTCAAGAGTTAGAGGATCTTCCTGGGCGGAAATAAAGCCGTGTGGGTCGCTTTCAAGTAAGGCTCTCACTTCGGGGGAGTCCAGAGAAAAGTATTTTCTTTTCGGAAATTCGTGTTTGACCAAAGTGGTTTTCCCCGTTTGACGGGCCCCTACAATGGCTACCACAGGAAAGAAACTCAAAGCCCTTTTTATTCGTTCGGTTAGAAGGCGTTTTTTGTACATGGCTTGAAAATTAGCAAAACATGTTGTCAATTTTCAAGCGAAACGTTTGCTTGAAGTAATTTCGTCGTTATCCAAACGGGGCCACTAGGACTGACGAGATTGCTTCTTTCCCCTAGCAGTGACAGGTTTTTTACCATTCACTACTCGCCATTTCCCATTTGCCATTCCCCAAAAAATTCTTGCCTTTTCTCCAAAAATTAGGCTAAAAATTCTAAAAAAGGGATGGGGGTAAGCCTTGAAGGCCACTCACTATCTCGTCTCCTACGACATTGCCGATGACAAGCGCCTGCGCAAGGTGGCCAGAATTATGGAAGACTTTGGCGAGCGGGTGCTTTATAGCGTGTTTGAATGCCATCTAACACCGGTTCAGCTAGAGGCTTTGCGCCGCTCGGTGGAGCCAATACTTGATCCCCTTGAAGACAGTGTACGCTACTACCCCATATGTGAGCGCTGTGAAAAACATATTGAACACCTGGGGCGAGACAAAAAATTCTTGCGTCGTAAGGAGTTTGAAATACTTTGAATCATCTTTTTACGGCTGAAGAATTGCTGGCTCGCGGTGAAGAGGAAAAAGCCAGAAACTTGGTTCTGCGCTATCGTCTGTGGCCAGGCCAGAGGGCTTCTGAATACTTGCGCTGGGGTGCCCTTTGCGAAGACCTGGCTCTTCCCAAACAGGCCATGGAATGCTACCGAAAAGCACTGGAGGTTTCCAGAGACTATCCCCAGGCCATCTGGGCGCTGGCCAAGCTCTGTTATGAACTCGGAGACCTTGACGCCGCCAAGAGATTGACCAGACGTTTCTTACAAAAAGAGCCTGATAATTCCTCTGCCCGCGAACTTCTGGCCAGGATTTATCAGGAACTTGGTGAAGTTGGTTCGTATGCCGTTATAACTCAGGAAAAAGACGAAAAGCCCCATGGCCCGCGTTATTTTCCGCCGTCTTTAGGAAAGAAAGACCTTGAGCCTTTTGATATTTTTCTTGAAGGTCGCAGGGCCCACGGAGAGCTGATTTTGAGCCAGAATACCGGCTCTCCCATGTTTCTTTATCGTGAGGCCGCGCTTAATTTAGACGAACTTAAAGAACACCTTGAAGGCAAACGCTATTTTGCCGTTTATCCCATTGACGAAGATAAACGCACCAGGGTGGCTTTTATCTCTATTCAGATTCCTGAACGGGAACGGGCCCGTCATGCGCGACTAAAAAGCTGGCTTTATCTGAAATCTCAGATAGTTAAGGATATAGCCCTTTCAGCCTACAAAAGAGTTAACCAGGAAAACCTGCCCGCTGCCCTTGAGGCCGTGTCTCCTTATTATTTCAGGCTGTGGTTCTTTTTTGCTGAGCCTATTCATTTTCTCTGGGCCAAAAGGTTTTTGAAGGCTTTGACAAACAAACTACCCTATCCCGAAGAGGGAATTATTTATCGGGATTGGAATCTTACCAGGCCGGTTGGCCTTGGCTGGCGGGAGCAGGCGGTATTTTTGCCTTTAGGGCTTAACCCTGTTAACAGAACACGGGCCATGTTTATGGACGAATACGGAGAACCGCAACCTGAGCAACTCACCTTTTTCAAAAAATTACGCCATTTAACCTTTTCTGAAATAAAAACATTCTGCCGTGGTGGGGAACTGCGCTTTGAAGTGCGCACGGCAAGGTTATTTGATGAATTGCTTTCTCGATTATGTGAAAGCTGTGCCTTAATCAAGGCTTTGGTGCAGAAGGCCCAGGCCGGAAGGCTACTTTCGCGCGAGGAAAAACTGGCCCTTTTCCTCACCATTGGCTTGCTTGACCAGGACGGCCGCTTGCTTCACGAAGTGCTTTATCCGTGCCCTGATTATCGCTTTGCAAAAATAGAACGCCAGCGCCGAGGCCTGCCTAAAAACCCCGTTAGCTGTTACAAACTTAGAGCCTGGTTTCCTGCGCTTGCGGCCTCTTTGCCGTGCCACTGTGTATTTGAAAATGCGCAAGAAAGATACCCCTCTCCTTTGCTTCACGTTTCACCCATTCTGGTGCCACCTGAGGAAGAGACTCTTACCCTTGAGTACAGGACTCCTAAAGAGCTTGCTCGGCGCTACTGCTTTTATCTCAACGAAAAAGAAAGGCTTGAACGCAAAATAGCCAGAGCTGAACGGGAACTTACTGAGTATCTGAGGGCCAGGCCAGGCAAAAAGATAAAACTCTCTGAAAACGCCTTTCTTACTTACGAAGACGGAAAGCTCAAAGTGGAGCAGAACTAATGGCCTTATACATTACCGAGCAAGGTTTAAAAGTCAGGAAGGAGGGCCAGCGCCTTCAATTTTACAAAGAGAAAAACGTTGTTCGTGAGTTTAGGCTTGATGATCTTGACGAAATCTATGTCTTCGGGCGATTGAACTTTTCGGCAGCAGCCCTTCAGGCCCTTCTTAAACACGAAATAAAAGTGCACTTTCTTACCGCTTCAGGTAAATATCTGGGGCGCCTGGCTCCACCTCGCGGCAAAAACGTAGAGCTAAGGCTTGCTCAATTCAGGGCCTTTGATAACGAAAAACGCCGTCTTGAGATAGCAAGAGCCGTTATTGCCGGGAAAATCAGAAACCAGAAAAACTTCTTGCGCCGCCAGAACCGTAAATTGAAAAACGAAAAAATAGGCCAGGCTATCTTAAAATTGCGTCACAAAATTAAAGAGGCCGAAGATGCCCAGAGCCTGGAATCTTTAAGGGGGATAGAAGGTCAGGCCGCCCAGGTCTATTTTGATGTTTTTGGTAAGCTTTTTCAGGTAGAGGGGTTAAAGTTTCCGGGCCGCATTAGAAGGCCGCCGCCTGACCCGATAAATGCTCTGCTTTCTTTAGGCTACACCCTTCTTTTTGCCCAGATATGGAGCGTTGCTGAAAGTACCGGCTTTGACCCTTATCTTGGTTTTTTGCACGTGCCTGAGTACGGCCGTCCTTCATTGGTTTTAGACCTCGCTGAGGAGTGGCGCCCTCTAATAGTGGATTCTCTAGTAGTGAGGCTTTTTAACTGGAAGGCCGTAAAGCCTGAGGACTTTACCGAAGAGCCCTGGGATGATGAGGAAGACTTTACTTCTTTTAAGCTTACGCCTGACGGCCTGCGAAAGTTTCTCGCCAAATTTCGCGAGCGTTTGGACGAAGAGGCCTTGTATGCTCCGCTTAACAAGCGTCTAAGCTATCGCTACATCATGCAACAGCAGGTGTGGCATCTGGCCCGGGTGCTTGATGGCCGAGAAGAAAAATACCAGGCTTTCTCATTAGAATGAGCCCATGGCCAAGAGGCAGTTTTACATAGTTTCTTATGATATATCTGACGAAAAGCGCCTGCGCGAAATACACAAATTCATGAAAGACTTTGGCGAATGGAAACAAAAAAGCGTATTTGAGTGCTGGCTTACACCAGAAGCTTACGAAAACATGAAAGCTGGCCTTAAAAAGCTTTTTAAGCCCCGAGAAGACCGGGTGCGTATTTACCGCCTCTGTAAGACCTGCCGTGAAAGGGCCTTTTCCTACGGCTGGGGCGAACTTCCTGAAGAGTTTGAAGAAGATGTGATTTTATAGTGGCCGAAGCCGAAGCTTGTGTTTTTGCCCACGTGGACGAGCTCGCCTGCTCTTAAAAGTGGAGTAAATGGAGTGAGATTACCTTCAAAAGATACCCGGCCTATCAGGCCCCGCAGGGGCATTTTTTGTTTAGTCCTGGCTGAGTAGCGTGTAATTTCAACGGATTTAAGGTTTTTGGCTGTAGTTTTTATTTGCTTGGCGGCTTCAATCAGGCCTTTGAAGTCAAGGGCAAGCTCTTTTTCGGCATGGAAAAAAGAAAGGGCTGAGAGCCGTCGCAAAAGATTTCTAATAAAGACGTGAAATTCAAACTGCTCGGGCTTTACCAGCTTTCCCTCAAACCGCAAGGTTACCGGTGTTTCAAACAAAAGGCTTAGCTTCTCGGTTTCGTAAGGCAAAAATTCACTCAATAAACTTGGCGGTTTTAGTTTTCCGGCCTGGTAGAGTTCGTCATTTTGGTGGTCTTTTATGGCTTTGAGCCTTAAGGGCACTCTTTCTCGGCCAAGGCCTTTCTCCCCGGCCGCACTTAAAGCCAGCACCAGATGCGGAAAGTATTGTATAGCCCTGCCCACAAGGGTAAGGCCCAAAAAGAAGGGGTTTTCCCTGGGGGTAGGGTAGGGCAGGCTTATGGTAAAAGGATGAGGGAGATACGGATATAGACGCAGGCGCTCAGCTCCCTCTGGCCTTGGCGTTTCAAAGATGTAACCGTAAGCGCAATGTTGATTAAGCGGACACTCCCGACAGGTGCTAAACTTTCTTGCCACGCAAGAGAGCCTTTTTAGCTGGGCGCCTAAGACCCCGCGAAGGGGCGAAAAGAGATAACGAGGAAGACTCTCTGGTTCTTCGGCTTCAAACTCTAGCCACACACGAATAACGGGAAGTTCAAGCGTCTGCATAATGGCATTTTAAACTGAAACGGTTGATTGGGGCAAAAATTTTGTCTGTTTTTAATAGCCTTCCAGATTATAAAGAATCTTTTTGAATCCTAGCTTTTTAAAGAAACTAACGATAGACCTTTGATTTCCAAGAACTTTTTCTTGTTCGCTTAATGTAACTTCTATTATCGCCAAGTTGGCCTTCTTTCGTACTCTCACCAAAGAAAGTCCTAGTCCCTTAAGATAATTTTCGGCCTTCTGTATCATTAAAAGGCTATCCCGGGTTATTGGTTCTCCTGTAAGGAATCTGGTGGCCAAACAAGGGGAGGCTTCTCGTTTATAATTTGGTAGTCTAAATTTCTTCGCCAATAAACGAATTTCCTCTTTTGGGAAGCCAGCTTCTTTTAAAGGAGATAAAATTTTCAGTTCGCTGATAGCCTTAAGCCCGGGCCTATAATCGTTTAAATCGTCTAGCTGAGTGCCATCAGCCACGGGATACGGGCTTTTAGTGATTAAGGCTTTAAACATTTCTTTTTTACAAAAGTAGCAGCGGTTTTTAGGGTTTTGCTGGAAGGCTTTAAGGCTTAGGTGATCAAAAGCGATAAATTCATGTTTTATTCCTAAGTGTGAAGCCACCAGCCTGGCGTGGTATAAATCTTCTGGATTAATAATAGGCGAGGTTATGGTGTAAGCTAAAACCTTTTTACGGCCTAAAAAGTTAGCCGCTAAAAAAAGAAGGACGCTGCTATCAAGGCCCCCTGAGAGGGCTATCGCAAGCCCCCCCAGGTTTTTAAAAATGTCTTCAAGGCACTTTAGCTTTTGCGCTATCTTTTCCACTAACGGAATGGATAAAGTTCGGTGCCAGGGAATGGAGCCTGGGGTTCGCTAAGCAGGAATTTGCCTTCTTTTATCCAATTCTTCAGGGTTTCGGCGATTTTTCTAGCTTTAACTATGCTCGAAAGAGGTACGGTAGGAATTTCTTTATCTAAAACCCTTATAGTACCGCTTTTGAGTTCGGCATAGCTCACAGTGCCGTAAGAACGCTTGATGCCATTGGGATAATCGTGAGCGTAATCCACCACTTGGGTGAAAAGTTCCTCATCAGAAAGCCCGGCAAAGGCTGCTATTTCTTCGTTAAGAATAGGTATGGGCACACCTAGGCCTACCGCCAGAGAGCATCCATAACCCAAAATGCTAACACCCACTAGCCATTCAGCACTCATTTGTTTCATGTCTCCATAGACCATGAGAGTGGCCGCAGGGGTGAGCGGAGCGCCTTTTTCTGTGCGAGGCACTTTGAAGTTGCACTGGGTCCCTGCCCAGGCTACGTAACCTATTCCACCTCCTAAGAAAATTCGGGTTCCTACTCCTATGGTACGAAGATACGGATCTTTAAAAAGTGGTGAAAGTTCTCCAGAAGTAGCGTAATTAGCGTTTTGAGCTCTGGGGCGCAAAATGCCCATGTAGGTGTAGATGGTTTTATCCGAAAGATTTATGGCGCAGTTATAATTTTGGTAAGCATTACGTGGGTTAAATAAAAGGGCATAAGGAATATCTTTAAGAGTTATTTCTTTTTCGAGGTATTTACGGGGATAACAATGGGTGCCATAAGATGTGGCTTTAAGATAAACAGTTTTTCCGGCTACCAAGTCTTGAATGACATGGCCTCCGCCGTAACGAAATTCACCAGGATAAACTTTGTTGAGAGGGTCATCTTCACATGGCTCTGTTGCTCCAATATAAATGTCAACCGCGGCAATGCCAGCGTAAGCAGGCACGCCATTTAGCCAAACTCTATAGGCCTTAATGGCTGGTTTTGAATGGCCAAAGTTGATAAATGCGCCAGAGGAACACATGGGGGCAAAAGTGCCAGTAGTAACTACATCTACCTGAGCAGCAGCTTCTTCAGGCCCGTTTTCTTTGACTATCTTTACCATTTCTTCGGCAGTTACAACTACCGCTTCGCCTTTTTTTATCTTTTCGTTGATTTCATCTATGGTTTTTTTGATTTTGTATCCCATAGTCTCTCCTATTCTACTAGAGATACTACTTGATGACCTGCTATTTCGAGGGCTGCGGCAATAGGGTCAAGCGGACATTTCTCAAGCCTTACATAATAAATTTTTTCCCCGCTGGGATGTATATCCATACCTACGGAAATTACATGTCCACCGTGAGTTTTTATGATGTCAAGAACTTCTTCAAAACTTTTATTTTTCGCGGGGATAACATCAATGCGAGAGCTTGAGCGCAAAATGCCCATCAGTTCTATAAAGGCCTCAAGAAGATCGGTAACAGTAATAATGCCGACCAGTTTTCCGGCTTGGATAACCGGAAGCCCACCTATTTTGTGGCGGTGGATAAGGCGTGCCGCTTCGTCAATGGTGGCTTCAGCGTCAACGGTAATGGGGTTTAATATCATTACCTCTTTTATGGGGAGGGAATCTTTTATAGAAGGAAGGGTGTATTGACGAATACTGCTTTCTGTTACTAGACCCACCAGATCTTCTCCATCAACCACTGGCAGATGCCTGATAGAGTGTTTTTTCATTAACTGGAGAGCTTCTTCTACAGTGGCCTCTGGTGAGATAGTAATTACATCTTTTATCATCCAGTGTTTTATACGCAACTTACCTTTCTCCTTAAAAAAACTATTAGAACCTTGACCCTAAATATAGCATGCTTTTACTAATTGGCTACGCTGCCTTTTGCCTTCCTTCCTGCTCGGCAAAGTGTTCGCGTACCTGATGCATAAAGGCCTCAAGCCGCATCCTGGTGCCCATAGAGCGTTGACCATCACAGGAAACAGTAAGCATGGGGATAAGGCCGTTTTCTTCGCGAACTCTTTTAAGCACCATAGCTACTATAGTTCCTGGCATACAGGTAAATGGAATAACGTTTATAATTCCATTTACCCCGTGGCGCAAGTAGTCAAGGCTTTTGCCTACCGAGAGAATAGCTTCACCTTCAAACTCGTCATTCATGTACTTTTGGGCTAGCTTAATTATCTCTTCTACCTGTGGATCTTCGGCGGTCTTCAAAATATCTTGCACCAGTGCAGCAAAGCGGTGCTCGTCTTTTACCTGAACGTGATGCTCAATTATAAGACGAACGAGCTGTTTAAACTTGCGGAGCCTCTTGGCCCATCTTTTAGAGGTGTAATTGATGTAATAAAACCACTCAGAAACAGGGGGGAGCCATACTTCTGCTCCCATTTCTTCGAGGACTTTTATTAAATCTTCGTTGGCAAAACGGTTCATTCTTACATAAATTTCTCCTACTATACCTACGACAGGTTTTTCTCCAAAGTTTTCCGTAGGTATAGCGGCAAAGGCTCCACGAATTTCTTCCATAACCGGGAGTAAGTCTTTTCGTTCCTCTATGGCTTGGCATATTTTCTCAAGGCTTTCCTTGTAAACTTTTTCTGTTTCTCCGACGTTAATTTCGTAGGGCCTTATTTCGCGTAAGAATTTGTCAAGAATGTCTATGCAAACTAAAGCCTTCCAGGAAAGCCTGGTAAAGTCTTTTCCTATCATGCCAAGCTCTTGGTAGAGCTGAAAATTCTGGGTAGGTGAATAAATGGGTACGTCTTCGTAGCCGAGTTGGTCAAGAATCATGCGATGTAGGCGGTTATACTGGCCAAAACGGCAGGGGCCAGAACCTGAAGGCATAAAAAAGGCCGCCCGTTTAGGGTCAAAGTCAGGACGTTTTAGCATTTTTAACATGTCGCCCGTGGTAAGTACGGCTGGATAACACTCTTTCCCTGAAGTATAACGACGGCCAAGGCGTAAAGACTCTTCGTCTGATTCAGGAAGGACGCGTGCGTCTACTCCACAAGCCCGAAATACAGCAGCTAGCCCGTAAACATGATCTGACATGTAAGGTAGATAAATGATACGCTGGTCCTCAGGTTTTACAGCTTTGCGATATGGTTTAACAGGCTTTTGAGGAGCCAAGTTTCTTCCTCTTATACTGTCAAGGAAGGCTTCTATGCGGGTAACTACGCCGGCATCAGCGCTGTGTTCGTCTATCTCTATTTCAAGATAGGGTTTGCCTCCAAGGAGTTCTTCAAAGAAGTGAATAATAAAGGAATCCGGACCACAAGAAAAATTAGTTAAAAAGATAGGGTAAAGTCTTGGGTGATTTCTTATAAAATGAGCTGCTAAGAGAAACCTTTGGCCATAGCGCCAGTACATGCCTTCAAGACCGTCTAAGTCTTTAATTTGGTGGAGAGGGAGCATGTCAACAGGAATGCCTAAAACACCGAGGCTCCTAATTTTATTGTGAATGGAAAGATTGGCCCCTGGATCAAAGGCATTGTAAGGACGACCAACAATCACTAAGGCTACTTCTTCTGGGTCGAGGTTTGCTAAAACTTCTTCGCCGCGTTTTTTAAGCCAACTATCAAAGTCTCTTTGAGCCGCTTCAGCCTTTTTCCAGGCCTCTTTTACCTGTTTTTGAGAAACACCAAGAAGATTGGCCAATTCACCTTTCTGTTTTTCAAGCACTTTGCCTCCGGTGCCAAAGTGAAATACCGGGGCCAGAATATTCGCTCCGTATTCTTTAAGGTTGATTGATGCCTCTAAGGCCGCCGCCACACTTTGCACGTAAGGACAAATTTTCCCACTTTTTAGGTCTGGATGATCGGCTGGTAGATCAACTATGTAAGGTACGAAAATCTTTTTTACACCCTTTTTTAGCAAATCAAGGACATGGCCGTGAGCTACTTTTACTGGAAAGCACGTCTCTGCGGCAACTATTTCACAGCCTTCGTTTACCAGCTTTTTATTCGTAGGTTCCGAAAGTACTACTTTAAAGCCTAACTCCTGAAGAAGAGTGGCGAAAAAGGGAAGTCTTTCAAAATAAAAGAGCATACGAGGAAGCCCTATTTCTCCCAAAGGGGCATCTTCTTTATCAACTACATAGCTCAAAAGTTTTTCTGTTCTTTCGTTAACCAAGTTTGGCAGACTGGCGGGGGGTTTGCGATGTTCCACCTCGTATTTTTCACAGCGCCCGCCATAAAAATAAGGTTTGCTGCCTTCAATGGAAACCTGCCTTATTTCGCAGCGATTAGGGCAGGCCTGACATTCAAAGGTAGAGATTTCATATTGGATATGGGACAAATCAAATCCGCGGAAAGAACTTTTCCCTTTGGATTCTTCTAAAGCAAGAAGGGCTACTCCCATGGCCCCGGTTACTTCGTTATGCGGAGGAACAATTATTTCTTTACCGAGGACTTTTTCAAAAGCGGCCACTATGCCTTTATTAAAGGCCGTAGCTCCCTGGTAAAATACCTTATTTCCGATTTTGCGGTTTTCTACCACTTTGTTTAGATAGTTGTGGACAATGGCGTAGCATAATCCGGCGATGAGATCTTCTTTAGGGAGCCCCTGCTGTTGGTAATGCAAAAGGTCAGACTGCATAAAAACAGTACAGCGCTCACCCATCTCCACCGGTGCTTCAGATTTAAGGGCGTAATCGCCAAACTCTTCAATAGGTACATTTAGACGTACAGCCTGTTCTTCCAGAAAAGAACCAGTCCCTGCAGCACAGGCTTTGTTCATAGTGAAGTCAACGATAGTTCCATTTTCTAAGCGGATATACTTTGAATCCTGCCCGCCTATTTCTATGATGGTATCAACACTTGGGTCAATGGCTGCGGCGGCTTTGGCCTGGGCAGTTATTTCATTTCTAATTACATCGGCACCGACAAAGTCTCCCACCAGGTAACGGCCAGAGCCGGTAGTGCCGACGCCTAGGACTTCTATCTCCAAGTTTTTGGGAAGTTTTTCTCTTAGGGCCATAAGGCCTTTTTTGACACTTTCAAGCGGCTTTCCGTGATGGAGGGAATAAGTTTTGGCAATAAGCTTTCCTTCCTCGTTGATGGCTACAAGCTTAGTGCTTACAGAACCTACATCTATGCCCAGATAAACACGCAGTTTCCCCTGACTCTGGGGAAATAGAGTTTGCGTTTTGGGAGTGCGCACGGTATAAGGCCCGAGTTTTGGGAGCCTTTTTACCGTGCGCTTTCTTTCTTTTAAATATTCTTTAAGAACTTGAGAGCCTTGATAAGGCGAGGTAAATCGGCCGTCAAGGCCGTAAAGAGAAGCCCCTATGGCCCCCATGATAAAGTGATAATCGGGTATGATGAGCTCGCCTTCTTTGAGATTAAATATTTCTTTTATAGCGCGGCGAACTCCATAGTTGGCAGCTACACCTCCCTGAAAAACAATTGGTGGTAGTACCTTTTTGCCTTTGGCGAGATTACTTTTAAGATTTCTGATGATGGCAAAACAGAGACCGGCAATAATTTCGTGGTCAGGCACAGCGGCTTGCTGGAGGTGAATCATGTCAGACTTGGCGAATACCGTGCAGCGGCCAGCAATACGAGGAATGTTTTCAGCTTTAAGGGCAAGTTTGCTGAATTCCTGAATAGTATAACCAAGGCGAGCGGCCTGCTGTTCAAGGAAAGCGCCGGTGCCCGCGGCACAAAGGGTGTTTAAAGCAAAGTCCTTTATGCGAAACTTGCCGTCTTCGTGTGATATAAAGACCAACTTTGAATCTTCGCCACCGATGTCAATGATAGTGCGGGCCTCGGGATGAAAGTGTTCTACGGCCCGGGCATGAGCCATAACTTCATTAACAAAGGCTACAGATAATATCTTAGATATGGTTTTGCCGGCGGTGCCTGTGCAGGTGAGGCCTTCTAATTCGTGGCCAAACTTGTCTTCTACATCAGCCAAAATTTTGGCCGCTGTTTCTACCGGTTGCCCATGAGTCTTTTCATATGCGTGGTAAATAATTTCTCGCTTTTCGTTCAGTACCGCTACTTTGGCAGTGCCTGAGCCCACATCAAGGCCAACATAGTATCCCATTACCGGCCCTCCATCACGGTTTTCTTGAATCTTAAGTTTTTTACTATGTATTTTCAAGCACATTTGTTACTTTTTGAGGACGAGAGCTTTGGACGAAGTTTTTAAAATTCCTGGTGAAATTTATGATGAGACTTTTGGAAAAATATTTTAATTTTATTTTCTATTCTCCGTTTTGGCCATTAAAGCAAAAATTTCTGATTTCTATCCCTTTTGCTTATCTCTTTTTCTTTTCTTCTGTCTGGCCGAAAGGGGCCTATTTCTCCTGGCCTTTGCTAAAACTTCACAAAATATCCCCTTCCTACGACACCTCCTCCTTAACTCTTGCTTATAATAAGTTTTATCTGCAAAAACACTTACCTCATCTCCTTCAAGTAGTTCATCAACAACTTGGGAATCGTGCACGTTAGCTGGTGTGCAAACGAACTCTGAAACAAACTCATTTTTAACGTCAATAGCAATATGGTCTTTGTAGCCGTAGAAGGATTGTTTTTTCTTTTTAGTGAAGTCTGCATCGGGATCGTCTTTTCCTGAATTTCTAGCAGCCTTAACTATACGAGCATCAACGATTTTTCCTGTCTTCAACTCATAACCCTTTTCAGAAAGCTGGCGATTTAGTTCCTGAAAACATTCTTTATAAAGTTCCATAGAATATAGGTCTTTGCGGAAGCGGCAGATAGTAGAATGGTCAGGTACAGGATCAGCGGCGGAGAGATCGAGGAAGCGACGGTAGAAGAGGTTGCCTTTGAGCTGGAGTTCAATCTTTAGAAAGATAAAGAGAAGCGAGGATTTGTTGAAAAGGATCCCAATTGATAAGTTTATTGATACGAGCCAAGATGTCATCAGGCAAGTTTTGATAGATAAGATGTTTGCCTATAGTTAGATTTGTATTATTTCCTCTGAGCATAAATGAAGCTCCTTTAGTTTTTAAGTAGATTTATCATGAGAAATATTACTATTCAACAAATTTTGTAAAGATCTCTTTTCTATTTATATAGGGCTGTTAATATTTATTTATTATCTCATATATTATTTCAGCTGTAACTCCCCAAATAATTCCTACATTAGTTTTATATACCAGAACTCTATATTTTTTACCACCCCAAGGTTTCCAATATCTTTTTGGCAAGCCTAATTCCTTGGCAGGAAAAAGGACTATTTCTTCTCCATTATCATTGATATATGATGGTTGTATTTCTAATCTGACCTTATATATTTCAGGCGAATTCTTTTTGAAATAAGATACTGGTAATGTAAAAATACTTTCTACTTCAGCATGATTAATATGTAACTCTTGTAAATTTATAATATCTAAAATTCCTACAAATGGATCAATAGCTACCCCCATTGGGGCAATAACTGTATCTAGTTGGCCAATAATTATAATCTTATTTTTTTCTATACCTAACTCTTCTATACATTCTCTAATAGCTGTATCTTGATAGGATCTATCCTTTATCTGATCAAATTTACCTCCGGGGAAACATATTTCTCCACCTTGTTTTATATTTATACTTCTTTTTTGAAATAAAAAATGATATTCATTATTCTGCCAGATTAGAGGCACTAATACTGCTGTATTGACATATTTTTCTCTACCCTGTACGTTAGGAAACCTTGGTAAATTAAATCTTAAAATTTGTAAATCTTTTTTATTCATATTATCATCTAATTATCTTAATTTAACGCCTAAACTCACAGGCGAGCGGTATGCCCGTCCGCTGGAGAGGTTTGTTAGAAATTGAAATTATTTATCTTTAAATAAACTTAAATTCTTTATAAAACGAAAATCTTTAATATTGTAAGTCCATAAACTAAGATCATAATAGATAGCGGTAGAAGCAATTAAAGCATCTGGTATTTTCAGCCCATGACTTTTTGAATATGTTTCAATTAAATTTATTGCTATTTCCGTAATCTCTTCGTTCAAAGACAATATATTGAACTCACTTAATGCTCTTTTGGTTTTATTCAGCTCTCTTTTATTAAGTGCTCCATAATATAATTCTATTAGTGTAATAGCACTTAATGCAATATTTTTCCTTTCTAATTTATCGAAAACGTTTTTGAGTCTCATTGCCTTTTAAGTATTCTATGATTACATCTGCATCACATAAAATTTTTACATTCTCCATGCTTTCTCTCTTAATTTTTCTTTAGTAATATTTCTATCTTTCCAAATACCAAAAATTTCCTCAAACTTGTGTTCTTTTTTTAATTTTTGAGATTCTCTTATTTTAACAAAAGGTAGTTGTTTTAAACAATTTATTAAAGCTCTTCCTTCTTTACTATTTTCAACTTCTAAAACAACCCGGATGAGTTTCTCCTTTTTTCTTTTAAATTTTAAATTTCTTGCTATTTTTATTTTAGCATATTCTTCAAACTTTTTTAACGCCCAAACTCAGCGGCCGGCAGATACGCCGTCCGCTGGAGAGGGTGTTAGAACTTTATTTTTTTGCTATAAGATACACTCGATAAAAAACTAGCTCAACCTTTCCTTCTTCATCAACCTGATTATAAAAATTTTCCTTTACTATTTCTCTGAAAGCTTTAGCATATGTCTCATCTATTGGAATCTTGTAATACTTGGGATTTAAATATCCTGCGACCGCTCCAGAATTAAATATATTATATACTTCTTCAGGAGTATGCTTAGTGTGTTTTTCTTCTATTTCTGCATAAAGCACTTCAAAATTATTTCTCTCAAAAAGTTCTTTATATTCTTCTGCACTTTCTAAGAAAAACCAGGGTTCTTCAAAAAACTTAAAAACGTCTTTGGTTTTTGGATGTTTTTTAACTTCTTCTATGGCTTGAATAAAATTAGGAGAATATACCTTTCGGGCTGGAGCTTGAATTCCTATTCTCCCTTTTGTTTTAAGAGCTTCATAACACTTCTGGAGTACAATATCAGGATTTTTAAACCATTGAAACGCTGAATTACAAAAAATCACATCAAACTCGTCTTTATAGTTTATTTCTTCAGCTCTTTTTACTTTAAAAGTTATATTTTTCTTGCCGTATTTATTTAGAGATTTTTCAATCATTTCTTTCTCTACATCAATTCCTATAACTTTTCCAGAAGTTATTTTTCTTATTTTTACAGTAAGATCTCCTGTCCCGCATCCAAGGTCAAGAACATCTTCTGTAGGTTTTATCGAGAGCAATTCAAAAAGTTTCTCACTTGCGGATTTTTGAACGATAGAAGTCTTATCATAACTTTTAGCTACTTCTGAAAAAGTAATTCCACTCATTTTTCCATAACTTTTTCTACCGCCCCAAACTCAGCGGCGGCGTGTAACGCCGTCCGCTGGAGAGATTTGTTATATGTTTTAATTAGTTAGTTATTATTCTCATTTTCCTAAATTTATCAACTATTAGTTTTTTACGTGCTTCTATAAACTCTTCAAAATTGTCTATTTTCCATAGTTTTTTATCTTTTGGAATCAAATGAATCTCAAAATATTTATCATCTTTACCTTTTAGCCATTCATCTGGCGGTTTATTTCTTTTTTCATCTCTGTTTTCCTCCGCAGAAAGAAGCATTAAATTTGCAATTTGATCTCTCTCCCATTGTTTGTATTTTATAACTTTTCGACCTGTTTCTGGATTTACCACTTTTACTTCTTTTAACTTAGATTGTGGGAAAATGTGATCTACCCATGGAAGATTTCCTTCATATGCTGGCTTAAAATTGACATCTTGATACCATAATGCAAATATGAGATAAAGCTTTTTGTCTCCATAATAACTATCCAAAAGTGATTCCTCAGATATATTTATTGTTCTTCCTCTATTTATAATTTCAGTGTTGATAACGTCAATATCAAAATCTTCCTTCTCGTCTACTTTTTTAATGAGAGCATCTAATAATGTATCAGAGCTTCCAGAAAAAGTACCAGTCAACAGAACTCGAGTGAGCCACTTTGCTAATTCTTCTTTATTAGCTGTTTTCCATTTGTCTGGATATTTATAATTGAAATATATTAGTGGAATTAATGCCAAGTAACTGGGAAGTGCTTTATCGTCTCTTATGAATGTATATTTACAGAGGAAATCTTTAATTTCTTTTATTGATTTTTTAATTTCATCCCAATTATTTTGTAGCTTTTCTAAATTTTCTTCTTTTCTAAATTTCATTACATCATACTTTGCACCGGTACCAATAAGAATAAGGCTCGTTTTTAAAACGAAATCCCTTTCAAAAGCAAATGCTGTGCTATTGAGATCTTCTAAGAAATATGTCAGATCTTCTTCTATTTCCTCCCAATTTGCTGTTAGGAGAGAGAACATTAAATCTGATTTGCTTAAAGGAGTACCTCCAGAGTTTGCTCTGATAAATATTTCAACCACATCGTTTAGTGTATACATATCTGGATTATCTACACTGTCCAACTCTGTATATGCTATATTTTCCTTATCTCTAAAT
Source organism: Thermodesulfatator indicus DSM 15286 (assembly GCF_000217795.1). Lineage (NCBI taxonomy): Bacteria > Pseudomonadati > Thermodesulfobacteriota > Thermodesulfobacteria > Thermodesulfobacteriales > Thermodesulfatatoraceae > Thermodesulfatator > Thermodesulfatator indicus. The sequence continues at coordinate 1,431,399 of NC_015681.1, forward strand.
TCTTTAATGAGCTTTAATATATTTTTTCTTATAAGTCTTTTCTCTTCTTCAGAAATAGAATTAATTTTTTCAACAATTTCTTCTGTAATTTCATCGTATTCTCTATTATCGTACACAATATCCTTTACTTTTACCCATCCTTTTGTTACATCAGCTTTAGCAGGATTCAAGAATTTAAATTCAAATTTAATATCTTCTTTTTCTTCTTTCCCACTTAACACATTAAAATATAATTCTTCTCCATTATAACTACCCTTTAGTGCAATGAACAAACTTTGTAGTCTTTGCTGCCCGTCTAGGACAAGCAACTTCATTTTTTCATTTTTGGGGACATAAAAATCCGTTAGTTTTATCCCACCTTTGTAATTATCAATAAACTTTCTCATTTTTACAGGCTCTCTTGTTTTCCATATAAGGAAGTTGCCTATAGGATATTCTCTCATTATTGAATCAAATAATTTTTCTATTTGGTCTTTTCTCCAAACAAAATATCGTTGAATATTTGGTAACCAGAAACCACCTTGCTCTTCTTCATTATTGACCATACTTACAAATTTTCTAATAGTTTCTTTTCTATTTCGCATGATAATAACTACATTTTTAAAATTCAATTACATTTCAAAAGGTTCAAATATATTCTATATAACGACAAAGCTCACCTGCCGCCAAGGAGCGCCAGCGGAATAGCGGTCAGGTGGAGCGATTTGTTCGGCTCTTGCCACACTTTACCAGATAATAGTCTTAGTCTGATGATCAGGCGGAACCTCATTTTCAACCGCAAGGAAAATAGTTATCCAATAAATTGAAAGCGACGGATACTAAACTTACTTTAGAGGCCTTTCAAATGAGTTCCCAAACACCTTGAGGAGACATATTTGCTGCCTTCATTATCCCTGTTTTTCTAAGCTCTGTAGCGGCCCATCTAACATCATATTGCCAAGTATAGAAAAGGTTTCCAGACGCCCTTAATTCATCTTCATACTTATCCCATATGTATTTACAAACATCGACTATTCTAGCACTCTTCCCATTAGCCCTCAGCGCCTCCACCAGCCAATCTCTCAAATCATATTTATCAGCCATTTGATATCTCCTTATTTATTTAAGCCGAACATTTCATTTTGACCTGCGGCCGTGGATTTGGAAATTTTATTATTACCCACCCCCAATTTAGGGGATAGTACCATATAGGTTGGCCCCTGTCAAAAAATTTACTCAAAATTAGCCGTATAAAGTTAATAAATTTGACATAATCATGCTAGAAGATTAATCTAGCAGTTACTATGAATAACTCCTGGCAAAACTTTACTGACTATTTAAACGAACTTCCTATTCCTGAAAAAGCAAAGCCTTTTTACGTTTCCTGGGCAAAGAGAGCCCTTTCTTGGAACAACAATGCCCAGAAGAAATCTGAACCGGTCCCTATCTCGGAAAAGGCTCAAAAGCGTTTCCTTAAGTTTCTTGAAACCCGTTATGAACCGTGGCAGGTCGCCCAGGCCGAAGAAGCTATAAAGCTCTACAATTACTTCATTTCGTCGGTTCAAACCTCTTCCCCTGAAAAACCAGACCAGGCAGCCTGGTCCTACATTAAAGAAGAAGCTTGCCGACTCATGCGCCTGCGTCACCTCTCTTACCGCACGGAAAAGACCTATCTCTCCTGGATCGGAAGATTTCAAAAATTCATAAATTCCAAAGCTCCAGTCCGTCTTACCGCAAGGGACTTTCAGGATTTCTTAACGCACCTTGCCGTAGAACGCCGTGTGGCACCTTCCACCCAAAATCAGGCCCTGAACGCCCTGGTTTTCCTTTATAAACATGTATTGCAGCAGGACATCACCGCAGCCATTAACGCCGTTAGGGCCAGAGAAAGGCGCCGCCTACCGGTAGTGCTCGAAAAGGAAGAAGTGGAGCGGGTTCTGCAACACATGCCTTATCCATACCATTTGATCGGCGGTTTGATGTACGGCGGAGGGCTGCGCTTAAGCGAGGCTTTAAATCTACGTGTAAAAGACGTGAACTTTGAAAAACGGCAGATAATCGTTCGGGCAGGAAAGGGAGATAAAGACCGCGTTACTATCCTTCCGGAAAAACTCGCCGATCCTCTCTGGGAACATTTACAAAAAGTAAGACACCTTTACGAATTCGACCGTGAAGAAAATCTTCCCGGAGTCCATCTTCCCGAGGCGCTGGCGCGAAAATATCCAAACGCAGGTAAAGAATGGGCCTGGTTTTGGCTCTTTCCCTCCCCCAAGCTTTCCGTGGACCCTCGGACCCTTACCGTGCGCCGGCATCATCTCTACCCTACCTCGGTTCAGCGAGCTTTTAAAAGGGCTCTGGCGAAAGCAGGCATAGAAAAGCCGGCCAACGTACATTCTTTACGACACAGTTTTGCCACGCATCTTCTTGAAGCTGGCTATCACATCCGCACTGTGCAGGAACTCCTGGGACATAAACATATCCAGACCACCATGATTTACACGCATCTTGCCCGCCAAAAGTTACTAAAAGTCCAAAGCCCGCTGGATAGAGAATAAATAATTGTAGAAATTGGGACAGGGATTGCTTCGCTTTGCTCGCAATCACCCAATTGTCGCCTATTTAGTGACCCCATTATATCTCTTCTTAGGATTTAGTTTTTTCTTCCACGCTGAAATTTAACATAAGGATTGTTTCACTAAGATCTTTTTGTTTTAGGGATTAAACTCATTTTAAAGCGTTACAAAATGATAAAAGATTATCCAAAATTCCCGCTTAAACGGGAATAAAGGATATTAAAAGATTATAATTCGTGTTGCAAAATAAAAAAAAAAATTTTAGGAGTGGTTGGACCTTAAAAGGTTTTAGGTATGGGCTTAAACAAATATTTTCGGAGGGGAAAATGGGTGAAAAAGGTTTTAAGAAGAAAATTAGTCGGCGTTCTTTTTTGGAAATTATAGCTGGGCTTGGTGTTACAGGCCTTGCGGGTACAGCCTTTCGAGGTCTTAATGGCTTACCAGAGGCCATAGCCAAAACCAATAGACGGGGAACCAAATATTATGGCTATGCCGGATCTGTTGTCCCTGTAGCTCCTGATAACCCTTCCATTGTACACTTTGACAAATTTTGTAAACATGGTGAATGTGGAGTTTGCAGTACAGTATGTCATGAAAAACAGGGGGTATTTGGGTATTGGGATCCACGGGTAGCTAGTGAAGTTGTTTGTGTGAATTGTGGTCAGTGTACAGCCTATTGTCCTGGTAAAAGAGGTATTCCTGCTATGCAGGAGCGCGATGAGACAGAAAAGGCCTTTGCTTTTCTTGAAAACGATGAATACCACGTGGTTGTACAAACGGCTCCAGCTGTGCGGGTGGCTATAGGAGAAGAATTTGGTCTTCCTCCAGGAGAGTGGGAAGAGGGGCAATTAGTGGCAGCTTTACGTCGTTTAGGTTTTGATGCGGTTTTTGATACCAATTTTGCAGCTGATCTAACTATAATGGAAGAAGCTACCGAATTTGTAAAACGAGTTGTTTATGCAGAAAAACCTTTGCCGATGTTTACTTCCTGTTGTCCTGGTTGGGTAAAGTTTGCCGAGTATTTCTATCCTGAACTTCTTTCACATCTATCTAGCTGTAAATCTCCTCAGCAAATGTTGGGAGCAGTAGCAAAGACTTATTATGCTAAGGAACGAGGAATTGATCCCTCAAAGATCATCTCCATTGCTGTTATGCCCTGTACCGCCAAAAAATTTGAGGCTCAGCGTCCTGAAATGAAAGCTGCTGCTGAATACTGGCATAATGAAGAAATAACTGCTGATGTAGATCTCGTTTTAACAGTTCGTGAATTAGCCAGAATGCTCAAAGCCAAAAATATTGATCTTTTAGCTTTACCTGAAGAAGATTACGACCCAATACTAGGGGAGGATACTGGAGCAGCCAGAATATTTGGAGTTACTGGAGGCGTTATGGAAGCTGCTGTTCGGACCGCTTATTATTTCCTTACCGGAGAAGATCCTCCAGATACATTGCTCGAATTTACTCCTGTTAGAGGGCTGGACGACGTCAAAGAAGCCTCTTTAAATATTAATGGTGCTACGATTAACATTGCCGTAGTTAATGGTCTAGCGAATGTTCGCAACGTATGCGAAATAGTTATGGACAACCCCAACAAGTGGCATTTTATTGAGGTTATGGCCTGCCGTGGTGGTTGTATTAGTGGTGGTGGTCAGCCTAGAACAGAAGTCCCTCCAACTGACGAAATTCGTTTGGCTCGTATAGAATCTCTTTATACCAGTGATGAACTTTCACAAATACGACTGTCTTATCTTAACGAAGAAGTACGCGCTCTTTACGAGAAATTTTTAGGTGAGCCAAACGGCGAATTAGCCGAAGAATTACTTCACACTCACTACGTTGATAGAGGGCCAGTAGCATAGCCTATTTGACATGCGAGGGCTATAGATTTCGCTTGTCTATAGCCCTCGTAGTAGTTTTATTAATCCGATTTTTTGCACGACAAAGTATCGCCGCTGACATAATCACTAAGGCAAAGTAACCTTCGCTGTCACTGCGAGGCCTCGTTAGAGGTCGAAACAGTCTCAGGGATTGCTTCGCTTTGCTCGCAAGGTGATCTTAGTTGAAATAATTTCAGAAAAAGAAAAATCTCTAGAATAATTCTTTTATTTCGTTTACGGAAATTTTTTCCTGAATAAGGGTAAGGGTTTCTTGAGGAGTGGTAAATCTTCCTACCAGGAATTTGAGTATTTTGGCACCATTTTTTTGGTAAAATTCTATGAGAGGTCTTGTTCGATCTTTGTATATCTGCCATTTACGGTAAATAAGCTCAATGTAATCGTCATCGCGGCCTTTGCGATCGCCTCCAGTATTTCGATGAATGCGTTCAAGGATTTCTTCAAATGAGGCTTCTATTCTGACAACCAAGCGGATAGAAATCTTTCTAGCCAGTGCTTTGGCCTGTCCTTCATGGCGAGGAAGCCCGTTCATGATTAGTATTTCGCGGCCAGAATAAACTCTGGCCTTTAAAAACACGCTAAGGATTTTTTCGGCCAAATAAAAGTGTTCATTTTCAAGGAGGAGACCTTCTTCAAGAACCTTTTTTATGAAAATACGTTCTGAAGGTAGAATGTCGTGACGATAAGCCCCTTTGGCAATAGTCCTTAACTCGCGGCCAAAGTCAAAGTGTAAACACTTATGGCCGTAGAGCCCAGTTTTTTCTAAAAGATCCCCCAGAGGGCTCTTACCCACTCCTGTTGGCCCAAGAAGTAGAATGCCTTTCAACATGGAGGCTTAAGGAATAATAGCATTTACAAAGGCTTCAGGATCAAAAGGTTCGAGATCTTCCAGTTTTTCACCTAAACCGATGAAAGATATAGGGATTTTAAAGAGATGAGCCAGTGTTAAAACTATGCCGCCTTTGGCGGTGCCGTCCATTTTGGTTACAATGAGAGTGTGTATGGGTAAAGCTTCTTTAAACCATTTGACCTGGCTTACAGCGTTTTGGCCGGTGGTAGCATCAATAACCAGGATATTTTGATGAGGGGCTTCCTCGATAGCTTTACCAGCTACTCTTGCCATTTTTTTGAGTTCTTCCATGAGGTTGTATTTAGTGTGAAGGCGACCTGCGGTGTCTATAAGAGCCACATCTATATTACGGCTTTTAGCTGCTTTTAGGCCCTCAAATACTACTGAGGCTGGGTCTGCCCCGAGTTTTTGCTTGATAACGGGGATTTCTAAACGATTCCCCCAGTTTTCAAGCTGTTCAATAGCCGCGGCCCGGAAAGTATCAGCCGCTACGAAGAGCACCGAAAACCCGCTGTTTTTCAAACGATAACCCAGCTTGGCAATAGATGTGGTTTTGCCAACCCCGTTTACACCGACTACAAAAACAGCCGCTGGTCTTGCTTCAGGCGGGAATGGCGGCGGTTCAAGGGAAAGAATTTTTAACATCTCGGCCTTTAAGGCCTCTTTGAACTCGGAGGTTTTTAAAAGTTCGCCCTGAGAAACCCTCATTCTTAGAGGGGTAAGGAGTCTCTTGATGGTATCAATGTTAATATCAGCAGTTATAAGGGCTTCTTCTAATTCTTCAAAAAAGGCCTCATCAACATTTCTTTCAATAACGAATACTTCGCTGAGGCCTTCTTTGAGTTTTTCCCTGGTGCGTGAAAGCCTTTCCTTAAACTTGCCTAAAAGCTTTTTTTTCTGAGCTTCTTCAGCCTGGCTATTATCTTTTTTTCGTAACCACTTGAACATAAAGAGTCCTTGCATTAAAAAGAATTGAGTTGGTTTTTAGAAATATACCACGTTAAAGGACTTGGCAAGGATGGAAATAAAATTAGAGCTTTTACCTCCAGAAAAACGTCGGAAATTAGATCTTGAAGGAGATCTTCCTTTTGGCTGTATTTTCACTGACCACATGTTTCTGATGTATTACCAAGAAGGTAAAGGGTGGTATGATGCCCAGATAAAACCTTACGAACCAATCTGCCTTGATCCTGCAGCCACCGTTTTTCATTATAGCCAAACTATATTTGAAGGCCTTAAGGCCTATTACGGAGTGGACGGTCGAATCCGGCTTTTTCGGCCAGAACGTAATATGGCCCGCATGAACTACTCAGCCAAACGTATGTGTATGCCAGCTATTGACAAAGAATTTGCTCTTCACGCTATTAAAACTTTAGTTGATCTTGAAAAAGGCTGGATACCAAAAGAAATAGGTTCGGCTCTTTATATCAGGCCGGTACTGATGGGAACAGAAGCATTTTTAGGTGTAAAGCCGAGCAGTGAATATATTTTTTTCATTATCCTTTCTCCGGTAGGAGCTTATTATAAGGAAGGTTTTAACCCTATAAAAATTTACGTTACAGACAAGTATGTCCGTGCTGTGCCTGGTGGTGTGGGGGATGTGAAAACCGGCGGCAATTATGCGGCCAGCCTTATGGCTTCTGAAGAGGCAGCTAAATTAGGCTACACACAGGTTCTCTGGCTGGATGCCATTGAGCGCCGTTATGTAGAAGAAGTCGGCACTATGAATATATTCTTCTACTTTGAAGACGAGCTGGTAACACCAGCGCTTACAGGTACAATTCTTCCCGGAATTACCAGGGAATCAGTTATCCAGATGGCCAAAGACTGGGGGCTTAAAGTCAATGAGCGCCGTATCACTATTGATGAAGTTATTGAGGGAGCTGAAACTGGCCGTCTAAAAGAATGTTTTGGTACAGGTACGGCTGCTGTTATTTCGCCAGTAGGCTATTTGGCTTATAAGGGTAAAGAGTATGTCATCAACCAGGGCCAAACAGGTCCTCTCGCTCAAAGGCTTTTTGAAGAGCTTACCGGGATCCAGTATGGCGAGAAGCCTGACCCTTACGGCTGGATACAGTTCGTTCCCTGATACGTTTTTCTTCTTGAATAAGCTGGCTTAAAAGGTCTTCAATATCTCGAAATCTGAGTCTGTTTTTAACAATTTTTTTAGGTAAATGCCTTTTAAAGGTTTCTTCTTCACCCCAAATTACAACCTCTTTTATAATCTTTTTCAATTCATCTAAATTGCTTGGCCAGGAGTGGAATAATAACCTTTCTATAAAGTTAGCCGAAAAATAAATTGTTTCTTTGCGATATAAATGAGCATACTTTTCTAAAAAATGTTGAGCTAGTAAAGGGATATCTATCTTTCGTTTTTTTAAAGATGGTAGATAAATGGCAAATTCAGATAGGCGGAAAAATATTTCTGTATGGATTTTCCCTGTTTTAAAAATCTCTTCAGGTGGTTTTGAAAGAGAGGCAACTAGTTTAGCCGAACTTTTTACGGCTTCTTTGGCTCCCAGGGGATAAAAATATCCATTTTCAATAAAAGAAAGCAATTTTTTCTGGGTTTTTAAGGGTAAAGTGTCTATGTCTTCAATATAAAGTACCCCTTCTCCTGCTTTAGCCAAAAGACCTTCTTTCTTTTTCTTAATCTTAGGAAAAACGCTTGCGGAAAATCCAAATAATACCGGTTCAATCATATCTGAAGCCAAGGTCTTTGGAGAAAATTTTATAAAGTTTCCTCCGCGGTGCGCCTGTATGTGGCGGGCAAGCAACTCTTTCCCAGTCCCTTTGGCTCCTACCAGTAAAACAGGAGAGGAAATAGAAGCGAGTTTGGGTATGAAATTTCTTATTTTGGCAATGCTAGAGTGTTCCCCTATAAAGGGGTTTTCTCTTTCTTCCCGGGTGAGAGGTAAATGGCTGGAAGATATTTCTTCAATCAAATTTATGAACTGGCTGGTTAAAAAAGGTTGCTTTAAAAAAAACGTTTCTCTTACAGGAAGATTAACTGAAGATAGATTTTGACTAACTATCAATATTTTGACGTTTTTCTTTAAATTTGAAACCAGTTTTTCTAGTTTTTTAATGGGTATCTTTTCTGGTTCTACCAGTATTAACAAATTAGCGTTTTCTAATGTGCTTTCGTCTATTTTTGCTAAATCTAGTAAATGGCTAATATAATGGCCCGTTAGTTTATTTTCTGTAATAAGTTTGTATTTTATCATCAACTTTTATTATATGCAAAAATTGTGCCTTTCTTGAAAAAGTAAAGATTTTGTAAGCAATCCCCAAAAGCCATATATTTCGTATATTTTATAGGTTTTTAAAAATGTAAATTTTTTGACACCTTCAGGCTAAAGGGAAAAATTTTTCCCATATTGGCTAAATTGGGAAAAATTTTTCCACTCGTACACTACGGGAAGGGAGCGGTAAAATCGTTTCACAAAAACTTGCAAGAAAGTTCTTATAAGTTATTTTATAGATACTCTGATCCCGGGTCGTCTAATCGGCAGGACATGGGGTTTTGGCCCCCATAGTGGTGGTTCGAGTCCACCCCCGGGATCCACTTTTTAAACCTCCCATGGATACTGTTCTTGAAGTAGAAAATCTTAGCAAAAAATTTAGCACTTCTTGGGCTTTAAAAGACGTTTCTTTTTCACTTTATCGGGGAGAAATCTTGGGGATTGTTGGGCCCAATGGAGCAGGAAAGACTACGCTGATAAATTGTCTTTTGGGTTTAATTTTGCCTACCAGCGGAACTATTAAATATTTTGGTTTATCCTTCTCAAGGTATCGCTCACAGGTCCTTGAAAAGGTAAATTTTGCCTCAAATTACGTCGGTCTTCCGTTATCTTTGACCCTTGAAGAAAACCTCCTGGTTTATGCCCATCTTTATCACCTTAAAAATACAAAAGAAAAAATCAGCGAATTACTCAAACTTTTTGGCCTTTGGGAAAAGAGAAAACAACGTACGCGGACCCTTTCTTCAGGCCAGATGATGCGTCTTTGCTTGGCCAAGGCTTTACTCAATGATCCTCAAATATTGCTTTTAGATGAACCCACCGCTGGCCTTGACCCGGAGATAGCCAGGGAAACCCGTGATCTTTTACTAAAGCTAAGCCACGAACAAAACACCAGCATTATTATTACTTCCCATAACCTTGCCGAAATAGAACGTATAAGTGACCGCCTTCTTATTCTTCAGAAAGGTCAGATAAAAGCCCTGGGCACTACCGAAGAGCTTTTAAAAAAGTTTGAGGCCCAAAGCTTAGAAGAACTTTATTTCAGGTTAAACCTATGAGTCCAAGGCGAATTTACGCGGTGATTTTGCGACAGCTTTTTCTTTACCGCCGAAGTTTTACCCGGGTGCTTGATGTCTTTTACTGGCCAACAGTGGATCTCCTTCTCTGGGGTTTTATTACTGTTTATTTGGCCAAAGCCGGTACCACTCTTCCTCCTTACGCCTCTTTTTTCCTGGGAGGCTTAATCCTCTGGAACATACTTTTGAGGGCCCAGCAGGGAGTTTCGGTTTCTTTTCTGGAAGATATATGGGCCAGAAACCTGATCAATCTTTTTGTCTCTCCCTTAAAAATATCCGAATATTTGGCGGCCCTTTTGTGTATAAGTCTAATAAAAGTTTGCTTGGCTTTTGCGGTCCTTTCTCTTTTAGCCAGTCTTTGTTTTGGATTCGGAGTTTTTAAAATGGGTTTTTGGCTGTTGCTCTTTATTTTAAATCTGTGTGCCATGGGCTGGGCTATCGGGTGGGTTACTATGTCAGCTATTTTATGGTTTGGTCAGGAAGCGGAAATTCTCGCCTGGGCCCTTGCTTTTCTTTTCTTGCCGGTATCAGGTGTCTTTTATCCAGTAGAGGTGTTACCTGACACTTTGCGTCTAATAGCTCTCTTTGTCCCGGCCTCTTATGTATTTGAAGGGATGCGAGAAGTGCTTTTAAAGCAAACACTTCATATCTCGCTTTTGTATAAGGCCTTTGGCCTAAATATGGTGTATCTTACTGGAAGTCTTTTTCTTTTCCTAAAGGTTTATAGGAAGGCTTTGATAAAAGGCACTATTCCCAAAATTGGGGAGTGATTGCAAATTTTTTATTTTGGTCTAAAATTTGTAACGCTTACTTGACAAGAAAGCTCAGGTCATTTAAAGATTTTGAGCCGATCTGTTATTGGAGGAGTAAAAATGGCGATATTTACATCTCAGACCCCGATGTTGAAAAAAGAAGAAGTAAAAAGGCCCTGGTATGTGGTTGACGCCAAAGGCAAGACTTTAGGCCGCTTAGCAAGCATAATTGCTTATCGTTTGCAGGGTAAACACCGTCCGGATTATACCCCACATGTGGATGCCGGAGATTTTATCGTGGTAATAAATGCCGATAAAATAAAGCTTACTGGCAAAAAACTGGATCAAAAGATTTACTGGCGGCACTCTGGTTATATGGGTGGTATTAAACTTACGCCAGCCAAAAAGATGCTTAATAAAAAGCCCGAAGAGGTTATCAGGCTGGCGGTAAAACGTATGCTGCCAAAGAATCGTCTTGGGCGTAAAATGCTTAAAAAACTTAAAGTTTATCGGGGAGAAACCCATCCTCATACTGCCCAGAAACCAAAAGCTTTAGAAATTTAAGAGGTGAGACAAAATGGCCAAGAATCCTGAAAGATTTTACGCTACTGGTAAGAGAAAGACCGCTATTGCCCGCGTCTGGATTATGCCTGGAAGCGGCAAATTTAAGGTAAACAACAAAGATTTTGAAGACTACTTTTCTGATAATGTAGTAGCCAGGCATGTGGTAGAGCAGCCTTTTAACGTAACTGGTACTTCTGGCAAGTTTGACATTATTTGCACGGTTAAAGGTGGAGGGAAATCTGCCCAGGCTGAAGCCATAAGGCACGGGGTAGCTCGAGCTTTAATCGTTTATAACGAAGAGCTTCGTCCTTCCCTTAAGAAAGCAGGCTTTCTTACCCGTGACGCCCGTGTTAAAGAGCGTAAAAAGTACGGGCTTCGTGGGGCAAGGCGCGGCCAGCAATACTCCAAGCGTTAAGATAGAATCAACAGGGGAGCCCAAGGCTCCCTTTTTTATTTTTAAACCATGCTTAAAATAGCTATCATAGGGGCTACTGGTTATACCGGGCTTGAGTTGTTACGCATTTTAGCCAAACACCCAGAAGTAGAAATTGTTTCGGTTACTTCTCGTCAGGAAGCTGGCAAAAAAGTTAGAGAAGTTTTCCCTTTTGAAAGTTATTTTGCCGAACTTGTCTTTGAGGAGCCTGATGTTTCTAAGATTGCTCCCAGGGTTGACTTAGTTTTTCTCTGTGTGCCTCATGGGGCGGCGGCTGAAACCGCGAGGGCCTTTCTTGAAGCCGGGGTTAAGGTGATTGACCTTTCGGCAGACTTTCGCCTTAAAGACGCCGCAGTTTACGAAAGCTGGTACAAAACTAAACACCCCTGTCCGGAATTGCTTTCAAAGGCTGTTTACGGTCTTCCTGAAATTTATCGTGAAGAGATAAAAGGGGCTTCTCTGGTAGCCAATCCTGGCTGTTATCCCACCGCCAGTATTTTGCCTCTTGTACCTTTACTTAAAGAGAAACTTATTGAACCTCAAAGCATTATCATTGACGCTAAAAGTGGTGTTTCTGGAGCGGGGCGGAGTGCTAAACTGCGCCTTATTTTTTGTGAAGTTAACGAAGACTTTTGTGCTTACAACGTGGCGGTTCATCGCCATACCCCTGAGATTGAACAAGAATTAAATCAGGCGTCAGGTTTTTCTTTTCACATAAACTTTACCACCCACTTGGTGCCTATGAGCCGAGGGATTTTGGCCACCTCTTACGCGGAAGTAAAAGAAGGTGTCACTGAAAGGGATTTGAGAGAGGCTTTAAAAAGCGCTTACGCCCGTGAACCTTTCATCAAAATCCTAGATGAAGGGCTCTATCCCCAAACCGCCCACGTGAAAGGTACCAATCTTTGCCTTATCGGCCTAAAGTTTGACCCTCGCACGGGTAGAGCTATAATAATTTCAGCCATTGACAACTTAGTTAAAGGGGCAAGTGGGCAGGCCGTGCAGAATATGAACCTTATGGCTGGTTTCCCTGAAACCCTTGGTCTTGAAAAGAGGCCTCTTTTCCCCTGACCATGCGGAACATAAAACTCACTATCTCTTATGATGGTACCAATTATCTCGGCTGGCAAAAACAAAAGGTAGGCCCTACCATCCAGGGGGTCCTTGAAGACACCCTTAAGAGACTACTTGGCCATAAAATTAAACTCAGGGCCGCTGGACGCACAGATGCCGGGGTCCATGCTCTGGGGCAGGTGGCCAATTTTCTTACTACCAACAAAATGGCCCTAGAAGATATGCATCGGGCGCTAAATGCCCTTCTTCCCAGGGACATATCCATAGTTAAGGTAGAGGAAGTGCCCATCAAGTTTAATGCCCAGTATGATGCCAGGTACAAGACTTATTTTTACCAGATTTATAATCATCCCATTCGCAATCCCATCGTCAGGCTTTATTCCTGGTGGGTGCCGCAAAAGCTTGATATAGAAGCCATGAAGGCCTGCGTGCCGCTTTTTGTTGGGCAAAAAGATTTTGCCAGTTTTAAGAAAGCCGGGACGGAAACCAAGACCACGGTGCGCACCGTCCTTTCCGCGGAACTCAAACGGGTGCCAGGAGTGGCTGGCATGCTTCGTTTTGAGATTTCGGGAAGGGGTTTTTTGCGCTATATGGTAAGAAATATCGTAGGGGCTCTAGTGGAAGTAGGCCTGGGTAAGCTAACCTATGAAGAACTCGCCAGTATTTTGGAAGCCAAGGATAGGTCCCTTGCGCCACCACCTGCGCCACCACAAGGCCTATTTCTTAAGGAAGTAATTTACAAAGATAAAAGGAGGGCTTCTCGTGAAAGAAAAACTAGCCACCAGGGTCAAACAACTTAAACCTTCGGCTACGCTGGCGGTAAACGCCAAGGCCAAAGCTCTAAAAGCCAAAGGTATAGACATTATCAACCTTTCGGCCGGTGAACCCGACTTTGATACGCCTGAACACATAAAAAAGGCCGCCATTAAGGCCATAGAAGAAGGGTTTACCCGCTATACGCCGGTGGCCGGCATTCCCGAACTTCGGGAAGCCATCGTTAACCAAATAGCCAAAGATTACGGCCTAACTTACGTGCCTGACGAGGTGGTGGTGACCTGTGGGGCCAAACAGGCTTTATTTAATCTGGCTCAGGCCCTTTTTGAGCCCGGAGACGAAGTGCTAATCCTTGCTCCTTACTGGGTATCTTATCCGCCTATAGTTGAACTGGCCGGAGCCACACCGGTAATTGTTTCTTCTAGCAAAGAGAACAACTTTGAGCCCCAAACAGAAGATATCGCCAAGGCCATAACCGAAAAGACCAAAGGTATCATCTTAAATAGCCCTTCAAACCCTACCGGGCAGATTTATAGCCGCGGCTTTCTGGAAGAACTGGCCCAAATTTGTCAGGAAAAGGGCCTTGTAATTATTTCCGATGACATTTATGACAAACTCCGCTTTGATGGCCAGGGGCCAGAAAACATTCTCACGGTGGCGCCTGATTTGCGGGAGCAGACGGTCATGGTAAACGGTGTTTCAAAAACTTACGCTATGACTGGATGGCGTATAGGCTGGGCCGTGGGGCCTCAGGATATTATCAAGGCGGTGTCAAAGATTCAGGGTCAAAGCACTTCAAACGCTACATCCGTGGCCCAAAAGGCGGCTTTAGAAGCGCTCACCGGGCCGCAAGATTGTGTATCGGAAATGTGTAATTCTTTTAAGCGGCGGGCCAAACTTCTATACGACGAAATCAATAAAATTCCCGGCCTGAGTTTGCCTGAGCCCAAAGGCACCTTCTATGCTTTCGTTGATTTTTCAAACTATTACGGTAAGAAAGCCCCCTCGGGCCTGGAGATAAAAGATTCTCTTAGTATTTGTGAATATCTTTTGGAAGAGGCAAAAGTGGCTACGGTGCCAGGGGTGGCCTTTGGTGACGACCGCTTTTTAAGGATTTCTTTTGCCAGCGCCGATGAGGATATTAAGCAGGGGATATCCCGGATTGCTGACGCGTTAGGAAAACTTGCTTAATCATTACTTTCAATGGGATAGGTGCTTAGCTTTTTGATGCGATTGGGAAAGTTATTGATTAAAAGTCTGTTCATATTTTTGTTGTTCTTTTTTTTTACTATATCTGCCACTTGGGCTAGCGATAAAACCGACGACCTTGAAAACTTTCTTAAAAAGGCTACCAGTACCGCCTTTGAGTTAGGCCTAAATATAGATGATTACCCTTCCTCTTTCACTGTTTTTGACCGTCAATTAATAGAACGTACCGGAGCAACCACTATTGCTGAACTATTACGATTTGTCCCGGGAATAGAAGTAATTCGAGAAAACAATGGTTCTTTTCATCTGATTATTAGAGGAAATTATTCAGACCGTAGGGTCTTGATACTCTGGGATGGCCAGCCGCTAAATGTGCTTCATACTAGAAGAGCTCTATTTTTTATAGGAGCTTTGCCCGTAGATATCCTTGAAAGAATTGAGATTTCAAGAGGTCCTTCTTCAGCTGTTTATGGTTCCTATGCTGTAGGAGGAGTTATTAATTTAATACCAAGAAAATGGAACAATGGTGGAGAAATAGGCGGAGCTATAGGAAGTTTTAAAAGTAAACGAGGCTTCGCTTCAGCTGGTTTTATAAAAAACGGCTTTGATTTTCAAATAAGTGTAGGAGCAAGTGATAGTGAAGGAGATAAGTTTGTCGTAAAAGATGTAATTGGTATTCCAGGTGAGGTAAATACCGCTCAAGGAACTAACTGGCAGGAGTTTCGTATTAGAAAAGATAACTTTACTTTCAAATTTTTTCGATTCTTTGTTGATTTGACTCACTATTACGGCATAACAGATCGTCTGGCACGTTCGGATAATCCAGAAACTCAGGCCGAACAAATTGGAGGTCAATTTGCCTACAATTTAGATTTAATATCAGGCATAAATACTTCCTTTTATCTTAACTGGAGGGAAAATAATATAGATTACGGCAAATATTATATATTTCATCAATTCCCTCCTGAAACCATCATAAATATACCAGCTAGTGATCAGCCTACTCTTGCCACTGAAAAGATAAAATTACAAGAATTTACCTTGGGAACCAAGTTCCATTATAGCTACCATAAACACCATTTAACCTGGGGATTAGAAACCCTAAAGAACAGTATTCGTTCAGTTGAATTTTACGCCAATAGAAGTGTGCCAGATCTAACCCCTCTAGGAGAACTTGTACGGCAAAAAGATCCTTGGCCTCATGTCTCTGAAAAAATGTGGGCTATTTATTTTCAAGATCGCTGGGAAATATCTCCTAAAAACGAACTAAATTTAGGCCTTCGTTATGATAAATATAGTGGTTTTAAAGGGCAATGGAGCCCTCGTTTAGTGCTAATTCATCGTTTTTCAGAACGTTTTTTAACCAAGTTGATATATGGCCATGGTTTTCGAGTCCCTGACTTAGATGCTTTATATAATAACCACTACCCTCTGGTTTCAGGGAACCCAAATCTCAAGCCCGAAAAGCTGGATTCCCTTGAAACGGTATTTATTTGGAAACCTACCCAAAGACAAAGGATTAGTTTTAGTTGCTACCGTATGTGGTTAAGAGATGTTTTGGGACGACGAGCTCCGACAAATTTGCCAGGCTGGCATTTTCGGCAAGGAGGTGACGAAAATGTTTTGGGGACAGAGATTACCTATCGTTACCAGGGTATAAACTGGGATATCTATCTTTATGGTAGTTATCAGTGGGGAGAAAATGAGTTTGACGAGCCTAGACCTTATGTAGCTAATGTATTGGCAGGAGGAATCCTTTCATACTCCTTTAGTTTTTTGCCTTTAGAAGTAAATCTGGGTATAAATTACGTAGGTCCCAGATGGCGGGACAAACACAATCCCGTTGATCCAGAAGCTTCTTCTTTTGTTCCAGATCTTCGTCCTAAACTAAAAGGATATACTAACGTCAATCTTAAACTGATTTATAAACTTTCTTCTCGAGTAACTATTTGGACAGGTGGAACTAATATTTTGAATGCTGATATTCGCTATCCTTCAAGTTATGGTGCTATTCCTGATGATTACCGTGAAGCAGGACGATATATGGAAGCAGGTATAAAAATTAATTTTTAAGAAATCTAGGATAATACGTGGGCGGGCGATTTTTTTTATTTATAGTAGTAGTTATACTGATAGTTGGCGCAAAAAACTTGTCAGCAAGTTCTCTGATTACTATAGAATCCCAAAAGGCTCGTTTGACTTTAATTCTTTTAACTAAACTTATAAAGTTAGAAAAAAATTTAAAAAATAAAAATAGAATTAAAATTTTGGTTTTTTTGCCACAAAATCAAAGTGCTTTTCAAGATCAAAATATTGTTAACGAAGCTGTTAAAAATTTTTTGCGAGAAAATAAGCACATTTTTGAACCAATCTACGTCAGTTCAGTTAATAAAGCAAAAGAAATTATTCAAGAAAAACATATTGATGTAGTTTATATTGCTGGACTAGACAAAAGTATCAAAGATCTTATAGATTTAGCTAATAAAAAGGGAATTTTAACTATCTCTCATATTATAGAATTAGTCCCTAAGGGAGTTGCTATCTCACTTGATCTGGAAAGAAGAAAGGCATGTATTTTAGCTAATGCTAAGACTTGGAAAGAATTAAAGCTTAAATTCCCTCCACAAGTTTTAAGTAAAATAACCTTTACTTTTGAATATGATGGTCTGTAAAAAGAATCCTCCTTCTTTGAAGATAGTCTTTATATTTGTCCTGTTTGTATCTTTATCTATTATTTTTGGAACAATGTTTTGGGGGATTTATAAGCTCAAACAACAGTTAATGAAAGAAAGGCAGGATACTATCAGATTGATTTTAAGACATACTGCTCAAATTATTACTCCTCCGTTAAAGTATAAAGTTAAAAGTGAAATAGAAAGGATACTTCAAGATTTAGTAAGATTTGAGTTTATAAAAGGAGCTAAAGTTGTCTGGGAGGAGCCAACAGTATATAAAGAACTTGGAGAATTAGATGCAGTAATTAAAAAGAAAGAACCTCATAAAATTAAAAAATTTACAATAATAAGAGGAGATATGGATGGCAAAATAATATCGTATCAGTTTGAAGATAGAAGTGGAATGAAAGCTACTTTAGAAGTGGCTATTAATGATAGATTATATCAAAAAATAATAAAAAATATAGTGGTTAATTTTGCTATTATCGGTTTGTTTTCGACTGTTCTATTATGTGTAGTTATTTATTTCTACTATTATTATATTGTTGCCTCTATACTGAGGTTAGTGGAGCATATTAGAAAAATTAGGACAGAAGAAACTCTAAAGCCCGTTGTTTTAGAGAAGGGGCCAAAGGAAATAATTGAATTAGTACAGGTATTTAATGAGCTTATTGAAAACATTAATAAATATAGGAATCATTTAGAAAAAATTTTAGAACAATGGAAAAGCGAGGCAGTAAAAGCTAAAAGTGCTAGTCAGGCTAAAACTAAATTTTTGGCAAATGTTTCTCATGAGATTAGAACTCCTATGACAGCGGCTATGGGTATGCTTGAAATGTTAAAAGAGGAAAGTTCTTTGGCCGATAAAGAGAAGCTTAGACATCTAGAAGTTGCGCTTAAAAGTCTAGGTGCTCTTATTGAGGAAACTTTAGATTTTGCCAAACTCGAGGAAGGTAAAGAGGAAATCAAAGAAGAAACATTTAATATTACTGAACTAGGAAAAGAAATACACGAATTATTTGAAATAGAGGCCCAAAAAAAGAATCTGGTTTTTGAGGTTTTTATTTCTCTCGATATTCCTAAAGAATTAAGAGGAGATATTTCTAAAATTAGGCAAATAATAATAAATCTTATCTCCAATGCCATTAAATTTACTGATAAAGGGAAAATTACCCTTCGGATTTTTCCTGAAAAAGTTGGAGAAAAATTTATCTGGTTGCATTTTGAAGTTAAAGATACTGGTTGTGGTATACCTCCTTCAGAACTTGAAAAGATTTTTAATCCTTATGAAAGGTTAGAAGATTTATATAATAAACCTTATCCAGGAACAGGGTTGGGGTTGGCTATATCAAAGAGGTTGGCCGAGCTTCTTGGCGGTAAGCTATGGGCAGAGAGTGAGGGGCTTGGTAGGGGGGCTATATTCCACCTTTTGATTCCTTTAAAAAGGGCTGAAAGTGATTCCCCTATACAAAAAACTCCTCCCAAAAAACTTAAAGGAAAAGTACTTCTTGCTGAAGATAACCCCGTGAACCAGCTATATTTTAAGCGAGTATTAGAAAAGCTAGGGCTTAATGTAGAAGTCGCTTCAGATGGCCTGGAAGCCCTTAACGTCATTAATGAGAAGCATTTCGACCTTATCATTCTTGATATTCGTATGCCCGGGTTAAGTGGGCTTGAAATTGTTAAACGAATACGCAAGAAAGGTATTTCTATTCCTATTATAGCCCTTACGGCTCATAGCGTCAGTGAAATAGAAAAAGAAGCCTTAGCCTCTGGTTTTGACGATTTTTTGCAAAAACCTATTTCCCGCGAGGAACTTGCTCAAAAATTGGCCAAATGGTTATCTTAACCCTTGTCACTTTGGCTTAAGCTTTCTACTATGCGTAACAGCACAAGATTAAAAAGGGGTGGCTTATGAACGAAAAAGTAGAATGGAAAGATACTCTTAATCTTCCTCGTACTGACTTTCCGATGAAGGCCAATTTAACCAAAAAAGAACCAGAATTTCTTAAATGGTGGGACGAGATAAATCTTTTTAAAAAATTATTAACCTATCGGCAGGGTGCACCTCTTTATGTCCTTCACGATGGCCCGCCTTATGCTAATGGCCATATTCATATGGGTACAGCCCTAAACAAGGTCTTAAAAGATATAATCGTCAAATCCAGGCACAAAGCAGGTTTTAATAGTCCTTACGTGCCTGGATGGGACTGCCATGGTCTTCCCATTGAACTAAATGTAGAAAAAGAACTCAAAGTGAAACGGGGAGAGCTACCTAAACTCACTATCCGCAAACGCTGTCGGGAATACGCCGAGCGCTGGATAGCTATACAGCGCGAAGAATTCAAACGCCTTGGCGTTATTGGAGACTGGGAAAACCCCTATCTTACCATGAGCTATGATTACGAGGCCACTATTGCCCGGGAATTCGTAAATTTTTTGGCCCAAGGCTCAGTTTATCGCCGCAAAAAGCCGGTTTTCTGGTGCCCGCATTGCGTAACGGCTTTGGCAGAAGCTGAAGTAGAATACGAGCCCCATCGCTCACCTTCTATTTATGTGAAATTTCCTCTGGCTGAAGACGCCTATGAAGTCTTACCTGATGAGTTAAAAAAAGAAAGGGTCTTTATTGTTATCTGGACCACTACACCCTGGACTCTTCCTGCTAACCTGGCCATTGCCTTGAATCCTGAGTTCAAATATGTGGCGGTAAAACTTAATGAAGAAGTTCTTATCTTGGCTGAGGGTAGGCTTTCTGCCCTGGCCGCTGAATTGGACCTTGAAAAGGTGCCACCTATTCTTGCTTATGTTGACCCTAAGGCCTTGGAGAAGAAGCATGCCAAACATCCCTTTTTGCCGCGCGAGTCTCTCTTGGTTCTTGCCGATTATGTAACCCTTGAAGCGGGAACCGGTTGTGTCCATAGTGCTCCGGGCCACGGTGAAGAAGACTACGAAACTGCTCTTAAGTATGGCCTGGATATCTACGCCCCGGTAAGCCCTGAGGGCTTTTTTGACGAAGACATCCCTGAAGTTGGCGGTAAGCACATCTTTAAAGCCAATGACGAGATAATAGAAATTCTCAAAAGAGAAGGAAAGCTTTTGAAAGCAGGCGAAATAGAACACAGTTACCCCCACTGCTGGCGTTGTAAGAAGCCTGTTATTTACCGGGCTACGGAACAGTGGTTTATCTCTATGGAAGCTAATAATCTGCGCCAAAGGGCCCTTGAATGGATTGAAAAAGTGCGCTGGATCCCTCACTGGGGGAAAAATCGTATTAAAAGTATGATTGAAAAGCGGCCTGACTGGTGTCTCTCCCGCCAGCGTTCCTGGGGGGTACCTTTAACAGTCTTTATCTGTAATAAATGCGGAGAATTTTTACGGGATAAAAAATACTACGAAAAAGTCCTGGCCCTTTTTGAAGAAAATGGCGCGGACGTATGGTTTGAAAAAGAAGTATCTGAGCTTCTCCCCGAAGGAGCTGTTTGTCCTAAATGTGGTAGTAAGGATTTTCGTAAAGAGGAAGATATCCTTGATGTGTGGTTTGATTCCGGGGTCTCTTTTGCTGCGGTCCTTGAAAGACGAGAAGAACTTAAATTTCCTGCAAACTTATATTTGGAGGGTACTGACCAACATCGTGGTTGGTTTCATAGCTCTCTTCTTTGTGCTGTAGGCACGCGAGGTCGTGCTCCTTATGAAGGGGTTTTGACTCACGGGTTTGTGGTTGATGGCCAGGGAAGAAAAATGTCTAAGTCCCTTGGCAATGTCATTCCTCCTGAAAAAATAATAAAACGCTACGGAGCAGAGATTTTACGGCTCTGGGTAGCGGCGGAAGATTATCGCGACGATATTCGCCTTTCAGACGAAATACTAAATCGATTGACCGAGGCTTATCGTAAAATTCGCAATACCTGCCGTTTTATGCTTGGCAACCTCTTTGATTTTGACCCTGAAAAAGACTTGATACCTTTAGAGGAGCTTCCAGACTTTGAGCGTTATATTCTATTCCGTCTTTCAAAGCTGATTTCTCGTTGTCTCAAGGCTTACGATGATTACGAATTTCACATTGTAACCCACGGAATTCACCAGTTTTGTGCGGTGGATTTGTCGGCCATCTTTATAGATATAAGCCGGGATACCCTTTATTGCGAAAGCCCTGGGGCACCTTCTCGTCGGGCGGTACAAACTGTGCTTTATCATGCGCTATCAGCTATTACGAGGCTTATGGCTCCCATCCTTTCTTTTACGGCCGAAGAAATCTGGCGCTATATTCCTGGCCAGAATAAAGAAGAAAGTGTTCATTTGGCTTCTTTTCCTGAGCCCTTTGTTACCAAGCTTGACGATGATTTTCTCAAAAAATGGGAAAAACTTATGGATATTCGTAGTGAAATAACTAAAGCTTTGGAAATTGTCCGTAAGGAACGAAAAATAATCGGTAATTCTCTTGAAGCCGAGGTAATATTGTCTGCCGAGCAAAAAGAACTTCTTAACTTTTTAGAAGAAAATAGAGAAATGCTTGCTTATTTAGCCATTGTATCTAAGCTACAGGTGGCTGCTAAACTAGAACCCAAAGAAGACGAAGTCTTTTATCAGGGTGAAGAAATGCCAGAACTTAAAGTTTTGGTAAAACGAGCTCCTGGTGAGAAGTGTGAACGTTGCTGGAAGTGGAGTGAAGAGGTCGGTCAAAACGAAAAGGGACTTAAAGTCTGCCCGCGTTGTTATAAAGTGCTTGAGGAGTCATGGAAAGATTTTCTCAAAAATATTTTTTCATAACCGCCCTGGCCGTAGCCATTGTTGACCAGGCTACAAAAATATTTTTTCAAAAATTACTGGCCCCGGGAGAGATAAAAATAATAATCCCGGGGTTTTTCAACCTAGTCCATGTGTGGAATCCCGGAGTTGCTTTTGGTTTTTTCGGTAATTCTCCCCACTGGGCCAGATATTTACTGATGGGTATAAATCTTGTAGCGGCTACCGGTCTTTATTGGTTGGCCAGAAATAAAGCCAGATCCATGCAAATTTTTTGTGGGCTGGTAGCGGGAGGGGCTATTGGCAATTTTATTGACCGTTTTTACCACAGCCGGGTATTCGATTTTCTTGACTTTCATATAGGCCCATATCACTGGCCGGCTTTCAACCTGGCAGACACATCTATAACTTTAGGAGTTCTGGGCCTTATCTTTATCTTTTCAAAAGAAGGAAATTAAATTCAAGGTTTAGGGCCGACTTTCGATCAGAAATACATGAGACTTAGGCTTAAATTTTTTCCAGAAATTCAAGAGAGTTTTTATGCTCTTTCTCTTGAAGAAATAAAGAGCAATGTCAAAAGAATATTCAAGAATGCTTTCTTGAAAGAAAGCAATGAACTAGAAATAGGTTTAGAAGAGCTTAATCGGGCTGAAAAATTTTTTTCGTCTCTACAAAAGCTTTTAAACTCAGACAAGCCTTTACCAGTTTCTTTGGTCCCTCTCGAAAAAAAAGGCCTTTTTAGGCCAGGAAAGATTTATCTTTTACCAAAGGCGGCCCAGGAATTACGTTCCAAGATAAAAGATTGGCCATATCCAGCGGCTCTTATACCTTGGCAAAAGTTTTATGAACTGGAAATTCCTTCCACTAAAGACCCTACGTCAGAGTTCCCATTAAAAGATCTGCTTTTACTTGGGCCTTTAACGCCTTGTCCTATTTGTGGTTTGAGGTGGCATAAGCCTGCGAAATGTCCTGGGATAAAAGGGAATTTTTTTGAATTTGTAAGTTCTATGTTGAAAAAGACTCCCCATGGAATGCTTTCTTATTTTCAAAAAACTTTTACTGCAGATTCTTCCAAGAAAACTAATAATTTCTGGAGTAAACGATTTTTTTATCTTCGGCCAGGAATACTTCAAAATATTTTCAGTACCAACCCAGAAACGTGGGAAAAATTACCGCGAAAGACACAACCTAATCGTGGAGGTAAACTCTTTTTAGCTCTTGAAGCCCTTTATCACGGAAACCTTGAAGAGA
This sequence comes from Thermodesulfatator indicus DSM 15286, assembly GCF_000217795.1. Lineage (NCBI taxonomy): Bacteria > Pseudomonadati > Thermodesulfobacteriota > Thermodesulfobacteria > Thermodesulfobacteriales > Thermodesulfatatoraceae > Thermodesulfatator > Thermodesulfatator indicus. Next base: position 1,454,492 of record NC_015681.1, read on the forward strand.
GTAAAAGACGTTTTAATGGCATAAACAATAACGAACTATTTGCCCGGATTGGGCTCATTTTTGTAGCTGTTCTTGAGGGAGATCTGGCTGAAACCCTTTTTAATATCGAAAAAGCCAAGGCTTTGGCTTCATCTCCTTTTCTTAAAGCCTATCTTTCCTTTTGGAGAGGTTGGTTATGTGAAATTGAAAATAAACAATTTGATGCTGAAGAACATTACAAAGAAGCCTTAAAACGAGATCGTACTTTCTGGCCGGCTAAATATCATCTGGCGCGAATTTATATCAAAATCGCACCTAATAAGGCTAAAAACTTAGTTCAGACTTTGACTTCTGTTCCCGAAGCCATTCCCCTTTTGTTGAGCGAGGGCTTATTTATCCCCTTTGCCCAGGAACTTGAAAAAGAAATAGAGGCCTATTTTGAAGAAAGACAAAAAGAAGCTGTCATAAAGCTAACCCAAGCTGAAAATGCTTTAAGACCTCTTACCAAAACTCTACCAGAAGAAGATAAAGGGGCCTTTCAGGAAAGAATTTCCGAATTAAGGGAAAAGATTTATAACGGCGGATTCTCAGACCTCCTTTTCGCTGAGCAGAAAGCTCTGGAATTAAGCTTAGAATTGCAGGGCTATCTTTTCCGAAAGGTTAAAAAATTTCGTGAAAAATATAAAGAACTCAAAAGACAATATGAAACATACGAATTGTATTGGCAAAATTACCCTTATCGTCAAAATGCTAACGATTTTTACCAATTGCTGCGTAGTATTCAAATAGAATTAAAGACATTAAATTCTCTTTTTGAAGGGGATGCCTCTAAACGTTTAAAACAAATCCGAAATAAAAGCCAAGAAATAGAAAAACTTTTAAATTCTTTGGAAGAGAAAAAGCAAGAGCTTGAACAAAGACGCAAGTTTTTGAGACAACTAAATTCTTTTATCAAAACATTTGTGATTCTAGAAAGCCTTCTCTTCGGATTTTTCGTAATTATACCTTTTATGGAGCATTTCTTTCACATAGAGAGACCGCCTATTTTTTCCATGGAAGCCTTTTTACTCTTTTCTTTCATGATATTTTTTTTCTCCCTTTTTTATGCTTTGAGTCAAAAAAATTAAAACTTTACCCCTTGCCAAGCCAATCTGGGTGATTATATTAGCAGCCAGCAAAGGTGAGTGCTAATAAAAATCCCAAAGGAGGGGGTATGAAGATGAAAGTAAAACCGCTTCATGATCGCATTCTTGTCCAGCGCATTGAGGAGGAAGAGCGCACTAAAAGTGGCATCATTATCCCTGATACCGCTAAAGAAAAGCCTATCATGGGTAAAGTTATTGCTGTTGGCGATGGTCGTATTCTTGAAAATGGTCAGAAGTTGCCTCTCAGTGTAAAAGAAGGCGATCGCATTCTTTTCGGCAAATATGCCGGCACAGAAGTTAAGATTGAAGGTGAAGAATATCTTATTATGCGCGAAGATGATGTTCTTGCCATTATTGAAGACTAATTAAATTCCCCAAAACAAAAAAATTGAAAAAAGGAGGTTGGGAATATGGCGGCAAAAGAAATTCTTTACGGCCAGAAAGCTAGAGAAGCTCTGCTCTCTGGTGTAAATAAACTTGCTGATGCGGTAAAGGTAACTCTTGGTCCTAAGGGCCGTAACGTAGTATTGGAGAAGGCCTTTGGTTCTCCTACCATTACCAAAGACGGTGTCACTGTAGCCAAAGAGATTGAGCTTGAATGCAAGTTCGAAAACATGGGTGCTCAGATGGTCAAAGAGGTAGCTTCTAAGACCAGCGATGTAGCTGGTGACGGAACCACTACGGCTACCATTTTGGCCCAGAGCATCTTCCGTGAGGGTACCAAGCTGGTTACCGCTGGTATCAACCCCATGGCCCTTAAGCGTGGTATTGATAAAGCGGTTGATGTAGTGGTAAAAGAGCTCGAAAAAATTGCTAAGCCCTGCAAGACTCGTCAGGAAATTGCTCAGGTAGCTACTATCTCTGCTAACAATGATCCTGAGATCGGAAACATCATCGCCGACGCCATGGATAAAGTCGGCAAAGAAGGTGTTATCACCGTTGAAGAGTCCAAGAGCCTTGATACCTATCTTGAAGTAGTGGAAGGTATGCAGTTTGATCGTGGTTACATTTCTCCTTATTTCGTAACTGATCCTGACAAGATGGAATGCGTTCTTGAGGACGCTTACATCCTGATTTATGACAAAAAGATCAGCTCCATGAAGGATCTTCTGCCCATTCTGGAACAGGTAGTGCGTTCCGGTAAGCCTCTTCTCGTCATTGCTGAGGACGTAGAAGGTGAAGCTCTAGCTACTCTCGTGGTCAACAAAATCCGTGGAGTACTTCAGTGCTGCGCGGTTAAAGCTCCTGGGTTTGGTGAACGCCGTAAGGCCATGCTTGAGGATATCGCTATCTTGACCGGTGGCCAGGTAATTTCTGAAGAGCTTGGCTTCAAGCTTGAAAATGCTACTCTTGACCAGCTTGGTCGGGCTCGTCGCATAATTGTTGATAAAGAGCACACCACCATTGTAGATGGTGCTGGCTCTAAAGAGGCTATTGAGGCTCGCGTGAAGCAGATTCGTGCTCAGATTGAAGAAACCACCTCTGACTATGACCGTGAAAAGCTACAGGAGCGTTTGGCTAAGCTCGTAGGTGGTGTAGCGGTTATCTACGTTGGTGCCGCTACTGAAACCGAAATGAAAGAAAAGAAAGCTCGCGTGGAAGATGCCTTAAACGCTACCAAAGCGGCGGTAGAAGAGGGTATTGTCCCTGGTGGTGGAACGGCTTTTATCCGCTGCATCCCGGCCCTTGATAACGTGGAGGCCGACGGAGATGAAAAGCATGGTGTGGCCATTATTCGCCGTGCTTTAGAAGAACCTCTTCGTCAGATTGCCTATAACGCCGGCTTTGAAGGTTCTATTATCGTAGAAAAAGTTAAATCTGAAAGTGGAGCGGTAGGTTTTGACGCGGCTACCGGTGAATTTAAAGACCTTATGGAAGCCGGTATCATCGATCCTAAGAAGGTAAGCCGTACGGCTCTTCAGAATGCGGCATCTATCTCTGGTCTCTTGTTAACTACTGAGGCCATGGTAGCCGAAAAACCCAAAGAGGAAAAAGGCGGAAACACCCCGCCAACTCCTGAGTTCTAAAATAGATTTTAAAAAGATTATAAAAAGGCGGCCCAAAGGCCGCCTTTTTTATTTTTGGAAGCTTGCTATTTAGACATTTCTGATTGTTTCGACAAATTTTTCCGCTGGTTATCGAAAGTTTATAGTTTAGACAGCTCCTGATTCTTCTTTCTATAGCTCCACAGCTACAGCTCCTGTCCTTTGTTCTAATAGTTTTGGCAAATCCTACAAATTGTAACAAATTACAAATTGTAGGGACAGGCGAATCAAAATTTGCCTGTCCCTTTCTGCCTGCGTGTTAACAAGAATTTTAGACGAGTCGTCATTTCGATTTCTATTATGGCATGATCTTTGCTTCTAAATACGTTGAAAAAAAAGACAAGGAGGTTAGTTATGAAAAAGATATACTTCATAACTTTGTTGATGTTTTTGATGCTAACTACTTCAGCCTTAGCTCAAACTGCGAGAAATAGGGGATGGTGTGGAGGATGTGCCGGCCTTTTTGCGGATATGATATGTAGTGGAACGCCGGTTACGATTTCTGGACAGGTAGTTGGTGTGTCTCCAGGGCGAGGTTACATAGTTAATGTTAATGGTGAAAATGTCATTGTAAGTGGCATGGGGCCGGTATGGTATTGGAGACGATTAGGGGTTCCAAGACCAAGAGTAGGGGACATAATTACCGTTGATGGGTATCAGGTGACTTTAAAAAGTGGGGAGACAGTTATTTTTGCCATAAATGTAACTACTTACGATGGTATGACAATCCAATTGCGAGATCCTAATACGTGTTGTCCTCTTTGGTTCAGAAAGAATTTTAGAAACTTCAGAAATTTCAGAAGAAATAATCTTCCTCTGAGACAAAGATATTATAATCCTTACAATCCTTACAATAATCAACCTAATTTCAATCAAAGATGTACGCCGTATCCATATAATCAACCTTAAAAATCGGGCCTTGGTTTGGTTATTGGGCTTATGACTTGACCTGACAATTTCTAAAAACTTTCTTATATTATCTTTATGCGATACTTAGTAACCCTTGTTTTACTATTCACTTTATTCTTGCCCAGACCAAGTTTCTCTCTGATGAGCCCAGAGGATGAGGCCAAGCTTGGCCAAAAAGTCCTTGAAATGCTTCAGAAAAAAGATTCTCTGGTGGAAGACCCTGAAGTTATAAATTATGTGGCTCAGGTGGGGCGAAGAATTATTGCTCACATAGGTCCGCATTATTTTCCCTTTCGTTTTTACGTAATCAAAGACCCAAGTCTTAACGCTTTTGCCTTGCCAGGTGGTTATATCTTTGTAAATACCGGGCTTCTTGAAGAAATAGATCGTGAAGATGAATTGGCCGGAGTTCTGGCTCACGAATTAGCTCATGTCCAAGCCAGGCACCTGGCCAAACGTATGCAAAAGCTGAATAGGCTTAGTTTGGCTACGGCTGCGGTAACCATTGTTGGGCTTTTGCTCGGTGGTGGTCAGGCAGGGCAGGCTATAGCCATAACCTCTTCGGCTTTAGCTACCACCAAGGCGTTGGCTTATAGCCGAGCTGATGAGGAAGAAGCCGATCGCCTGGGTTTTGAATATCTTACCGCGGCTGGTTATGATCCAAAAGGATTTATAGAAGTTTTTAATAAAATTTTGAGACATCGCTGGCTTTTGTCAGAGAATACCCCTAGCTATTTATTGACTCATCCAGGTACCGCTGAACGTATCACTTATCTTGAGAGCATGATTGAGTATTATAAACCAAAAGTTACTTACAAACCTGATCCCTTTAAACTACGTAGAATACAGGTTCGAGTAAAAGTACTAACGCATGATGCCGGCGATTTAGTTCTCAGATACCAGGAAGAACTTCGTAAAACTCCTGATGACCCAATGCTTCACTATGGTTTAGCCCTTTCTATGGCTAAGCTCAGACGCTATGACGAAGCTGTTACCGAAATGCTTAAAGTAATTCGTCTGCTTCCTAAAGAAGATGATTTTAAACTTGACTTGGCAGAAATTTATTTTGAGGCTGCCCAGTATGATAAAGCTTTAGATATACTTAGTCCTTATATAAAACGTTATCCATATAAAGAAATGGCAGAGTTTCTATTGGCTAGGTGTTATCAGGAGACCAAACAATATCAAAAAGCCTTAAATATTTTTAAGGAACTAGAAAAAAAATTTAACGAATATCCTGAATTTCACTATTATTTCGGTCAACTCTATTCATCTTTGGGAAAGTCGGGGCTTGCTCATTATCAATTCGCCCAATACTTTAGGCTTAAAGGAGACCAAAAAGTAGCTCTTTATCATTTACGCCAGGCTTATAAAAAGCTACCACCTGAAAGCCCCTTACGATCTAAAATAGCGGCTAAATTGGCGGCTACTAAAGAAACGAATAACGGAAAGTAAATGGCGGATAGATCTTTGCAAAATTCAAAAAAACATAGATAGATCGCCACGGCGCCATCAGCGCCTCGCGATGGGGATTGCTTCGGCTGCTGGCCGCAGCCTCGCAATGACTCTTTTAAGATGTCACTGCGAGCCCGCAAGGGCGAAGCAGTCTCTAAATTAAAACATTTTGCAAAGGGCTTTTAAAATAGGTTATATTTTCATAGTGCTTGGCGTTTCGCGATAGGGATTGTCGGTTAAGTCTTTAGTGCTTCTTTTTGATCAAAACGTGAGAATTTCATAGTGAAACTGGCTCTTCCCTGGGTGGCTGAACGCAAAGCCGTGGAATATCCGAAAAGTTCGGCCAAAGGGACTTCGGCTTTGACTATCTGCACCGGGTCTTTTGTTTCTATGTTAATTACATGCCCCTGACGCTGGTTCAAATCACTTATAACTTCGCCGAGGTGTTCAGAAGGCACCGTGACTTCCACTTCCATTACAGGCTCAAGAAGAACGGGATGGGCTTCTTTTAAAGCCCGCATAAGGGCTTTAAACACGGCGGCTCTGGCAGCCATTTCGTTAAAACTGCCACCAGGGAAATTTACATCTAGCATTAGGACCTCTACGTCTATGACCGGATATGCCAGAGGACCACTGGCTGAAAGGGTGTCTTCAATAGTTTTAAGAAGCAGCTTGAGTTGTTCTTCGCTAAGTTTATCTTGAGGGACCAAGGAGCCGATAAGATTGCCTTCCCCTCGTTTACGTGGCCTGACGATAAGGCTTACTTCTGCGCTGAGACGCTCATCGCCTATTGGTTCATCAAAGTGCTCTTTTACTTCTATTTCCTGGGCAATGGTCTCACGGTAAATAACTTGAGGCCGGCCTACCTTTAATTCCAGGCCAAAATCTCGTTTTAGACGCTCAAGGATTACTTCTAAATGGAGCTCACCCATACCGGAAATTATGCGCTGGCCGGTGTCTTCATTAATTTTTACCCTAAAGGTAGGGTCTTCTTGGGCTATTTTGGCAAGGGCCTCTTCTACTTTTTCCTCTTCCGCTCGGGTTTTAGGCTCCACAGCTATGGAAATAACCGGTTCATAAGCCCCGATAGGCTCAAATACTATGGGGTGTTCAGGGTCACACAGAGTATCGCCGGTAACCGTGTGTTTAAGGCCCATGGCTGCTACGATATCTCCAGCGCCGGCCCTGTCCAGCCGAGTTCTTTTGGCAGCGTGCATCAGAAATAGCCTGGCCACTTTTTCCTTCTTGTTTTGTGTGGCGTTAAGAACGGTTTTCCCTACCTCAAGGATGCCAGAGTAAAGGCGTAGATAGACCATTTTTCGGCCTTCAAACATCTGCACTTTAAAGGCTAGGGCTGAGAAGGGAGCAGCTTCATCTGGAGCTCTGACTTCTTCTTTGCCGGTAAAAGGGTTAATGCCCTTAACCGGTGGGATATCTAATGGTGAAGGAAGATAATCTACAATAGCGTCAAGCAAAGGTTGAATTCCTTTATTTTTAAGCGCTGAGCCGGCAAATATAGGCACTATTTCCCGAGAAAGAACTCCCTGGCGAATCAGTCTTTTTATTTCTTGTAAGGACAAAGGCTCATCGGCGAGATACTTTTCCATAAGCTTTTCGTCAAACTCAACCACGGTTTCTATAAGTTCTTCTTTTAAGCGAGACACTTCTTCACGCTTGTCTTCAGGGACAGGCAAAAGGTCATATTTTTCTCCGAGACTCTCTTCGTCCCAAATAATAAGTTTCTGAGAAAGTATATCTATCACGCCTTTAAAATATTCTCCTTCACCGTAAGGAAGCGTAAGAATTACCGGTTTCACCCTAAATTTTTCTCTTATTTGGCGAACAACTTTCCAGAAATTGGCTCCTATGCGGTCCATCTTATTGATAAAGGCGATCTTTGGCACTTTAAAACGTTCGGCCTGGTGCCATACTGTCTCTGACTGGGGCTCAACCCCACCTACAGCACAGAAAACCCCCACGGCGCCGTCTAGTACTCTAAGGCTCCGTTCCACCTCAATGGTAAAATCAACATGGCCTGGTGTATCTATGAGATGGATTTCGTGGTCGCGCCAATAACAAGTGGTGCAGGCCGCGGTAATAGTGATGCCGCGTTCCTGTTCTTCGGGGAGATAATCCATGGTGGCCTGGCCTTCGTGAACCTCGCCTATTTTATAGATTCGTCCCGTGTAATAAAGGATTCGCTCAGTAAGAGTTGTTTTACCCGCGTCTATGTGGGCAATAATGCCTATGTTTCTAATTTTTTTAATTCTTGCTTCTCCAGCCATCTTTGGCATATTACCTTTTTCAGAAAATATTTGCCAAGAACTTTTAGCCGAGGGATAGCATGGAAAAAGTTTACTCAATATTTATTTTAGCTTATTTGTTAGGGTCAATACCTACCGCGTTGTTGGTGGCCAAGCCTTTTGGTATTGACCCACGAAAGCATGGCAGTAAGAACTTAGGAGCCACTAACGTAGCCAGGCTATTGGGTAAAAAGTGGGGGCTTTTGACCTTAATTGGGGACATGGGCAAAGGGATAGTGCCCATGTTGTTAGCGCTTTATCTTTTCAAAGATTATCCTCAAAAAGACTTCTTAGTGGCGGGCACAGGTTTTTGTGCCTTCTTAGGGCATCTTTTTCCAGTTTACTTAAAGTTCCGCGGAGGAAAGGGCGTGGCTACGGCAGCCGGTGTCTTTTTAGTGCTTTGTCCCGCTGCGTTAGCTGTGGCCTTAACGGTTTTTGTGCTAGCGGTTAAATTTACGGGTTACGTATCCGTAGGTTCTCTTTTAGCTTCAGCCCTGGTTCCTTTACTCATACCCTTTCTTTGTCATAAAGAAGTCTATTTTTATACTGCTTTGGTTATGGCAGCCTTGATCTGGTTCAAACACCGGGAAAATATTCGTCGGCTCATACGGGGTGAAGAGAAAAGCTGGAAGAAGAATTAAAAAGCTTTAGATCTTTAGAATGATAGGAATGGCTTGTCTGGAATAACTTTTTCTCGTTTTCTTGCAAAGAATCTTTTTAGTTCTCTTCCGGCCTCGTCTATAAATCTTTTTGAACCAATGATAAGACTTTCCGAGAAATAGCGTGTTCTATAGGTAAATTCTTTGACCTTGGTGAATGTTTTTGGTTCACTAAGGCCACTTTTTCCGTAAACAAACTCTCGGTAGAGCTTGAATCTTTCCCGCTCAGACTTGTTGGCATAAGAGGGGAGGCCGATATTTAACGAAAGAAAACTTGTTTCGCCTGTCCCTAATCTTGCTCGATATCCTAGCGAACACCAACGATAGTCCTCTGGTTTTTCTACGATTCCCGCTCGTACCGGATTAAGCTCTATGTAAGCTAGGCAATTTAGCAAAGCCTCACCAGTCTCAATGATTACGGACTTAAAGCGATCAGCCCAAAAATAGCCTTTGCGGTCAACGCGTTTGTTGTACCATCGTGAGAAGCGCTGCTTGATATCCTGGACATAGCGAGAAAGGCTGGAGAGCCTTGCTCGCCATTTCTTGATCATATCTTCGTAGATGAAGACTTTGCGTTTCTCCTGGTAGTAGAGCTTGATACGGCGGGCGACTTCTTCGTCGGAGAACTGGTTTTCAGGGAGCATGCGGCAGAGGAGATGGAAATGATTACCCATGATGGCAAAGCCATAGACTTCTACGAAATAGACCTGCGAGAGCCAGTTAATGAGCTGGAGTAGGTGTTCTTTTTCTTCAGAGCCAAGGACATCATGGCCGGGTAAGGCTGTACGAGAGATGACATGATAAGCGGCCTTAGGGTTGTTGGTAAGCAAACGAGGAATTCTTGGCATGGTTATACCTCCTAAAAAATTTTCGCCAAAAAATTTTCGCCTGTCCCTTTTATCGGAACATTTTCTTCTGAGCTTGAAATTTTTCGCCTGTCCCCAAATTTACTCTTGACGGAAATAACCAATTCGGGTATTTAAATATTTAAACTGTTTAAAGGAGTTGAATATGGCTGGGCCAATTTTAAGAATTTCTGATGCTTTAGCTTTAGGATTACACGCTATGGCTTATTTGTCTTTAGAGCCTAAAAAGGCCAAAAGAGTAAAAGAGATAGCCATTAAGTTGAAGGCGTCTGAAGCTCATTTGTCAAAGGTTTTACAGGCTTTAGCTAGAGCCGGGTTACTTAAAGCCACAAGAGGGCCTAAAGGTGGCTATATGTTGAATAAAAAGCCTGAAGAGATTTCCCTCCTGGATATTTATGAAGTCATAAGTGGCCCTTTGGAAGATCAGCGCTGTCTTTTCAAGAAACCTTTATGCGATGGGAAAAACTGTATCTTGGGAGATTTGTTATCTTCAGTAAATCAGCTTGTAAAAGAACATTTTTCAAAAACCACTTTGATAGCTGCACAAAAAATAAATTTTTTGGAGGAGGAAAAAGATGCTTAAAGATGGTGAAAAAGGAGCAATACTTCAGCGAGACAAAGAAACTTACGCTATCGCCCCGCATGTACCTTTAGGAGTTGTTACACCGGAATTTTTGCGGAAAGTGGCCAACATTGCGGAAAAGTATGGTGTCAAAGCTATGAAGCTCACCAGTGCTTGTAGGATTGCTATGGTGGGTTTTAAAGAAGAAGATATTGATCGGGTATGGGAAGAATTAGGAGTTGAGCCGGGAGCAGCGGTGGGGGCTTGTGTCCGTAGTATAAAAGTTTGTCCCGGGACTACTTTTTGTCGTTTAGGGCAACAAGATTCTTTAAGTTTGGGAGCCGAACTAGATAAACGTTATCACGGATATCAGCTTCCTGCCAAATTTAAAATTGGAGTAGCAGGCTGCATTAATGATTGTGCTGAAGTCTGTATTAAAGACCTGGGTTTTATCGGAAAACCTAAAGGCTGGACGGTAAAAGTTGGCGGGTGTGGCGGAGCTAAACCCAGACTCGCTCAGACTTTAACAGAAAATATATCCAGTGAAGAAGCGCTGGCTATAGCCGATAAGATAATTAAGTTTTATGAAGCCCATGCCAAAAAGACAGACAGATTAGGACGTCTTATTGACCGGATAGGCTTCGAAGAATTTAAAAAGGAAATTTTTTAACACCCCCCTCCTTATAAAAGGTCCTTTTAAAAAGGGCCTTTTTTTATTCATAAAATTTTTAACTTTTCGGCTGATCTTTTCGATTATAAGATTAAAGTTCAATTAATATTGAGGGGTGCCTATGCGATACAAACATTTAATTTTAATGATTAGTTTGGTGTTTTTGTGTGTTAGTTGTGGAGGCTATAGTGTCAAACAAACTTTAGCTCCCGCTCATCCACCTCAAGGAGCTTCTAATTTGCCCAAGGTAGCGGTTTTACCTTTTGCCGATTACAGCTCTTCATCTGTTTGGGAGGCGTGGCGCAAGAATATTTTTATCAGGGAGGCCCTTGAAGATGAATTTCTTAAGGCCGGCCTAGCTACAGTGCCAATGGAGCAAGTTAATCAATATCTTTTGAGCCAGGGAGTTATTAAGCCTGTTAAAACTTATTATTCCAATGTTGATTCTTCCCTGATTACTATGCTCAAGGGCGATTGGTCTCCTGAAATGAAGGCTGAAATTTGGCAGGCCATCGAGCGTAATCAAAGGATATCAAAGGTAAAGAAAGAAGAAACTCGTCCCCTTGATACCCAGATGATTATGGATATCGGCAAGACCTTTGGAGCTCGTTACGTAGTTAGAGGTAGAATCCTTGATTTTAACTCGGAGCGTTATCGTTCTCTTAATCCAATTAAAAGTGGCCTTTTACCCTTCGTGGTAAACCTGGGTTCTCGTACAGTTTTTGGAGTAGCTGATTCAGAAACATATGAGGCCATTAACTTTGCCGCTACTGGAGCCATAGCCGGTGGATTGATAGATGCTTCCTGGGGTGGGGCTGGAATTGGAGCGGCCGCAGGCCTTGCTACTCTTAAAACCGGAAAAACCAATCAGGCCAAAGTACAGTTAAGAATTTACATACAGGATACTTCCACAGGAGAAGTAATCTGGACTGGACGTACCGAAGTAGAAGTCACCCCTGAAAGTATATTTGCCAACAAATCTTCTGATGATTTGTTTAAAAAAGCTATTGATGAAGCCGTTCACTTTTTAGTAGCTGATTTTTCAAAAGCCCTGGCTCAAGGGGAACTAATCGCGCCAACCAGAGAAGAAATTTCACCTATAGTCGAAGAGGCTAAGGCCGCAGCCCAAGAAGCTAGAGCCGCGGCAGCAGAGGCCCAAGAGGCAGCCCAAAAGGCCCAAAAACAGGCTATAAAAACCGAAAGAATATTCGAAAAAACTCTTACTAAATAAAACAGAGGGGTCTCTCCGAGACCCTTCTCTATTTTCCTTTGCTGGTCCGATTTTTGTTCGGGCCAGGGGTGATATAAATTTTAAAACCAGATTTGCATTTTAAGGCCAAAACTGTCCTCTTCTATCTTTTGAGGGATGGCCTGAGCCTCTCCAACATAGATTTTTTTAGCGGCTAGAAGGCAGGCATAGGCATCGAGCAAATCTTTACGAAATAAAACTTTTATTTTAGCCAAATTTTGGTCTAATTTTTTGAATAATCTGCTATTTTGTAAAATATTATGGCGAAAAGCAAGCCCATCTGCCGTATGTTTAGAAGGAAGGGGCCTTTTAGCCAAGCTTTTGAAAACTAGTTCAGGATGGGTTTCGTAAATGTTTTTAGGCTTTTTAATCCTTAAATACTCGTCAAGTTCTCTTACTTTGGGAAGTAAATAGAAACTTTGTAGTGAAAGTTTAATCCCTTGCTTCCTCAATTCTTTGTAGGTTTTAGCTTTAAATGCCAGGCGAGGAGGAGGGCTGAAAATACTAGCTCGCCTGGACCCTAAAAGTTTGCGAGCTATTTTGTCACAAGTTCGACCACCAGAAACATAGTTTTCCGAAAGTCCAATAGGCATGTCAAAGGCATAAATACGGGCTGATAGATCAAAAATTTCTTTTACAGTGGCCAAAATAAAAATTTCTTCACTTAAGAAATCTTTTTTATCTAGACAAAAAGTTCCTTTTACTACCAACCATCCGTTGCGACAGCCATCAATGCCTGCCAAAATGATTTTGTTTTCCATAAGGCATTTATTACATCGTGTTTTTTACCGATATAAACATAAAATCGATATAAAAGTGAAAAGGGGTGTTTTCATGTGGCATCTGATTCAGAAGAGCCTTTTAGGCCGTAAGCTAGAAAAATACAATATTAGAAGTGAAGCATCTTTTTTTGAAGAAGTTTTTAAGCCCCAGAGGGGTTTGTTCTCTGAAGAGGACCAAAAAAAGTTGAGACAAGCTACGGTGGCTATCGCTGGTTTAGGTGGTGTAGGTGGTACCCATCTTGTATCCCTTATTCGTACCGGGGTAGGGCGTTTTAAACTAGCTGAATTTGACGTCTTTGAGCCTCGAAATATCAGTCGCCAATATGGAGCAAGGGTAGACACTTTAGGACGCCCCAAAGGCGAAGTGATGCTTGAAGAGGCCTTTCGCCTAAATCCTTTTCTTCAAATTGAATACTACAAAGAAGGTATTACCCCTGAAAACATAGATGCTTTTTTAGATGGAGTTGATGTGGTGCTAGATGGGGTGGAATTTTTCGCTGTAGAGGCCAGAAAACTTCTCTATGATACTGCTAGAGCCAAAAAAATTCCTTTGATTACCGCTGGCCCTTTAGGTTTTAGTGCCTCTTTGTTGATTTTTGATCCAGAAAAAAGCCCATCCTTTGATGAATATTTTGCCATAAAGCCAGATATGTCACCTGTGGAAAAAGCTATACTTTTTGCCTTGGGGTTGGCTCCTAAGCCAATTTTTTTGAGATATATCGATTTTAAAAGTTTAAATCTCAAAGCTGGCCAAGGCCCAGCCTCAGTAATTGCCTGTTACTTATGTAGTGCTTTAGCCGCTATGGAAGCTGTGAGAATAATTTTAGGCCGTCCGGGTCTAAAGCCAGTTCCTCATTATCTTCAGATAGATCTTTATCTTAGGAAGCTCTATGAAGGTTATCTAAAAAAAGGCAATAGGAGTGCTACCCAAAGGCTCAAATTCTTTTTTCTTAAAAAGAAACTCGGGCTTTAAATATTTTAGACATTTATGGATACGAATTCTATAGCTTTTCCTTGAGCGAAAAGCTTATCATTGAGGATACAAACCACACCTAATGCCTGGGGAAGACTTTTTAGAGCTTTTTTGAGTTTTTTGAAGTCTTTAGGGGTATTAACCATATTTCCGAGGGCTGTAGCACAGGCGTCAGCTAAAGCTGTATCTTTAGCTATTACACAAAGGGCATCGGCTTTACCCAGGCTTAGACTGTGGCCTACTGTGCCTGAAGAGGTACAAACTCCGCAAGGCATAAGGTCTTTTTTTATGCGTAATCCTAATTTACCTGAAAGGGGAGAGTTCCCGGCCCAGATAGCTACGGTGGCATTATTTTTTAAAGCCAGATAGATATCACCACCATTTTCAACTACCACTTCGCTGGTGAAGCCTAAATTTATGAGTTTTTCTCCAACTTCCTGGGCAACAGCACCAGCTACCGCCGCCATAGGCCCTACGCCTGCTATTTTGCCGGCTTTTAGCATTTTTTGAATGATAGAGGGCGCCTCTGGATCAAAAGGCAAGGGCTTTAGGCTTTTTAAAAATTGTGGGTTTTTGATTATGTAATTTTCAAGCTCTTGGCGAATAGTATAAAGTATTTCCAGGGTTTTTTGGGAAAGGTCTTTTTCAGCAAGTATTAAAAGATCAGATTCCTTTAAAACCACGCGAAAAGGTATAAGCCTTTGGGCACCAATGTAAGTACGATAATCTCTTATTTCAAAATTCATATGACATTAGAATAGAAGTAAGCTAAAATACAAAAACAATGCCAAAGATTAATATCGTAAAAATAGCAGATTTCCAAGTGGGAGGGGCAACGCCTCTTCTAATTGCTGGTCCGTGTGTGCTTGAAGATTTAGACATAGCCCTTGAGTGTGCTCGTTTTATGAAAGAGGTCGCCCAAAAAGCTGGTTTTAATTATATTTTCAAGGCTTCTTTTGATAAGGCCAACCGCACTTCTCTCTCTTCTTATCGTGGTCCAGGGCTTGAAAAGGGTCTGGCTATGTTAGAGCAAGTCAAAAAGGAAGTAGGTGTGCCGGTTATCTCTGATATCCATGAGCCCTGGCAGGCAGAACCTGCGGCTGAAGTGTTAGATATTATTCAGATTCCGGCTTTTCTTTGTCGTCAAACGGACTTAATATTAGCTGCTGCTCGCACTGGCCAGCCTGTAAACATAAAAAAAGGCCAGTTCGTTTCTCCCTGGGATATGTATTACGCCGTTGAAAAAGCCCGCGGAGCTGGGGCCCAGGGAATCATTCTTACTGAGAGGGGTTATACCTTTGGCTATCGTAATCTCGTGGTAGATATGCGAGCTTTTCCTATTATGCGTAATTTTGGTGTTCCGGTGGTTTTCGATGCCACCCATAGCGTTCAGCTTCCAGGTGGTGCTGGTGGGGCTTCTGGAGGTGAACGAGAGTTTGTTGCTCCGCTTGCGAGAGCGGCTGTTGCCGTGGGAGTTGACGGCATTTTTATGGAGGTTCATCCTGAGCCGAAAAAGGCCCTCTGTGATGGGCCTAATTCTTTACCCCTCGAGGAGGCCAAAGGGCTCCTTATGATCCTTAAAGAGATATACGAGGTGATACGGAAAAATGATATCCTTTCCCCCTGAAGTACTGGAAAAAGCTGCTAAGATTAAGCTTTTACTCCTTGATGTGGATGGTATCCTCACTGACGCTCGAATCATAATTGACGAGTCAGGTCGTGAAATAAAACATTTCTGTGTACGCGATGGCATGGGAATAAAGCTTTTGCAAATAGCGGGTCTAGAAGTTGGTCTTCTTTCAAGTCGCATCTCGCAGCCTGTTTCTCATCGAGCCCAGGAGCTGGGGATAGATATGATCTTTCAAGGAGAAAAAGACAAGCTTTCCCTTTATGAAAAAATTAAAGAGGAAAAATCCTTGTCAGATCAAAATATTGCCTTCATGGGGGATGATTGGGTAGATATTCCGGTTCTGGCGAAGGTAGGGCTTGCCGTTACTGTACCTGAGGCCTGGCCACCAGTTAAGGATTACGCCCATTATGTTACGCAAAATTCAGGTGGGCATGGAGCAGTGCGTGAAGTTTGTGATCTCCTGCTCAAGTCCCAGGGGAAATGGGAGGAAGTATTAAGGTGTTTCGCTCCTTCTGCGCCTGTGTGTTCTTTTTAATATTTCTGGCTGCTTGCACTCAGCAGGTGAAAAGAACTCCAAATAATGCCTTGCTTGAATCTCAGAGAGGCCAAAAAGTTCATAAACCCGAAGAGATAAAACGAATTCCTGAGGGGCTGAGAAAGGAGCCAACGGTAGAGATTAAAAAGCTTTATTACGTGATTTATGAACAAGAAAAACTGAAATGGAAGATATGGGCCGAACAAGCCAAAATGTATAATGGAGAAAGAATAAAACTTTTTAAACTAAAGATTTGTGCGAATCCTAAGGAAGGTTTTTGTATTACCGCTGAAAAGGGAGATTACGATTCCAAGGCGGGAAAATTTGTTTTTAGCGATAACGTCCACCTTACGACTAAAAATAAAGGGGAGCTTTTTACCTCTTACTTGGAATATTTAACCGAAGAAGATATTTTGACTACCTCTGCTCAAGTCAGGATAATAAAAAAAGGTTTGGTTATAAAAGGAAAAGGGCTTTTATATGACTTAAAAGCCGGTCACATGAAAGTACTTAAACAGACCAAGGTGAAGATAGATGCTTAAAAAATGGTTTTTATTGCTAATTTTTATCCTTTTATGGGGATCTCTGGCCTTAGCCAAAGAGCCTGTATCCATAAAAGCTGACCACATGGAAGTTCTTGAAAAAGAAAATAAAGTAATATTTACCGGTCACGTAGTAGCTCAAAAAAAGGATTTCACCATCTATGCAGATAAACTCGTAGTTTTTTATCATCTTGTTAACGGAAAAAGAGAGGTAAAAAAGATCGAGGCCACAGGAAAAGTAAAAATAAAACGGGGTGAGCTTATAGCTAGTGCCCAAAAAGCCACTTATTTTCGCGACAAAGACATTTTAGTTTTAGAAGGTTCCCCTGAGGTGTGGCAGGGCGATAATACAGTTAGGGGTTCTCGTATAGTAATTTATCTGTCTGAAGATCGCTATGTTGCGGAGTCTGCTCCTTCAGAAAGGGCTGAAGCTATTCTTTTTGTGGATTAAGCCTATGGCCAAGACATTAAAAGCAAAAAATTTATGCAAGCGTTTTGGGAAACGCGAAGTAGTAAAGGGAGTTTCCTTAGAAGTGTCCACTCAGCAAGTGGTTGGACTCCTTGGTCCCAACGGAGCAGGGAAAACCACCACCTTTTATATGGTTTGTGGTCTCTTGCCTGTGGATGACGGCAAAGTTTTTTTAGATCAAAAAGAAATTACCCAGTTGCCTATACATCAGCGGGCCTGGGAGGGGATAGTTTATCTTCCCCAGGAACCTTCGGTTTTTAGACGCTTGACAGTGGCGGAAAACATTCTTCTAGTTTTAGAGATTTTAAAAATTCCTCGAAAAGAAAGAAAAAAAAGGCTTGATGATCTGCTAGAAAGCTTTGGCCTAACTTCCTTAAAAGATCAAAAGGCCTATGCTTTATCAGGTGGAGAAAGGAGACGGGTAGAAATCATGAGGGCGCTGGCGAGGGAGCCAGAATTTTTGCTTTTAGATGAGCCCTTTGCTGGTATAGATCCCATTGCTGTGGCGGATTTAAAAGAAATTATTAAAAATCTTAAACAAAGAGGTTTAGGAATACTTATTTCTGATCATAATGTCAGAGAAACCTTGCTAGTTTGTGATTTTGCCTATATTGTAGCTGACGGCCAAGTCATTGCTTCAGGGAAACCCGAAGAAATAGCAGAAAATCCCTTAGCGCGTGAGTTGTACTTGGGCAAAGATTTTAGGTTAAACTAAAAATATGGCGTTAGAACTTAGACAACAAGTAAAACTAACTCAACAATTAATATTGACTCCACAATTGCAGCAGGCCATAAAGCTGCTGCAATTGAACCGCCTTGAACTCGAACAGGTCATTCGTCAGGAAATAGAACAAAATCCCGTTTTAGAACAAGTAGAACTGGAAACAAAAACTATATCCCTAGAAGACATTTCCTCTGAAGTAAAAGTTGATGGTGAGGTAACCTTAGCCTCGGAAAGCCCCCTTGGAGCAGAAGCAGTCAAGGAGTTTGACTGGGAAGCTTATTTCCAAGATACAGGTAGCTCTTATCCCAGTTTTGCCTTTGAAGAAAAAGAAGCCCAGGACTATGAAAGGCGGCTTTCTAAGCCAGAAAATCTGGTTTCTCACCTGCTTTGGCAGCTCTATCTTTCAGACTTTACCGAAAAAGAACGAGAAATCGGAGAATATATTATCGGTAACCTAGATGAAAGAGGCTATCTTTCTCTAGAGATCTCCGAGATAGCGGGTGATTTAGGTGTTTCTCAAGAAGCTGTTCTTAGCGTCTTAAAGAAGATTCAATTTTTTGATCCCGTAGGTGTAGCTTCCCGAGATTTAAGAGAATGCCTTTTGGTTCAATTAGAACATCTTGGTCTTACAGGTACTCTTGCAGAAAAAATAGTCAGAGATCACCTTAAACTCCTTGAAAATAATAATTTATCTCAGCTGGCCAAAATTTTAGGTGTGACTGTTGATGATGTAGAAGCAGCGATAGAGATAATTCGTAATCTTGAACCACGTCCAGCGCGGAACTATGCCGATACCGAACCGCAGTACATAGAACCTGACGTAGAAGTATTCAAAGAGGGTGATGAGTGGATTGTGCGGCTGGTTGACGAAGATTACAGCCGTTTAAAAATAAGTCCTTATTATCGTAAACTTCTTCAAGATCCTACTACTCCTTTAGAGGTTAAGCAGTATATTCAAAAGAAGCTCAAAGCTGCTACCTGGTTTATCAAAAGCATAGAACAGCGCAATAGAACTCTGCTCAAGGTTTCAGAAAGTATTATGCGCTTTCAGCGGGATTTTTTAGAAAAGGGTGTGGTAGGCCTAAAACCATTAACTTTAAAAGAAGTGGCCCTCGATGTGGATCTGCATGAGTCCACTGTCAGCCGGGTGACTACTGGTAAGTATATTGATACTCCTCACGGGCTTTTTGAGCTTAAATACTTTTTTTCCTCTGGTTATAAAAGCGCCTCTGGAGAGGAAGTAGCTTCTGAGACAGTAAAACAATATATAAGAGAAATTATTGCCCAGGAGGATCCTAAAAGACCTTACAGTGATCAGAAAATTTCAGATATTTTAAGGCAGAAGTACGACATAAAGATTGCTAGGCGAACAGTGGCCAAGTATCGCGATCAGATGGGTATACTTCCTGCCAGCAGGCGTAAAAACAAAATAAAGTAAGGAGGCTTTATGCAAATTAACATTACTTTTAGGCATCTCGATTCTTCTCCAGGTTTGAAAGAATACGTCAATAAACGTATCTCCAAATTGGCTAAATATTTTAACGGTCCTGTTGAGGCAAACGTTATTCTTAAGGCGGAGAAATTTCGCCAACAGGCAGAGGTAAGCATTGTAGGTGATGGCTTTAATATCAACGGCAAAGAAGAGACTGGAGATATGTATGAAGCCATAGACCTGGTAGTGGCCAAGCTTGAGACCCAGATTAAAAAACTTCGCGAAAAGAGAAAAGGCCGCAAGAAAGGAACTACTAAGGAATTTGAAGTAGCTTCTATAGTTGCTGAAGAAGCTTCTGAAGAAGGGCCTGAAATAGAAGTTGAAAGGGTTTTTGTAAAGCCTATGTCTGTAGAAGAGGCCCTTGAACAAATTAAAACCACCGGCAAAGATTTTTTGATTTTTAACAATTCTGAAACAGATTCGGTAAGTGTTCTTTATAAAAAAGGAGAAAATAGATATGTTCTGGTATTACCAGAGCTTTCGTAAGCAAGAAGGCCCCATAGGGGCCTTTAAAAACTAAAGGAAGCTATGAAAATTAGAGATTTATTGCTCGAAAATTGTTTTTTTACGGATGTCAATGTTAAGGATAAATGGCAATTTTTTAAAGAGATATCAGCGTGTATTGCTAAAGAAGTAGGGCTTTCGCCTGAAAAGATAGAAGAAGCGCTGGTAGAAAGAGAAAAACTGGGGACCACTGCTGTAGGTGGGGGGATTGCTATTCCTCATAGTCGGGTAGAAGGCCTAGAGAAAATAGTTATTGCCGCGGCTATTTCTAGAAAAGGTCTTGATTTTGAAGCATTAGATAAAAAGCCAGTCTATCTCATATTTGTAGTCCTTGCTCCTGAAAACGAATCTTCTCTTTACCTTAAGACCTTAGCTCAGCTTGCCCGAATACTTAAACAAGAACAAGTCAAAAAAAGGCTGCTTGAGGCCAAAGATATTCAGGAGTTTAAAAAGGTTCTCGCCGAAATTGACTACGAATATTAAAAGAAAAATTCAGACAGTTATCATTACCGGTCTTTCCGGGTCGGGTAAAAGTACGGCCTTGCGGGCTTTTGAAGATTTAGGTTTTTTCGGGGTTGATAACCTACCAGTAGAGCTTTTACCTGCTTTTTTAGAGATAAAAAGCAAACAAATTCAGAGTAACCTTAATCTGCGTTTTGCTTTAGTAATGGACGTAAGAGAAGAGGGGTTTGTTAGGAGCCATCGAGAGATATTCCAGCGGGTAAAGAAAGAAGGCTATCATCTGGAAATATTATTTTTAGAAGCCAGTGACGAAGTGCTTGTTTCGCGATTTTCACAAACAAGAAGGCCTCACCCTTTAGCTCCCAAGCTTCCTTTGCTGGAAGCCCTGAAGTTAGAGAGAGAAATTATGGCCGAAGTAAAAGAATTTGCTGATGTGGTTATCGATACATCAAATTTCAATGTTCACCAGTTAAGGAGAGAAATAAAAGAGCGTTTTGGCCCTCGCCATGATCTTTCTTCTCTTCTGGTGCATTTAATTTCCTTTGGGTTTAAATACGGTGTGCCCCCTGAGGCTCATTTACTTTTTGACGTGCGCTTTTTACCCAACCCATATTTTGAACCTTCTTTGAAACCTCTTTCGGGATTAGAACCCGCTGTTAGGGATTACGTTTTAAGACAAGAAGAGACAAAACAATTTTTGGCCCTATCAGAGCAATATCTTAAGTTTCTTATACCTCAATACGAACGTGAAGGAAAAACTTACTTGGTGGTAGCGATAGGTTGTACTGGAGGGCGTCATCGTTCGGTAGCTATTGCTCAAGAAATAGGCCTCATGGTAAAGGAATGGGGTTGGGAGACGATTATTTCTCATCGTGATTTGGAAAAGGAGGCCTGATATGACGGGAATTATTATTGCCGGTCATGGGAGATTACCAGAAGAACTGGTTACCATTGGCGCTTTTATCCTAGGTAAGATTGAAAATGTTGAGCCTATTTCTATAGATCCTTCTGAACCAGCTAGCAAAATACACGATGATCTGGCTAAACTTATTAAAAAAACAGACCAAGGCCAGGGGATTGTAATTCTTACCGATCTTTTTGGAGGAACCCCTTCAAATATAGCTCTCTCTTTTTTAAAGCCGGGGTATATCGAGGTGGTCTCTGGTGTTAACCTTCCTATGTTGATAAAGGCGGTACAAAATCAAGACAAAACACCTTCAGAGCTTGCCCAAATATTAGTAGAAGCTGGCCGCAAGGCAATTAACCAAGCTTCAGAAATTTTGTCTTAAGTGTCAGAAAACTTAAGTAAAATCAAAATACGGCCTGCTAGAACAAAAGATTTGCCTGCCATAACTGAAATAGAGAGGCTTTCTTTTCCTACGCCCTGGCCGCCTTCTCTTTTGCTAGCAGAGTTAAACAAAGATTATGCTTATTTTTGGATAGCTTTAGCAGATGAAAAAGTCATAGGTTATATTTGTTTTTGGATTATCAAAGATGAAGCCCATTTAGTTAATATAGCGGTACATCCCCATTCCCGCCGCAAAGGTATAGGGAGCAAGCTTCTTGAAGATTTTTTATTTTTTGCCAGGAGAAGGGGCGTTAAAAAGGTCTACCTTGAAGTAAGAGCAAGAAACAAAAGGGCCCAAAAATTTTACGAAAAATTTGGTTTTAAAAAAGATGGCCTAAGAAAAGCTTATTATCAGGATACCAAAGATGATGCCATTTTGATGAGCAAGAGGTTATAATAGTATGAGGGCCATTGTTTAATTTAGTTCTTTTTAAAATAGAAAAATAAAATTTCAAGGAGGTTTTTATGCCAGTAAAAGTGGGAATTAATGGTTTTGGGCGTATTGGTCGGGCTGTTTTTAGGGCCTTTCTCAAATATCCTGAGTTTAAAGATATAGAAATCGTAGGAGTTAATGATTTAACAGATACTAAGACTTTGGCCCATCTTTTAAAGTATGATTCTCTTTTTGGTACGCTTCCTAACGAAATCAAAGCTACAGATGACTCTATAATTGTAGATGGAAAAGAGATAAGAGTCTTTTCTGAGCCTGAGCCAGGAAAGATAGCCTGGGCAGAAGTAGGGGCTGAATACGTAATAGAGTCAACAGGTCGTTTTAGGGATGCTAACTTAGCCCGCGCCCATATTGAGGCTGGAGCCAAAAAAGTTATCATTTCAGCTCCGGCCAAGAATGAAGATTTTACCGTAGTTATGGGAGTGAATGAAGAAGACTACGACCCTCTAAAACAACATATAATTTCTAATGCCTCCTGTACCACCAATTGTCTGGCTCCAGTGGCTAAGGTTCTTCTTGACCGTTTTGGCATCAAGAGAGGACTGATTACCACTGTTCACGCTTATACCAACGATCAACGTATCTTGGATTTCCCCCACAAGGATTTGCGTCGGGCCAGGGCCGCGGCGGTAAACATGATTCCTACCAAAACAGGTGCTGCTGCAGCTGTGGGAAAGGTTATTCCAGAGCTGGTGGGTAAGTTTGACGGTTTGGCCGTAAGAGTTCCAACGCCTGATGTATCTTTGGTAGATCTTGTGGTTGAGCTTGAAACTGAAACCACGGTTAGTGAGGTGAATGAGCTCTTTAAGGCCTCTCAAAATCGTTTTCTAGCTTATACGGAAGAACCTCTGGTCTCGAATGATTTTTTGGGTAATCCTCATTCAGCCATTGTAGATGGCCTTTGTACTAAAGTGATTGAAGGACGTATGGTAAAAATTATGGCCTGGTATGATAACGAATGGGGATACTCTAATAGGCTTCTTGACTTGATTCTCTACATGGAATCTAAAAAGGTTTAATTCTCTTGGGGCCTGTAACTCGGGCCCCATGGAGGTCCCATGAAACAAGAATTTACTTCTCAAGCCCTTATTGCCAACCTTAAAGAAACAGCTGTCAAAGAATTCCCCATACCTGAAGAACATTGGGTACTTCTTGAAGCGGTTTCTGGCTATCAGGGGCTAGAGAAACAGGCTTTTGAGCTGATAAGAGAAATAAACCACCCTTTTAGAAATGTTCGTCTGGTAATAACCGACTTACGGGCTTTTATTCTAAAAAATTTTCGCGTATTGGCCTCAAAAGAAAAGGCTTCTGAAGCCTTAATGGTCTCGTGTGATATCCTTTTTCAAATCCTTGAAAGAGAGTCAACTGAAGAGATATTAAAGCAGGCAGCGGAAGCAATATTAGCTATACTTGATAAAATTGCTTCTATTCCAGCCAAAGACTTTAAAAATTTTTGGTCCGTATTTGAGTATTGTTTCAAATGTTTTAAAACTCTGCCTCCGGAAAAATTTGTCCACTTTCTTAGAAGCTATTTTTCTTTTAAGAAATTGGCCAAAAATGTTTTAAATAAAGGCCTTTCCCAGGAAGATTTAGGCATTCTTTCGGATTTTTTGGCCTATTTATTTCGTTTTACTTATGAATATTGGCTTAAAGAACCAGATCCCGCCAAGTGGCTGGCAGAGGAAGCTCTAGAAACTTTGGGAGACCTTACCAAAGAATATCTTTCTCTGGTTAAACCGGTTTCTCATGAGAGTTTAAAAAAATTTCTGGCCCGCCTTGATGAATTAGAAAGCACTGACCCTCAACAGAAGATAAAAGCCCTTCTGGAACTGCCCGATTATCTTGATATTATACGCTTTTACAAGGAATTGCCTTACAAAGTTGAAACCCTTTCTCGTTCTGCAGATCCTGATGACCCTTTTCACAATATAAAAATAATAGTCCTTTTCAGGATTGTTGAAACTCCTGGTACTTCTCCTATTCATGAAGAAGCACTGCGTTTGATAAATCGGGAACTGGTTCACATGATTAGGCGTGAGCCGGCTGAAAGCTTGGATGACTTTGTTATCCGTACCTTTTGTCTTCTCAGAAAAAATATCAGACAATATCCTTGGACGGCCCTTCAATGTATTAAAAGTATGGGGTTAGAAATTCTTGATAGAGGAGATCCTCGGCTTGCCGAACTTTTTTTAGAGGAAGTAGTAAAGTTTGGTTTTCAGCCGCCCGAAATAAAGGGGGTAGATGCAGAGTGGCACTTGATATGTAATCCGGCCCATCTGCTTAA
Organism: Thermodesulfatator indicus DSM 15286; assembly: GCF_000217795.1. NCBI lineage: Bacteria > Pseudomonadati > Thermodesulfobacteriota > Thermodesulfobacteria > Thermodesulfobacteriales > Thermodesulfatatoraceae > Thermodesulfatator > Thermodesulfatator indicus. The sequence continues at coordinate 1,478,530 of NC_015681.1, forward strand.
TATAAGGACCTGGCTTGATATCATTGTACATCACCCAAAGTGGTGTACTACTTTGCTTTCAGCCCTAATAATCAATTTGCAGCTGGCAGGCACCTGTATTCGGGATACAGACCTATTCCAAAAAGATGTTTCTAAGCTTCTTAACAGCGATATTGAGCCTATCTATAACCTAGTTAAACAGTTCTGCCGTATTCTTCCTGTGTATTACAATGAAATCGGAGCAGAGGGGATTCTTAGAGATGTTTCTACCGAGCTTGACGAAATACATCACCGCAAAGATAAGTTAATACATTTTCTGCGTAAACAAAGTCATGTGGAAAGTTCAAATCTCATAATTGATTTTATAGAAGCTATTATTTCTTTTTGGCTCACCAAAGACAAAACTCCTATAAAACCATTTGTCCCCCCCGAAGTTTATGAAAGTATCCCTGTGGAAGGGCCTTATATAGATCCCGTGCACCAAATAATTAAGGCTTTTTGGGAAAAGGCAGGAATTAAAAAAGTAAAAGAGCTACTTTCTTTAAATGATGAGAAAGTCCAGGAAATTTTAGACCAGATAGAAGGCCTTTCTTTCGAAAAACGGCGAGTCTTTTTGCTTTTCAAAATGTATCGTCTTGAAGTCCAGAAATATGGTTTTGATCTTTACGAACTTAAAACCTATCTCGAATATCTTAAAAATTGGGGGTTTGAGAGGATTGACGATCTTCTCGAAGCTTTAGAAAAAGGCAGCCGTGAGAAAAAACTTGAAGCCATTTTAGATTATCTGGAATATCTCCAGGGTATTATTCTTAGTCCTGAAAAATTTAAACCGAGAGAGGATATTTATTTTAAGCGTCATATTGCTGCCAATATTCCTTCCATGTATGGGCGCTACCATGAAAAGAAATTCGACGCTTTAGGACTTACTTTTAGACTTGAAGCCTTAGGTAATGCTCTTTTTGAAGACTTAGTAGCTGATCTTGAAATACCTTTTATTACCAGGTCAACGTTTTTCAAAATATTAAAAATTCTCAGGTATTTTAGACGAGCTCTCCATATAGAAGGAATAAGTTCTAAAAAATTCAATACTTACCTGGGGTTACTTGAGGCCTCTCTTGAGGTAAGACGTTTTACTTACACGCAATATTTAGATATTTTTCGGGGGCTCCTTGAAGGTGTTCGTGACATAACCAAAGTTTACTATATAAGTCCTCATCGAGAGAATTTGGCCATTATTTTGCGTCAGTTTGGTCGAAAACATCTTTTGCCCAAATACCTAACCGGCCATGAAAATCTATCTGATGAAGAACTGTTTCATCGAGTTTCGGAGAGATTTTTACGTGACTTGATAGCTCAATCATTTGCATTACAGGCCCTTGATAATTTTGTTTCTCGTCTTTATCGAACACTTCTTGAGCAGAGAGAAAAGCTTTCTCAAGAAGACTTAGACCTCTTGATGACCTATGATCCAGGAAGAGCCATTTGTTCCCTTCATAAACCCAATAGATTAACCCAAGACCTTATTCATCTAGGTAACAAGGGCTATAATCTCTTTTTGCTTTCTACTTTAGGACTATCTGTCCCGTCAGGATTTATAATTACTACCGAAGTTTTCCGCTGTTACCGGGTAATTAAGCGCTATAAGGCTACTTATGAAGACTTTTTAGAACAAATTCATCGTGCACTTTCACAGCTCGAACACCAGGTAGGGCGCAAGTTTGGAGACCCTAAGAATCCTTTATTAATTTCCGTTAGAAGCGGAGCTGCTATTTCTATGCCTGGTATGATGGCTACGGTTTTAAATGTGGGGAACAACATTTCTATCGTTGAGGGGCTTGCTCAAAAAACTGGCAATCTTTGGTTTGCCTGGGACACTTATAGACGTTTTTTACAGAGTTGGGCTATGGCCCACGGTCTTGAGCGAGAAACGTTCAACCGTCTTATGAGAGAACATAAGTCTTTGTATGGAGTTAAGAAAAAGCGCGAGTTCACTGGAGAACAAATGCGAGAACTCGCTTTAAAATATCGTCAAGTCATCAAAGATAAGGGGATTCCTATTGTAGAAGACCCTTGGGAGCAACTGCTTATTTCTATAGAATTGGTTTTTTCTTCCTGGAATGCTGAAAAAGCCAGGGCCTATCGTCATATTATGGGTATTTCTGACTATTGGGGCACAGCAGTTTGTATCCAGGCCATGACTTTTGGAAATATTTCTTTAAAAGCGGGTACTGGAGTAGCTTTTACGGCACCACCATTTGGTAAGCTTTCTCGCGTAGCTCTCTGGGGAGATTATACTCCTGGTAACCAAGGAGAAGATATAGTTTCTGGTTTGGTTACTACTTATCCCATTTCTATTGAACAAAAGAAGCGTGAAGGTCGAACCGGAGAACCTTCTCTTGAAGAAGCTTTTCCAGATATTTATCGAGCCCTTTTTGAGATCGCTCAGGACCTTATTTACGGCAAAAAATGGTCTCATCAAGAAATAGAATTTACCTTTGAAGGTCCTGAAGCCGACAAACTCTTCATCCTTCAGAGCAGAGACATGGTGACCAAAGAAGAGAGACCCCGTGTAAACGTCTTTGTAGTTACCGAAGACCTGAAAAAGGCTTTTGTTGGCAGAGGTATAGGGGTTTCTGGAGGGGCTCTTTCTGGACGCGTTGTTTTTACTCTGGAAGATATTCGGGAGTTTAGAGAGGAAAATCCCAGGACTCCTTTAATTTTATTGCGTTTTGATACTGTTCCAGATGACATAAAAGAAATAAGCGCGGCCGATGGTTTGCTTACTGCTAGAGGTGGGCAAACTTCTCATGCCGCTATTGTGGCTTCTCGCTTAGGAAAGACCTGCGTAGTAGGTTATGAAAACATGGTCATTTATGAAGACAGAGGTTACGCTCGTCTTGACGGCCATATAGTCAACAAGGGAGACTGGATAAGCATTGACGGTGTCACCGGACGTATTTATCTAGGGCGGCATAAAGTGCGTGAGGCCACCAGCTTCCCCGAAATGAGTGCTGTTTTTTAATTAGTCTTTTTTTCTTGCGATAACCTTTATTTTTGGGCTAAAACTAGAGCAACCAGCTATGATAAGGAGGAGGTAATGCGGATAGAAATTACCGAACCTTTACCGATGAAATTGGGCATAAATGGTTTAGGCCGTATTGGCAAGTTAACCTTATGGCATCATGTAGCTAGAAAATCTTTCAAGGAAATAGTGGTCAACCTGGGCCGCCAGGCCGGCACATCTTTACAGGACGTAGCTAATTATATTGAAAAAGATTCTACTTACGGTTGGCTACCGGTTTATCTACACGGATATCGCTCAGGTCGTGTGATAGAAAACCTTAACGAAGCCGAAGGCACTATGACTGTTGACGGTGTGCCGGTAAGGATTTTGCGAGAGCATCGCAATCCCGCTGATATTGGCTGGAAGAAATACGACGTGCGCCTGGTAATTGATTCAACCGGGCGTTTCCGAGATCCTACCACTGATCCTGAAGCCTCTGGCGGGGCCCTGAGGGGGCATCTGGCGGCAGGTGCTGAAAAGGTCATACTTTCTGCTCCTTTTAAAATAAAGGACAAAGAACTCGGTATGCCAGAAGATGCTGTAACAGTGGTTTATGGCATAAACGAAGGAGATTTTTTACCGGAAAAACATCAGGTTATTAGTGCCGCTTCTTGTACCACTACTTGTCTGGCCTACATGATAAAACCTTTACTAGATTATTTTGGGGCAGATAGAATCCTTTCTGCATCAATGGTTACAGTGCATGCGGCTACTTCTTCTCAAGCAGTTCTTGACCGGGTTCCCAAAGCCGGAGCAACAGATCTTCGCAAAATAAGAAGTATTTTCAACAATATTATTTTGACTACTACAGGAGCAGCTAAAGCCCTTTCTCTGGTTATCCCTGAAATGAAAAAGATCGGCTTTATTGCCGAAAGTGTAAGGGTACCAACCAGTACGGGTAGTTTGATTATCTTGGTTATAAACATTCAAGAAGAAAGTCTTGAAAATCGAGTTACCAGAAATGTAATTAACAAAATTTACGAAGAGGCCGCCAAAGGGCCTTATCATCCTTATTTGATGTTTACTATGGAACAGAATGTTTCGGCTGACATTATTGGCTACCCTAAAGCAGCAGCTATCATTGAAGGAGAAGAAACTCATACCAGAACCGGCCTGGTAAAAGTAGACTTAACCAAAGCATGCGGGCCAGATGGTCAAAAAATTGAGGGCCTAACATGTGCTCAGATAGAAATTCCTGTTACCCAGGCGGTTATCTACGGATGGTATGATAACGAACTGGGCTCCTATACATATATGCTGGGAGAATTGACCCTCCACATAGCCCAACAAATACTTTAGGAGGCCCTCCAATGAAAACCATAGAACAATTGTCTATTTCCGAAAAAAGAGTCTTTATAAGGGTCGATTATAACGTTCCTTTAGAGAATGGGCAGGTAGCTGATGATACTCGTTTAAGAGCCACTTTAGCTACTTTAAAATATGCCCTTTCTAAAAAGGCCAAAATTATTTTGGCCTCTCACCTGGGACGGCCCAAGGGCAAAAGGGTACTGGAACTTTCTCTGGCACCAGTGGCCAAAAAGCTTAGCGAGTTACTAGGCCAGGAGGTAAAGTTTGCCCCTGATTGTATTGGTGAAGAAGTAGAAAGAATGGTTTTTTCTCTAGCGCCAGGGGAGATCTTGTTGCTTGAAAATTTGCGGTTCTATGAGGGAGAAACAAAGAACGACCCTGAATTTGCCAAAGCCCTGGCCAAGCTTGCGGAAGTTTATGTTAACGATGCCTTTGCTGTTTGTCATCGAGCCCATGCTTCTGTGGTAGGTGTACCTTCTTATGTAAGTGAATGCGGAGCGGGTTTTTTACTGGCGCGAGAGATTAAATATCTTTCTGCTCTTCTTGAAAAGCCTAAAAAGCCAGTTGCTCTAGTAATCGGAGGGGCCAAAGTTTCTACCAAGGTCGGGGTTTTAATGAATCTTTTGCCCAGGTTGGACAAATTGATTGTAGGCGGGGCTATGGCCAATACTTTTTTGGTGGCTGATGGGCATACAGTTGGAACTTCTTTTTATGAAGAAGAATTTGTAGAAGAAGCCAAAAAGATTCTCACTACTGCTCAGGAGCAGGGGGTAAAGGTTTATTTGCCTGTTGATCTAGTAGTAGCTGATGATAAAGAGGCTACTGAAGCGGAAAACGTGAGTATTTTTGAGGTGCCTGCGGATAAGGCTGCTTTTGACATAGGAAAAGAAACAAGAAAACTATTTGCCGAAGCCTTAGCTGGAGTAGCCACTATTGTATGGAATGGGCCACTTGGACTTTTTGAAAATGAGCTCTTTGCTAAAGGTACGATAAAAGTGGCCCGCAAGTCTGCGGCGCAAAACGCTATAACTATGGCTGGCGGTGGTGACACCTTAAGGGCCTTAAAAATGGCTGGCGTGGCCAGGGCTTTTTCTTATCTTTCTACAGGAGGAGGAGCCTTTTTAGAATTTTTAGAGGGCAAAAAGCTTCCAGGAATTGAAGTTCTCGAGAAAAAATCTTAGGAGGGATGTTATGAAACGCAGACCACTCATTGCGGGAAACTGGAAAATGCATAAAACCGTGCCAGAGACGTTGGCTTATATTGAAGCCTTTAAATCTTTGGTGGCTGGGGTAGAAGATAGAGATATAATGCTTGCGCCACCTTTCACCTCTCTTGATGCGGCTGAACGGGCCTTAGAAGGTACAAATATTTATCTTGGGGCCCAAAACTGCCACTGGGCTGATGAAGGGGCGTTTACTGGTGAAATCTCACCTAAAATGCTTGCCGATATAGGCGTAACATATGTGATTATAGGTCATTCTGAACGCCGTCATATTTTTGGCGAAACCGATAAAGTTATTCGTCAAAAGATAGAAGCGGTATTGAAATATGACCTTATTCCGATTTTGTGTATCGGAGAGACTTTAGAAGAAAGGGAAGCGGGAAAAACCCTAAAAGTCCTTGAAACCCAGCTCAAAGAAGGGCTTAAAGGCTTTTCAGTGGCGGACTTAAAGTCTTTGGTAGTGGCTTACGAGCCTGTGTGGGCTATAGGGACAGGCAAAACCGCAACTCCTGAACAGGCCGAAGAGGCCCATGCCTTTGTCAGAAAGATTTTGGCAGAAATGTTTAATCAGGAATTTGCTGATAATTTAAGAATTCTTTACGGGGGTAGCGTAAAGCCAGAAAATGTTGTAGGACTTATGGCACGTCCGGATATAGATGGGGCTTTAGTTGGAGGGGCCTCTCTTAAGCCAGACGTTTTTGCTAAGATAGTTTGTTTCGGGAGGATGGAATAAGATGTTTACGGTTTTAGTAGTTGTTCACATAATTGTATGTATTTTCTTGGTAGGCGTAGTTTTAGTAAATGTTAGCAAAGGTTCAGAGGTAGGGGCAGTTTTTACGGGAAGCCAGGCTATTTTTGGGGGAGCTGGCCCTGGCACTTTTTTGAATAAAGTGACCACAGTACTAGCTATTCTATTTTTCTGTACTTCTCTTTCTTTGACTTATATTTCCACTAAGCGCACCACAACTATCATGGAAAAGGTGCCTCAGATAAATATTCCTGCTCCAGAAAGCGCGCCAACTCCTAAATTGCCAGAAAATTCTAATAAGATTCCTGTCCCTCAAAATCATTCTACGTCAAAGTAAATAAATCCTATTTCCCGGTTATACATCGAGATAAGTCTTGGGGAAGGTTTGGGGGCGAAGCCCTCAAACCTTTTATGTTTAAAGTATTTTGCCAGGCGAAGTAGCCCTTTTCTGTGGCTGAGAGGAGGCCGTTAGGCCGAGGAAGCAGTCTCGTCAATGAGATTGCTTCGCTTCGCTCGCAATGACTCTCTCCCAGTGTCTCTGCGAGCCAATATGGGCGAAGCAGTCTCTTAAATAAGATGTTTTAGTTTTATCGGAGGCTTTTAAGCAGTCAAAATAGTCTAGTTAAATATTTAGTGTTTCTTGGATTTTTCTTTTTCGTTTTCAGGAAGATAAACGGGAGGGTGTTTAATCTCTAAAGGCCGGTCTCCATCAAGATTAAATATTTTGCGGGTAAAATCCACTACCAGTTGGCCGTCTTTATGATAGCGGTTTTTTAAATAAATAATTGGATCATGTAAAAGTTTATTCACCAATGATTTTGTCAAAATCTCAATAGCTTCTCGGTCCTCATCTGAAAGTTTTGTTTTTAGATGAGAAAGCGTTTTTTCCAGTTCTTTTTTTCTGATCTCTTCAGCTTTTTGGCGAAGGGCAACGATGGTAGGATAAATTTCCAATTGTTCAAGCCAGTTAGTAAATTTAATTACCTCTTCTTCAATAATGCGTTCGGCTTTGATAGCTTCTTTACGACGAAAGGCTAAGTTTTCCTCGATAACGGTTTTTAGATCGTCGATATCATAAACAAAGACGTTTTCAATATCATTTACCGCTGGGTCTATATCTCTTGGGACAGCGATATCAATAAAAAATAGCGGTCGCATTTTACGTGGCCGCATAAGTTTTTTAACCTGGTTTTTATCGATAATATAATGGGGAGCTCCGGTGGAAGAAATGACAATGTCAACTTTGAGGAGATAATCTTCTAGTTCATCAAGGCTTATAGCTTCTCCTTTAAAGTGTTTAGCCAGCTCTATAGCTCGAGAAAGGGTTCGGTTGGCCACTACTAGATTTTCTACTCCGTGAGATAGTAAGTGTTGGGCGGCTAGCTCAGCCATCTCTCCAGCCCCTATGAGCATGGCTTGCTTGCCTCTTAGCTCGCCAAATATCTTTTTAGCCAGTTCAACAGCTGCGTAACTTACAGAAACGGCATGGCTCCCTATACCCGTTTCAGAACGAATTCTTTTGGCCACAGAGAAGGTTTTATGAAGAAGGCGGTTAAGGATTACTCCGGTAGCTCGCCGTTCAGCGGCCTGGCGGTAAGCGTCTTTTAATTGGCCAAGAATCTGAGGTTCGCCAAGAACCAGGGAATCAAGCCCTGAAGCTACTTTAAAAATATGTCTTACTGCCTCCTGGTTATAGAAATAGTAAAGATGTTGGTCAAACAGGTTTACTTCTACGTGGTTGGCTTTACCCCAGACCTCTTTAATCATAGAAGGTGCAGCCTCAGGGTTTCTAGTAACCAGGATAATTTCTACCCGATTGCAAGTAGAAAGAAAAAGAACTTCTCTAATAACAGGAACTTGTAAAAACAGGTTTAAAGGGTCAACTTCTTTTTTGGCAAAGGCCAGTTTTTCTCTAATTTCTACCGGTGCAGTGCGATGATTAAGGCCAATAATGATTATATGATCTTTAGTGCTGTTACCTGACATAAGAATGATGCCCAGATATATAAAGATTTATCACGAAAAAAGAAATTAGCCAGGCCCCGAATCCAATTATGGAAAGCCAAGCAGATTTTCGCCCGCGCCAGCCTACTACCAACCTTTCGTGTATAAGAGCGGCGTAAATGAGCCACATAATAAGGGACCAGGTTTCTTTAGGGTCCCAGCTCCAGTAATCTCCCCAGGCCTTCTCTGCCCAGGCTGCTCCAGTTATTATCCCTATGGTTAGTAAAGGGAAGCCGATTTTAAGTGATAACTCATTTACACGGTCAAGGGTATCAAGGGAAGGGAGACGTTTAAACCAGCCTCCTAGCTTTTTCTTTTTTATTTGGCGTTCTTGAATCAGGTAGAGAACACCACTGGCTGCGGCTAAGATAAAAAAACCGTAAGAAATTATAGAAATAGCCGCATGTATAGGGAGCCATAAACTTTTCAAGACCGGTGGTAACGGCAAGATTTCTTTAGGGCACAAAGAAGAGTAAAGCATTAGTAAGGTGGCAATAGGGGTAACCATAGCCCCTAAAATTTTGGCCTGTTTGATTTTTCTTATCACTACAAGATAGGCGAGAACAACCCCCCAACTAGTAAAAGAAGTGGCTTCAAATAAGCTGGTAATAGGGGGATGGCCAGATTCAAACCAGCGAAGAATAATACTCAGGGTATGAAAGGTAAAACCAAGAATAAGAGTATATAAAGCCCCTTTAGCAGCTTCATTCTTTTGGGTGTAAGCATAAATAAAAAAACCCACCGTAGAAATCGCGTAAATAATTAGGGCTAGCTTAAAAAAAAGGATATTCATGGCTTTACAGTGCCATAATTATTATAACTTGTGAAGAGCTGTTCTACTGTCTAAGTGCTTAGTATTTCACGAAATGGCCGCAAAATTAAAGAATAAAAAAAAGAAAATTAGAAAATCAGAGGAATATATGCGCCAATTCTTGAGCTTCTTTTTCAGTTTGACTTATCATTTGGTTTACAGCATCAGCGGCTAAGTTGAATTTTTCTTTGGCAAGTTCAATAATGATTTCTCGTTCTATTTGAGAAGTTTCTTTATTGTATTTCAGGAAGGAAGAAAGGAAAATTCCGGGTTCTACTTCAGGGAAGTGGTGTTTTGCTATGGCCTCTGTAAGATAAGCGGGGAGTTCCCATTCTTCAGCCATAAGATGGCCTACATTTTGATGATCATAACCTAAAGTCTTTTTTTCTATTTCTAGAATTTCTATTTCGGGATCATTATTCCAGGTATCAATTACTGGACAATATTTTTCATGGAATGTATTTAGAATAACAGGGATAGCAATGTCTTGAAGTAAACCAGCACTAAAGGCTTCTACATTATAATGAGGATGCAGGGCATGGGCGATTTTTCGGGCCAATGTTCCTCTTTTGGCAGCAGTTAGCCAGAACAGTTTGTAGTCAAGGCAGGGAGTATTGATAGGAGGTAAGGCTTCTTTAACGGCTAGAGGGAGAAGGAGTGATTCAAGCCTTGCCCTACCTAGTAAAGCTACAGCATGTTCTATATTGTTTACTTGTCGCGGAAGGCCAAAGGCGGCTGAATTTACCGTGCGTAAAACCTTAAGATGAAGGCCAGGATCAGCGGCTACCCTTTGAGCTATATCTTTTACAGAAGTTTTGGGGTCTCGAATGGCCTCAAGGGCCAAAAGGGCGGCTCTTGGTAAATAAGGTAGTTCAAAATTTTTTAACTTTTTACGTAATTCCTCCCGCGGGTTTTTCTTCTTTTTTAAAAAATTTAAAAGTCCCATTAGTCAGCTCTCCTCGCAATACGGTTAGTAAAAATGGCCAGAAGTCCGCCTAACATAACATAGCCTGTTATTACTTCTAGAATGGCTATTACCTGGCCTAAAAGGGAGTTGGGAATGACATCGCCATAACCAAGAGTAGTAAGGGTTACAATGCTGTAATAAAGAGGTGAAAGAGGAGTAGGGTATTTCCCATAATCTACTCCTACCAAATGATATAAATAGGCGAAAAATAAGGCCTGAAAAACAATCAAAAGGCACCATCTTCCAAGGCTTCGGCCACAATCAGAGGTCAACCACCATAAAAAATAGAGAATACGAGCTAGACGGCCCTGTTGGCGGAATTCTTCAAGATAATTTTCATCTATAATGTGACGCCTTACTAAATAAGCTCCTGAAAAGTTTATATCTCTGATGTCAGTACCTATCCAGATGGCCTTTTTGTAGCCTTTTATCATGCGCAGATGAGCTCCTCTTAAGTCCGCGTCTTTAAAAATAGCGCCTTCTACTCGACTTAAGTTGAGATGGGCTTCTTTAAATTTGGCGCCGGAGAAATCGGCTTCGCGCAGGTCAGCTTCTCTTAAGCGAGCTAAAGAAAAATCAGCACATTTAGCATCAGCCCCTTTTAGAGTGGCTTTGGTGAAAGAGGCATGTCTGAATTTGGCGTTAAAAAGTCGAGCTTTTTTAAGATTAGCCATACCAAAACCAGCAGCTTCAGCGTCAACCCCTTCAAGATTAGCACCTTCGAGGTCAGCCCCGGTAAAATCAGCCCCTTTAAGATTGGCACCGGTAAAAAGGGCTCTCTTTAGGTTGGCCCGGAAGAATTTGGCGCCGGCCAGGTCTTCCCCGCTGAAATCATGGCCTTCCAAGTCCCTCCCGCTAAAATCCAGTTGTTTTAGATTACTTTGTGTTTTCATATTTCTTTCTCAAAATTATCTAGTATCTATTTTTTAAAAATCGTATATTTTCCTAAAAAACTTTTCAGAAAATAGTTGAATTTAGATTATTTTTTTGTTCAACTTGGTTGACCTTTAAAAATAGTTATGTTAACCCAGTTCCAAACCTAGAATTTTTATATATAAGAAAAGGAGAGCGGTCATGATAGAGGTAAGGCTCCATGGTAGGGGTGGACAGGGAGCAGTGACTTCTGCTGAATTGATAGCTATTTCTGCTATCAATCAGGGTAATTACGCCCAGGCATTTCCCAGTTTTGGTCCTGAGCGCCGAGGTGCACCGGTTATGGCCTTCGTACGCATTAGTGATCAGCGCATTCGTACCCGTGAAAAGGTCTATAATCCTGATATTGTTGTCGTTCTTGATCCTTCTCTTCCTACTATTGTGAATGTTACCGATGGTCTTAAAAAAGACGGGTGGGTTGTCTTAAATTCAGCTAAAGATGAAAAGACTTTACGAGAAATTTTAGGGGGTTTTAAGGGAAAGCTCGCGGTGGTTGACGCCACCAAAATCGCCATAGAAGAGCTTGGCCTGCCTATCACTAACACCACCATGTTGGGAGCCTTTTTAAAGGCTACCGGCTTAGTGGATCAAGAGTATCTTGAAGAAGCCCTTGAGCATCGTTTTGGCCGTCTGGCTGAAAAAAACAAAGCGGCCATGGCTCGGGCCATTAAAGAAACTAAAATTTACGCCTAAGGAGTTGGTTATGGGTAAAGATAAAGGGATGATGCCCTGGCAGGAGGTTCCCTTTGGGCTTTACATTTTTGAGCCCGGGAACAGTGCTGAATTTAAAACAGGAAACTGGCGCTCCATGCGTCCTGTTCTTGACCGAGATAAGTGTATTAAGTGTGGTACTTGTTACATCATGTGCCCTGATATGTGTTATGACCAGCGCGATGAAGAAGGTTATTACCTGGTAAATCTTTATTACTGTAAGGGCTGCGGGATATGTATGGCCACTTGTCCCAAAGAGGCTATAACCATGGTTTTGGAGGAGGTTTAAGTCATGGGAAAAAGAATAGCGAAAGAGGTATCTATAGCCATTGCCGATGCCGTTAAGCTGGCCCGGGCCGAGGTTATTGCGGCCTATCCTATTACCCCGCAGACCCACATCGTAGAGCACTTGAGTGAACTGGTGGCCAATGGTGAGCTTGATGCTGAATATGTTACTGTTGAGTCCGAGCATTCAGCTATGAGTGTGGCCATAGGGGCTGTAGCTACCGGAGCTCGCACCTTTACCTCTACAGCAGCTCAGGGGCTGGCCCTAATGCACGAAATGCTCTTTATTGCTTCGGCCATGAGGCTTCCGGTAGTAATGGTCGTAGCTAACCGCGCTCTTTCTGCTCCTATTAGTATCTGGAATGACCATAGTGACATTATGGCTAACCGAGATATTGGCTGGATTCAGGTTTGGGCGGAAAACGGTCAGGAAGCCGTTGATCTTACTATCCAGGCCTTTCGTATAGCCGAAGATAAAAACGTCATGTTCCCCATGATAGTCAACATTGATGGTTTCACTCTCTCTCACGTTATTGAGCCCATAATCCTTCCTGACCAGGAAGAAGTTGACGCCTTTTTACCGGCTTTTAAGCCTAAATACAAGCTTGATCCTAGGAAGCCCATCACCATGGGGGCAGTAGGAGTTCCTGAAATCTACTTTGAGGCCAAAAAGGCCCAGGACGAGGCCTTTAGAAATACGCCTAGAGTAATAAAACGGGTGTGGAAAGATTGGGCTAATCGCTTCGGCCGGGAATACAATCCCATTGAAACTTATCGTATGGAAGACGCTGAAGTGGCTTTACTTATTATGGGTAGTCTAGCGGAAACGGCTATGACAGCGGTAGATAAGATGCGTGACGAAGGCAAAAAAGTTGGTCTGGTGCGTATTAGGCTCTGGCGGCCGTTCCCTGTGCAAGAATTCAGGCGTGCGGTTTCTAAGGTGCCGGTGTTGGCGGTGATTGACCGGGCTATGCCTCCTGGCGCAGTTAACGGTCCGGTGGCTACGGAAGTTAAGGCTGCTCTTTACAACGCCGGGCGCAAACCCAGGGTGGTTAACTTTATCGCCGGCCTTGGCGGAAGAGATGTAACCGTTGAGGACTTTGAAGAAATGGCAGACAAGGCTGCTTTTTACCGCAAAAAACGACCTAAAGAATTATACGAAACGATAGGGGTGCGTGAGTCATGATATCAGAATTCAGCAAATTCAAAGGTTTTTCCTTAAAAAATTTACCGGAAGTGGAGCCAATTGCTCCGGGTCACAGGGGATGTCAGGGCTGTGGCGAAATTTTGGCCCTGCGTATGGCCATGAAGGCTTTAGGTACAGACGTAATTGTGGCCAACGCCACGGGATGTATGGAAATTATTACCTCGCCCTTTCCCCATACTTCCTGGCGGGTTCCCTGGATTCACACTGCTTTTGAAAATACCGCCGCCGTGGCTTCAGGAATAGAAGCGGCGCTTAAAGTACTCAAAAGACGTGGGCGCTTTCCAAAAAGCCGTCACGTAGATGTAGTAGCTGTGGCTGGTGATGGTGGTACGGCAGATATTGGCCTTCAGGCGTTATCTGGGGCTCTTGAGCGAGGCCATGATTTTGTTTATATCTGTTTGGATAATGAAGCTTATATGAATACTGGGGTTCAACGTTCAAGTGCTACTCCTTACGGTGCTATGACTACCACCAGCCCCCCAGGTGAACGCAGTTTCGGCCAGATGACCTGGAAAAAGAATGTGCCTCAAATTGCCGTGGCCCATGGTATCCCTTATGTGGCTACGGCTAGTCCGGCCTTTTTTCTGGACCTTATGAACAAAGTCAAAAGAGCGGCTTTGGTAAAAGGCCCTGCTTACGTGCATATTTATTCCCCGTGTCCAACAGGTTGGGGTTCTCGCGGGGAAGACTCCATTAAAATAGCGCGTTTAGCGGTAGATACCAAAGTCTTTCCTCTTTACGAGGTAATTGAAGGGAAGTACTACATCACCCGAAAAATTACCAAACCTAAACCAGTAGAAGAATATTTGAAGACTCAGCGGCGTTTTCGTCATCTCACCCCTGAGGTGATTGCGGAGATTCAACGCCGTGTAGATGCTGAGTACGAACGCCTATTAAAATTGGCCGAGATATAGCCGATTAGGGGAGCCAAGGTCGGCTCCCCTAATTTTAAGCCTTGACAGAACCTAACTAGCTCGTTATTTAATTTAAGAGCTTTTGAGAGCGGGAGTAGCTCAGTTGGTAGAGCGCCACCTTGCCAAGGTGGATGTCGCGGGTTCAAGTCCCGTCTCCCGCTCCATTTTTTATTTTTAACCCTCCCTCGCCATTTCCGCTTGTTTTTATATCAGGCTGTTTATACTTACATAGGGCATTTTATCATTTTTGATCTTAAATACCTCCTTGCTTGGGATATCCTTTCCAAAAAGCAAGGAGGTATTTATGCCGAAAGAAAAAAGAGAACTTAAAGACCTAAGTATAGACCCGGCTGTTCTTGATATCCTTTCCCTGGCCAAACAAAAAAATTACGAAACTGTATGGGATCGGCTTGAGCGGCAATCACCCCACTGTAAGTTCGGTAGCAGTGGACTCTGCTGCCGTAATTGTGTTATGGGGCCATGCCGTATTACAGAAAAGACCCCCAAAGGGGTTTGTGGGGCTGATGCCGCGACTATTGTGGCCAGAAACCTGATCAGGGCCTTGGCCGCAGGGGCGGCGGCCCACTCAGACCATGGCCGGGCGGTGGCGGTTTTATTTAACGAGGTGGCCCAGGGGAAAAACAAAGATTACCAGATTGCCGATGAGGCCAAGCTTAAATCTATAGCTGAAAAATTCCATATACATACTTCGCAGGACATTACTTCTATAGCCAAAGAAGTGGCCCGAGTGGCCTTAGAAGATTTTGGTAAGCAAGACGAGAAGGCCCTTAATTTTTTAGAGGCCTACGCTCCGCAAAAAAGAAAAGAGACATGGCAAAAGGTTGAAGAGGCTCTTTTCTCCCAAACTGGCAAAAAGATGGGTATTTTGCCTCGGAATATAGATCGGGAAATAACCGAGTGTATGCACCGTACTCATATGGGAGTAGATAACCAGGCCCTTTCTTTATTGGTCCAAGGAGTGAGGACAGCCCTGGCTGATGGCTGGGGAGGCTCCCTTATTGCCACTGAGCTTCAAGATGTGCTTTTTGGTACCCCTGATAAGAAAGTTATTAAAGCCAACTTGGGGGTTCTGAAAGAAGATCAGGTAAATATCATTGTTCACGGCCACGAACCGATTCTTTCCGAACAGGTAGTAGCCGCAGCCATGAGCCCGGAAATGCAGGAAAAGGCCAAAGAAGTAGGAGCCCAGGGTATAAATGTGGCTGGTATTTGTTGTACGGCCAATGAAGTGCTTATGAGGCTAGGGGTTCCAGTGGCCGGGAACATGATTCATCAGGAACTGGCCATAATGACCGGGGTGGTAGAGGCTATGGTGGTGGATGTGCAGTGTATTTTCCCCTCGCTAGGGCCTCTGGCCAAATGCTTTCACACTAAGTTTATTTCTACCAGTGACCGGGCGGCTTTTCCTGAGGCTGTTCATATTCAATTTGATGAGCATCACGCCCGCGAAGTGGCCCAAAAGATAGTGGAAACTGCGATAGAGGCCTTCAAAGAGCGCGATCCGCAAAAAGTTCACATACCCCAAGAGGTAGAGGAAGCTGTGGTAGGTTTTAGTGTTGAAGAAATAATTAAAATTCTGGGTGGCAGCCCCAAACCTTTGGTTGACGCTATTTTGGCGGGAAAAATCAAGGGCGTGGTAGGTATTGTCGGCTGTAATAACCCCAAAATAAAACATGACGCCTTTCATATAAGCTTAACCAAAGAGTTGATCAAAAAAGATATCCTTGTTATCGGCACAGGTTGTTGGGCTATTGCCGCGGCCAAGGCTGGCTTCATGAAACTTGACGCTCAGGCTTTAGCCGGAGAGGGCTTAAAAGAGGTGTGTAAGGCCCTTGATATTCCGCCGGTTTTGCACATGGGCTCCTGTGTGGATTGTTCACGCATGCTGGTGTTGGCGGCAGCCCTGGCGGATTATCTCAAGGTAGATATTTCCGACCTACCTCTGGTTGGCTCTGCTCCAGAATGGACGACAGAAAAGGCCGTATCTATCGGCACTTACTTTGTAGCTTCGGGGGTGCCTGTTCATCTCTGGCCTATGCCGCCCATAGGGGGAAGCGAAGAGGTAGTCGGTATTCTCACCGAAGGGGTTAAGGATCTGCTTGGCGGTTATTTCTTCATAGAAGAAGATCCGGTTAAAACGGCCTCCCGAATGGAGAGAATCATTATGGAAAAACGTAAAGCTTTTTAAGCTGCTCTTTGGCCGGGAAGATGTTATCTTTGAAGTAAAACTTCCCGGCCAGATATGATTCATATTATTGCAGAACTTTTTAGAAATTTTGATGTAGGCTTAGTTATATTTGACGACGAATTCAATATCATTTGTGTAAATGATTTTATAAAGAAGAAGTTTTCCTTCCCGGTTTTTCAAAATTCCAATCTTTTAGCCTTTCACGATGAGCAGGCTAAAGAAAAAATTAGAAAGATGAAAGAAGAGGCTGCCTCTAAAGGGCAAAGCCACAGTTACATATTGAAAATTTTTAATGTGGAACATGGTGACGAAATTTTCCTTTTAGGGAAGGTCTTTTTGTTAGAAGGAGATTGTGAATACAGGTTTTTAGCTGTTCTTTTTGATATCACGTTTTTGACTACGGACAGGAAACATAAAATTTTAAAAATTCCTGTATATGATGGCGAGGACATTTTATTTCTGGAAACAAAAGATATTGAATTCTTTAAAGCCGCTGGTAACTATACGGAGATTTTCTGCCAAGATAAAATCTATCTATGCCCTTTGTCCTTAGCCAAGATAGAAAAATTTTTAGATGAACGCCAATTCTTTCGTATTCACCGCAGCTACATTGTGAACCTAACCTTTATTGAAAGGCTTATCAGAGAAGGGACACGCCATTATCTCCTTTTGAGGAGCAAGCAAATTTTGCCAATAAGTAAAGGGAAGAGCAAGGCCTTTCTTAAGATCTTCGGGCTTAAATAATTGGGAAGGCTTTTGATGGTGCCGAGGGCGGGACTCGAACCCGCACGGGCTTGCGCCCACTGCCCCCTCAAGACAGCGTGTCTACCAATTCCACCACCTCGGCACGCTCTTTTTATTTAAAGCCTATCGAGCCTTTCGTCAAGAGTAATTTGATTTTGACGTGGAGCTTATTTTTGAGCGACATTTTTCAGAATATTAGCTCTCCAGTGTAAAAGTTTTGCCTGTCCCCAATTTGAATCTTTTTTCATAATGTTTAACTTCCCAATTAGATAGGAAAACTTTGATGAATGGAGAGTGCCTATGGGTACCGAAAAGGAATTGAAAGCTAAAGAAGCGCTACCGGTAAAGAAAGAAGAAAATTCTGAAGCCGAAGAATACAAAGAACTGCCGATTATACCCAGTGACGCCGTACTTTTCCCGCACATGGTCATGCCCTTTATGGTGCATGAGCCGGGACTTTTGCGTCTCATAGACGATGCGCTTTCTGGTGACCGCATGGTGGCGATAGTAGCGGTAAAGGAACCCAAAAAAGAACATAAAGAACTCTACGATATAGGCACCGCCGCCGTCATTTTAAAGGCCACCCGCCTTGAGCCTGACCAGATCAGAGTAGTGGTTCAAGGTGTTTCACGTATTGAGCTTGAAGACATCGTTTCTGACAAACCTTACCTTAAAGGCAAAGTCAAAATCCTTGACGACTACCTTGCCCACGACGTAGAAGTTGAGGCCCTTATGGTTAGCATCCGCCAGCTTTTCGCCAAAGCCCTTGAGTTTTTGCCTCAACTTCCTCAGGAAATTAAGACTCTCGCCCTTGGTATTGAAGAACCTGGGGCTTTAGCTGATCTGGTGGCTAGCCATTTAAATGTTTCTCACCAGGAAAAGCAGGAAGTTCTTGAAACCCTTGACGTAAAAGAACGCCTCAAAAAAATTCACCAGCTCCTCGTCAAACAAATAGAAATTCTTGAGCTCGGCCAGAAGATACAGGACGAAGTGCGCGGCCGCATGGAAAAGGCCCAGCGTGAGTATTACCTGCGCGAACAGCTAAAAGTAATCCGCAAAGAACTTGGTGAGGCCGAAGGCATTGAGGCCGAAATAGAAGAACTAAGAGAAAAACTGGCCAAAAAGAAGCTTCCTGACTACGTGCGTGAGGAGGCAGAAAAAGAACTAAAGCGTCTCGCTCGCATTCACCCAACTTCGGCCGAATACACGGTTATCAGAAACTATCTTGACTGGATCCTTGAATTACCTTGGGAAGAAAGCACCGAAGACCATATAGACCTTAAACTTGCCAAGAAGATCCTTGACGAAGACCACTACAACCTTGAAAAGGTTAAAAAGCGCATTCTTGAATACCTGGCCGTGCGCAAGCTAAAACCAGACGCCAAAGGGCCGATTCTCTGCTTTGTGGGTCCACCTGGCGTGGGTAAAACTTCCCTTGGGCGCTCTATTGCCAAGGCGCTTGGGCGCAAGTTTTGGCGCATTTCCCTTGGCGGCGTACGCGACGAGGCGGAGATTCGCGGCCACCGCCGCACTTACGTAGGGGCCATGCCTGGCCGCATTATCCAGGCTCTAAGGCGCGTAGGAGTTAATAACCCCGTGCTCATGCTTGACGAGATAGACAAAATTGGAGCGGATTTCCGCGGAGACCCAGCCGCAGCGCTCCTTGAAGTGCTTGACCCTGAACAGAACAAGAATTTCTCTGACCACTACCTTGAAATTCCCTTTGACCTTTCCAAGGTAATTTTTATTGCCACGGCTAACGTGCTTGACACGATACCAGCTCCCCTTCTTGACCGCATGGAAGTTATTGAGATTCCCGGCTACACCGAGGAAGACAAACTGAAAATAGCCAAACATTACCTTGTGCCGCGCCAGCTTGAGGCCCACGGCCTAACCAAAGAACAGCTCAAGTTTACTGACCGGGCGCTTCTTCAGATCATCCGCTACTACACCCGTGAGGCGGGCGTGCGAAACCTTGAGCGTGAGATAGGGGCCGTTTGTCGGGCGGTAGCCAGGGAGTTTGCCGAAGGGCGCACTGAGCCGGTAAAAGTGCGGGTAAAAGACGTAGAAAAATATCTCGGCCCGCCTAAGTATCTCCCTGAAGTGGCCGAAAGAGTTAAAGTGCCTGGCGTGGCTATAGGCCTTGCTTGGACGCCTGTTGGTGGTGAAATTCTCTTTATTGAAGCCACCAAGATGAAAGGCTCTGGCCGTTTGATTCTTACCGGAAAACTTGGTGACGTCATGCGCGAGTCCGCTGAAGCAGCGCTTTCTTACGTGCGCTCGCGGGCCAAAGACTTCGGCATTGACGAAGATATCTTTTCCAAAATAGACATTCACGTGCACGTGCCTTCAGGGGCGGTGCCTAAAGACGGCCCCAGTGCCGGTATCACCATCCTGGCCGCGCTCGTAAGCTTACTTACCGAGCGCACTGTGCGCCACGATGTGGCCATGACCGGTGAAATCACCCTGAGAGGCACCGTGCTTCCCGTGGGCGGTATTAAAGAAAAGGTGCTGGCCGCTAAAAGTGCTGGCATAAAAGAGATAATTCTTCCCAAACTTAACGAAAAAGACCTGGTAGAAGTGCCCAAGGAAGTGCGGGAAAAACTGGTTTTTCACCCGGTTTCCCGGGTGGAAGAAGCGCTTCCCATCGTTTTTGGCGTTAAAAAATTAAAAGACCTAAAGGGGGCTAAAAAATGAAGGCTAGCTGGTCAGGTTTTTTGCGTATCGGCCTGGTGACTATACCGGTTAAGCTTTACCCGGCGGTGGTGAAACGGGCTATTTCGTTTCACCTTATCCACAAAGACTGTGGCAGCCGCATCAAATATTTAAAGTATTGCCCCAGGTGCGACAGAGTCCTTGAAGACGAAGAGATTGTGCGGGCCTACTTTCTTGATAAGGACCATTACGTGGTCATCACCGACGAAGAGCTCGCCAGTCTCAAACTGGCCTCAACAGACACCATTGAAGTCAAATACTTTGTGGACGAAAAAGAAGTGGCCCCCATTTATTACGCTGACGCCCATTATCTTTTGCCTGAGGGCGAAGGAGGCAAAGAGGCCTTTGCCATTTTTTATAAGGTCATGGAAGAAAAAGGCCGGGCCGCCGTGGGCCAGGCGGTGATCCGCCAGCGAGAATATCCTTTTTTGATCAAGCCCTATCAGGGTAAATTTTTGGCCTCAACCCTTCATTACTATCAGGATGTTATTAAGGCCGAAGATTTAAAAGTTGAAATTGACGAAAAGAAGCTTGACCCCCGCTACCTTGACCTGGCCGCACGCCTGGTGGACTCCCTCACCGAGCCGTTTAAACCTGAAGAGCTGGTGGATCATTTTGCCGAGGCGGTGTTAAAGCTTGTAGAGGCCAAGGCCCGTGGTGAGAAGTTTGAACTTAAAGCAGCCGAAGAAAAGGCCAAGGTTATTAGCTTTATGGAGGCCCTTAAGGCTAGCCTAGAAAAGGCGGAGAAAAAGGCGGCCTGATGTTACCGGCTTATATTAAGCCCATGCTGGCCAAGCTCTCAAGCCCCTTTGATTCCCCACGCTTTCTTTACGAAATCAAGTGGGACGGCACAAGGTGCCTTATTTTCATAGAAAACGGAAAGGTGCGTTTGCAAAACCGCCGCCTTAACGACATTACCTATCGCTACCCGGAGTTCTGGGACCTACCAAAGCTCGTTCCCGGTGACGGGATTATTTTTGACGGCGAAATCGTGGTCTTAAAAGACGGCCGGCCTGAATTTCGCCTGTTACAGGAAAGAGAACACGTAAAGAGTCCGCTGAAAATCAAAATGCTCTCCGAGCGTCTGCCCGCCACCTACATGGCCTTTGACCTGCTTTACTTTGAAGGAAAGCCTATTTTGGATAAGCCTTTGCGTGAGCGCAAGGCCCTCTTGAAAGAACTGCTTCCCGAAAGTCCTTTTGTGGCGGAGTCTCAGTATATTCTGGAAAAGGGTGTGGCCTTTTTTGAACAAGTGGTAGCCCAGGGTTTTGAAGGGGTTATGGCCAAGGACTTAGAAAGCCCGTATCTTCCGGGCAAAAGGGTTGACTTCTGGCTCAAGTTCAAGCCCCGCGGAAAAAGAACCTGCGTCATCGTGGGCTATTTGTTGCGGCCAGACGGCACGCTAAAAAGCCTTTTGATAGCTGAGCCCACAGAAAAAGGGCTTGTCTATCGCGGAAAAGTGGCCAGCGGCTTAAACACTCATCTTTCGGCGGAGCTTTTAATACGGCTTAAAGGGCTTGAAGATAAAAAGCCGGAAAATTTAAAGGGAAGAGGGTTCCCCAAAGGGGCCCGCTGGGTAAAGCCGGAGATTTACTGTGAAGTTTCTTTTCAGGAGATAACCAACCACGGCCAGTTTCGGGCCCCGGTGCTTGAAAAAGTATTTCTATAAGCCGATTTTTTCTATTTGCTTACGCACCTCAGCTACTGAGAGCAAAAAGGTCTCTTTTTCCTCGGGGGTTAGCGGAAACTCAAGGACTTTTTCAAGGCCACGGGCGCCAAGTACTACAGGCACGCCAACAAATACGTCTTTTACGCCAAACTCGCCCTCAAGCCAGACAGAGCAGGTGAGCACACGTTTTTCGTCGCGCAAAATGGCCTCGGCCATCTCTATTGCTGAAAGCCCAGGGGTGGTAAAGGCGCTTCCTGTTTTCAGATACGAGACAATCTCTGCCCCGCCTTTTTGCGTGCGTTCTACGATTTCGTTAATTTTTTCTTCGGGAAGAAGGTCTCTAATCGGGATACCGGCCACATTGGCCAGCCTTATCAGCGGGAGCATATGGTCACCGTGAATACCCATGACTAACGCCTGGACATCTTTTGGCGAAACTCCCAGGGCTTCGGCAATGAAGTAGCGGTAACGGGCAGAATCAAGCACGCCGGCCATGCCAAGCACTCGTTCTCTAGGAAAACCTGACACCTTAAAGGCCGTATAGACCATGGCGTCTATGGGATTAGTCACCACGATGAGGCAGCAGTTTGGCGCGTGGGGGACAATGTTTTCCACGCAGGATTTGACGATTTCCAGATTTACCTGGAGCAGGTCATCACGGCTCATACCAGGCTTGCGAGGCCGGCCAGCGGTGATAATGACCACGTCCGCATCTTTTAAAGCCGCCCAGTCCTCAGTGCCTGTTATGCGATTGCTAAAGCCATAAACCGGTGCACTCTGAGCAATATCTAAGGCTTTACCTCTGGCCAGCCCTTCAACGATATCTACCAGAACGACTTCTTCGGCTACATTTTTCACCACGGCCCAGTGCGCTGCGGCCGTTCCTACGGCTCCTGCCCCAATGATACCAAGTTTTCTTTTCATTTGACCCTCCTTTTAAATTTCTTTGAATACCTTGGCCAGAGACTCTCCAGCCACGTGCATTTTCCATTCGTTTAACCAGCCAAAGGGTGTCTCATAAATATTAAAACCAGTTCTTTTAAGTTTTTCTTTGGCTTTCTCTATGATAGCGTAGCTTTCTTCAGGTGAAGCCTTACTGCTGGAAAGATGATTAAATGAATGGAGAACTACGGCTTTAGTGTCAAACTTGCGCGCCAGCCATTTTATGTTTTTAATCAGCTTTTCTACGACTTTTTTTTCACGAGCTGGGTCTTCGGCCTCTACCTGATAAAAAACCACCACCGTTTTTGAAAGACTAGTTTCTTTAGGAGTGTCTTCTCCAGAATCAAGAACTTTTTGATAAGGCTTCCAGGAAAATTCTAAAGCGTAAAACATTATGATTTTCATGGAGAGATAACTTAACCGCTAGAGACTGGTTGACAAGCGAAAAAGATAGGATACATTATTGACCTAGCCGGGGTAGCTCAGTCGGTAGAGCAGCGGACTGAAAATCCGCGTGTCGGTGGTTCGATTCCGCCCCCCGGCACCTTGGTTAAGAAAGTAGTTTCTTGATTTCTTCCACACTTAATACCTTGCCCTGTGAAATTACCTGGCCGTTTACAACCAAACCGGGAGTTTGAATTACGCCCATAAGGGCTATGCGTTTTAAGTCGGTTATTTTTTCTACTTGGGCAGGAATAGAGGCTTCTTCGACAGCTTGTTGGACATTTTGATAAAGGGTTTCACATCTTGGACAACCTGGACCTAATACTTGAATGAGTTTCATGTTACACCTCCTAGAAAAATTTTCCGAAAATAAAGCCACTAAAAGTGGCTATCAAAACTACTAAAGAAACAAAGGCCATGGTCTTTTTAGTCCCGAGTATAGAACGAATGACAAGCATATTTGGTAAGGAAACAGCTGGGCCAGAAAGCAAAAGAGCAAGAGCAGATCCTTTCCCCATGCCTGCTCCTAAAAGCCCCTGGATGATGGGAATTTCCGTCAAAGTGGCGAAATACATAAAAGCTCCTACTATTGAAGCAAAAAAATTGGCCAGGATGGAATTCCTTCCTACCAGTTCGGCTACATAATGTGAAGGGATAAAACCTTCGTGGCCTGGCCTCCCTAGAAAGAACTCTGCGGCCAAAACCCCGAAAAAGAGTAAGGGCAAAATTTGCCTGGCAAGAAGATAAGAGGCTTCAAACCATTCTCGGGCTTCTCCTCCGGTAAAAAGAGGGACAGGCAAAAAATTATAGTGCCTACTAAAAAGGCAAATTTTACCCCGGACAAGAAAAGAGCGCTTAGCAAAACCCCGGCTAAAAGACCCGCCAGCTAGAAAAAGTTCATTTTAAAGAGAAAACGCAGTTCAATTAGTAAAAACAAAAAGGCCAGAAAAACTAGCTTCCATTTAAAGGTATATATCTGGCCAAATATTCCTTCTCCTTTACCCCAGGTGGCAAAGATAAGTATGGCTACCAGTGTGGCCAGAAAGACAATAGTTTGCCAGAAAGGTCTTGGTGGCTTTTCTTCTTGTAAAACAAAAGAAGCGGCTCGGGCCTTTTCTTCTTTTCTGAAAAGAAAGGCCATTGAAGGGCCGATAGCAATACTGCTTCCGATAGTGGCAACAGCTCTAGCTATTCCCAGCTCAAAGCCGAGAATACGTGCCGTTAAAATTATGGCCAGAACATTTATAGCCGGCCCGGAATAAGGTAGTAGCCGGGCCAAGGCCTGCTTCATTGAGATAAAAGATAAATACTGGCAAAAAGTGGAAGCACCGTGCAGGAACAAACGGCAAGTATAGCTCCAGCTACCGAAGCTACGGCGTAAGATAACGTTTTAGAAGCCTGAGGTCCTAGATACCTCATGACTGACTCTTTAGATAGAAAACAACCTATAGCTCCAGCAATGAAAAAGGCCGGAATAAGGCAAAAGATTACGTGTTCACGGGCATACCAGTGCGCCAGAAGAACGCCTTCGCTTACTCCCTTCAAAAAACGGTCGGGGACAGGCAAAAAATAAAAAACGACAAAAATAGCCAACCCCAGCAAAATGTTTAAAACTTCACGGCGCCAGTTCAATTTAAAGGTCCTCCCAAAGATAGCGTTTATCTGCTTTTTTGAGGGCTTTTTCCAAGCCAGGAAGGATGTTTTCTTCAGCAAGCATTGCCAGAACAGTTTTTATGAGTTTTTCCGCCTTTTCATCAGCCGGGGCTAAACGATAGATCTGATAATTGCCACGCTTTTCAAAGGAAATGAGACCTGCCTCCACAAGACGTTGTAAATGCCTGGAGATAGTGGGCTGAGCAAAGCCAATTACTTCGGCCATCTCGCACACACAGCACGGCCTAAGAGAAAGAAGGGCCAAAAGTTTAAGACGAGTGCCATCGGCTAAAGCCTTAAGACGTTTTTCCAATA
Source organism: Thermodesulfatator indicus DSM 15286 (assembly GCF_000217795.1). NCBI lineage: Bacteria > Pseudomonadati > Thermodesulfobacteriota > Thermodesulfobacteria > Thermodesulfobacteriales > Thermodesulfatatoraceae > Thermodesulfatator > Thermodesulfatator indicus. The sequence continues at coordinate 1,503,375 of NC_015681.1, forward strand.
ACATAGTTTATATGTGTATAGCAAAATAGCTATATAGTCAAGAATTTTTAGGGACAGGCAAAATAAGATAGGCAAAATAAGATAGGCCGGCCAATTTCTGGAATTTCTGGAGTAATGTAACGTTGTTTATTAACGTTTTAGGAGTGTTAGGAGAGAACTCTTTTAGAGGTTAAAAATTATTTCTCTTCAAAGATGAAATCACAATGTTTTTTACCGAAGGCAATGGTGTTTTCCCAAGAATCGCCTCGGTGAAACTTTATCTCTGGGAAGGCTTCAGAGAGAAAAGCTCTGTCTATTTCGCAAAAAATTTTGGTGAGCTCAGGAGTGCCTACTTCGGTGAAGAATTCGTGAAAAATGCAGCGTTTTATAATGAAGTGGCATTTATCCTTACTTTTAGTGAGATATTCAAAAGTATTAATTTTTAAAGCCCCTTCTTTTTCCATTATATCGTTAAAAGCCAAAATTTTTTCCATAGGGGTTTTTCCAGTTAAATCTAGTTTTTCCAGATAACTTTTTTGTTCAGCGCAACCGAGGGGGATAAGCAATTTTTTGATGATTTCGTAAGCCTTGTCTTTCCCGTTGCGTTTTTGAAGTTCCTGGTAAAGGGCTACTATTATAGGTAGTTGTTTTACAAATTGGGTTTCTTCATCTGAGCGTCCAGCCCATCTGGTTTGTTTTAAAATGGCATTCTGTTTTAAGGTGGCCTTGAATACCAGCCATAACCAGCTAGGGCCCACCTCTCTACTAAGAACAGACTGAATAATCTTTAAGTCTTGTATCCTCATAGCAGATTCTCTTAAGTTATTTTCGGAAAACTATTCAAAAAATTAACACACTTTAAAAAGGTATCCTAAATATCATACGAAAACCAAGATTTCCGGCCCGTTAAGCATTGGAAAGTATTAAGGGTGAAACTTATTGTTTGCCCGATGGGTTAAACTTTATAAGAAGCTTTTTTGGTACTCCAGATTATCAATAAACTGGAAATTAGGACGAAAAGTGAATTCAGGCGCATTTATTTTGCTATTAGAGCTTTGCCAGCTATCATAAAATAAGTGTGGTTACAAAGACGGGCTATTTTCTGGTTGAGAAGGCCAAGGGTTTCGGCAAACTTCCTGGTTTCTTTGTCTGCGGGCACAGGAGCCAGGCCTACTTCATTTGAAACAATCACCAAGGGGAAAGAAAAGCTTTCTATATTTTTAACCAGGGCTTCTACATAAAAATCAACGTCTTTCTGGTGATAAAAGAGATTTCCCAACCAGACTGTTAGACAGTCAATAAGGACAACGCCACCAGAGGATATCTCTTTAAGAGCTTCTGGAAGCTCAATCGGGGCCTCAATGGTATGCCAGGCATGGCCTCGTTCGCGACGATGGCGTTCAATTTTTTTAGCCATTTCTTCGTCAAAGGCTTGGGCGGTGGCCAGAAAAATACGCGGTTCTGAAAATTGGCTGGCTAATTTTAAGGCAAAGGCGCTTTTTCCACTTTTTATGCCACCAAGAATCAATATCTTCATAGCTTTGTATGAGGGACAGGCAAAAGCCCGCCCCGTTTATTTTTGCAGTAGCTCCTTTACTGTAGGAAACAGATCTAAATTAGTATGTGGTAAGAAAAGGGCCGAAACATAATAGTCCATGTATCCAGGATGAGCAGAAAGTTCAAAGTGGGTCATCATCTGAGCCACCCGTTCCATTTCTTTTAGGGCCTCTTTGGACAAGGCCGCCATCCTGGCCCCTATAAGAGAGCTATTCCCCACAAAGTAAAAATTTTCCCGGGGTAAATCAGGCAAAAGGCCGATGATTATAGCCTGTTCAAGGTCAAGAAAGCTTCCAAAGTTTCCGGCAAGGATTACGCGCTCAACCATAGTGATATCAAGCCCTACAGACTCGAGCAAAGTCTGATAACCTGAAAACATGGCCCCTTTAGCCCGGATCAAGTTGTCAATGTCTGCTTCGGTAAAAACAATGTCTTCCCCGATGGCCGATTCTTCTTTCCAGACGAGCACGTACTCCCAGCCTTCTCGGCCCTGTCTTATCCTGGGGCTTTCAAGATCGCGGCGGAATTTACCTGACTGGTCAATAATGCCCTCAATAAAGAGATTGGCGAGAAGTGAAATAATACCCGAGCCACAGATACCCTTGGGCTTTTTATTGCCGATGGTAAGAATCATGGGTTCAAGGGTAACAGGGTCTATATGAACGGCTTCAATAGCCCCGGTAGTGGCTCGCATGCCGTATTTAATACCGCCTCCTTCAAAGGCAGGACCTGCGGAGCAAGCGGCACAGGCCAGAAAATCCTGATTGCCAACAACGATTTCGCCATTGGTTCCAATATCAATGAAAAGCGTAAGAGGTGCTTCTTTGGCCATACCTGTGGCCACTACTCCGGCGGTAATATCACCGCCCACATAGCTGGCTACACAAGGGGCCAGAGAAAGTAAAGTGTGCTTCCCTCCGGGTAAACCGAGCTCTTTAGCCGGGATAAATGGAAAACGCGAAGCTACCGGTACATAAGGACTTTCGCGCAGAAATCTTGGTTCAAGAAAGAGCAAAAAGTGGCTCATCACCGTGTTTCCTGCTATTGAGTAATGACTGATCTCCTCAAGTTCTACTTTGTGTTTTTCACACAGCTCCTTAGCCAGTTTAGCCAGACATTCTATAACTTTTTCGTGAAGGATTTTTAAGCCGTCTTTTTTACGAGCAAATTCAATGCGGCTGATAACGTCTTCGCCGTAGCTTATTTGCGGGTTATAGTCCGAAGTTTCCCCAAGAACTTCGCCATTGGTAAGGTCAATCAGCTGGGCGCATATAGTAGTAGTGCCAACGTCAACGGCTAGGGCAAAATGCCTTTTCTTAGTGTTTCCGGCCTCTATTCCCAGTAGCTTGGGAGGTTTTTCTTCAAGTACCACCGAAGTTACGGCAAAGTCTTTTTCGCGGAGCTTGTATGGTAAATCGTGTAAAACACGCCAGTTAACTTCTAGCTTATTTTCTCCGAGTTTTTGCAGTAAAGCGGTTTCAAGCCGGGCCAGATCCGGCATGTTATTTTCAAGACTTGGTGGTTCAAGCTCTAAGTAAAGTTTTTTGATAGCCGGGTCCAGGGAAACTTGAGCCGCCTTACGGGCCTCAAGCCAGGCTGAAGCTACTTTTTTTGCCGGGCGCAAAAGGGCTCGCCGGTCAACCTCGCTTTCTACCGGAATACGGACAATAACATCACTTCGCGGATAAAGAGTACACGCCTTATAACCACCTTCGGGGAGGGGCTCACCCTCTACCTCCCCTCCCTCAACAAACACACGGCATTTGCCACAAACTCCCGCTCCACCACAGGAGGCATTTATGTGAAGCCCGGCCTTCATGGCCGCCCGAATTATCGTTTCGTCTTCAGGTATTTCTACGGTAACGTTTGCCGGAAGAAAAGTTACTTTGGGCATAAGCCCCTCCTAAAGTTCAAGCCAGGATTCAGAAAAGATGGTCTTCCCAAGAAGCACCCTCGCCGTCTTGTATATCTCAAGCTCCTTGGGCGAAAGCTTACTTGGATCCGGCTCGTCTCCGTCCATCATGTCGTGTACCAGCTTTACCCAATCTGGATGCTTGCCTTTGGCTATCTCCACCAGCTCTTTGTCGTAAATGTTCAAAATCGCCGAGTAAATGTTGTACTTCATGAGCATCATTAAATACACCCGGTCAAGATAACAGCGCAGGTGATGCGGTACTCCGTTTGAGACGTTTGAAAGCCCTATGGTGCTCTTGCATCCGGGGGCAATGTCTGGAAGCATGGCAAGGAAATTTAAGCCTTCAAGAATCTGGTCGGCCCCAAGGGTGATGGGGGTGCCGATGGGGTCAACCCAGATCTTTTCGTTGGGGATACCAGCCTCGTTTAAGGCCATGATAAGGTCAACGGCCATGGCCGCCCGCTCGTTGGCGTCTCGTGGCATACCCTCTGGCCCCCAGAGAAGGGCTACGACATCGCAACCCACTTCCGCAGCAAAGGGAATTAGCTTTTCCATGCGCTCAGGCTGGGCCGAGATAGAGTTCATGAGCACGCGCGAGGGATTCTTTGAGGCCTTAATGCCAGCGATCATGGCCTCAGGGTTGGTGGTGTCAAGGGAAATGGGAGTGTCAACCACTTCTTCTACCACTTTGACGATCCAGGCGGCTAGATCCGGGCCGTCTTTTTTGGCCGGACCGATGTTTAAGTCAAGGTAATCGGCGCCTAGTTCGGTTTCTTCCTTGGCCATCTCCTGGATAGGGCCGGGGTTTCTATCCCGCATGGCCTGACCGGTGCGTTTCCCCATAATGTTAATGGACTCTGCAATACAAACTACCGTCTGACTCATAAAATCCCTCCTTTAATTTAGTTTTTAGCAGGAGGCTTTCGAGGAGGCGCAAAAGGGACAGTAATCCCTTGCAGGGCCTTAAGCCTCGAAGCCCTACAATTTTAAGCCCTGGGCCGGTCTCCCGGCTTCCGGATCATCCTACTCGCCGCGCCTTCCCAGGGCCTTCGGCCTTATGGCCTTAAGCCCCAGTGGCTAGTCGCCCAAATGGGCCTAGCGGCTTTCGTCCCCGGTTACGGTTGCGGGCCAGCGCCGGACTTTCACCGGACTTCCCGATTATCCCATCAAAGGCACCCAGAGCCTAACTTAAAAAAATTAAATCACAACTAGTTTATTAGTCAACAAAAAGGGACAGGCAAAAAATTTCACTTCAGCCGAAAATGTTCCGATAAGAGGGACAGGCGAAAAAATTTTCAGGAGGTATGATCATGCCAAGAATCCCTCGTTTACTTACCAACCACCCCAAGGCGGCTTATCATGTTATCTCGCGCACCGCTTTACCTGGCCACAATGTGCTTGGGCCCGAAGAAAAAGACTACCTGCTTGACCTTATACGCTGGCTCTCACAGGTTTATTTTGTTCGAGTCTATGGCTTTGCCATCATGGGTAACCACTTCCACCTCCTCTGCCGCATGCTGCCTGAGGATCAGTTCTCTGACGAAGAAGTTGCCCGCCGCATCAAGCTCTATTACCAAGGGAAACGTAAGGTTTTCATTTATGAAGAACTAATCGCCAAGTGGCGCAAACGTCTGGCCAGCCTTTCCCGCTACGTGCAGGATATAAAGCAAAGGTTCTCACGCTGGTATAACCGAAAGCATGACCGGAAGGGTTATTTCTGGAATGACCGCTTTAAGTCCGTAATTATTGAGACTGGTGAGGCTCTGCTTAATTGCCTGGCCTACATAGAACTAAACCCGGTACGAGCGGGGATTGTGGAAAAGCCGGAAGACTATCGCTGGTGCTCGTTAGGATACAGGGCAAGAGTGGGGACAGGCGAAAAATTCTTGTCGCTTGACCTAGGCCTTACGTCTTACGCCAACAAGTCAGAAAAGGAGCGTTTCAGGCAATACCGGGAATTTGTTTACGGAAAAGGTGGGATCGGGGAACCTGAAAATTTCAGCAAAGCCAAAGAATTTACTTATAGGTCACGCTACTTCACGGAAAGCCTCATTATTGGCTCAAAAAAATTTATAGACGAAGCTGGCCAAAGGTTAAAAAAGTTTATTTCCAAAAAGAGAGAAAAAATTATTACTAACTTTGAAATTTTTTAAAAAGCTCCTTGACAGGGAGCAATTAGGTCTTTCAACTTGGAGAACGGTCCTTTATAAAGTGAAATACCATTAGACCTATAAGAAATACAGCGGCTATTACTTTAAACCAGGAAAGCTCTTCTTTTTCTGTTTGCGGTGGGCGGAAAGTAAATTTAGTAAGAGAAAAATCCAAAAGAATGCCTGCCAGCAAAGAAATACCCACCAAAGATAAGGCGTAAACAAGAAAAGTTTTTCCGCCAAAAAGCTTACGTATAATAACCAAAGAGGTGGTATTGGTAGCAGGCCCGCTCATTAAAAAGACCAATAAACTCCCAGGAGAAAAACCCTGTAAATAAAAAGAGTAAGCCAAAGGTAAAGAGCCTGTAGAACACATGTAAAGAGGGATTCCTGCTACCAACATAAATAAATATTGGATAGGGCCAGGAGGAATTTTTTGGCCTAAAAAACCAGGAGGTAGCAGAGTAACGAGTAAAGCGGCTAGCAAAAGTCCCAACAGAAGGGGTCTGTTGAGGTCAAGCATTAATTCTATAAAAGCAAAACGCAATACAGCCAAAGGAGTTTTTGTTGTTTTTTCACTAGGACAGCAAGCATTTTTAAAACCTTTTTCTAGCGAGACAGCTGGCTCTTTAAGGAGAAAAAAAGAAATAGTTCCAGCTATAATTCCTGCTGCTAAAGCGGCTAAGGCATAAACTAACGCAAAAGACACCCCAAAAAGCCCAAAAGTAATAAAAAGGGCGTCAATACTGGTTTGGGGTGTGGCCACTAAAAAGGCTACTACAGCAGGAAGTCCAGCACCGTGTCTAGCCAGCAAAATGGCTACGGGGATCACGCTACAAGAACAAAGTGGAAGAGGGACTCCTAAGGCTGCAGCTTTAAATATAGATCCAAAATTTCGGGCCCCTAGATGTTTAGAGAGTTTTTCTTTGGGCAAGAGTATTTTGATAAACCCAGCTATTAATAAACCAAACAGAAAATAAGGAGCTATATCAGCGGTGATGAAAAAGAGGTTTTTTAAATAAAGAGTTAACCAGTTATTCATCATGACTAAATTTTAGATCACCACAGCCGCTTATGAGCTCTTGTTTTTCTTCGGCGACTTTTTTCTAAAAATATTAACAGAACAAACTGTTTTATCCGAATTTCTATTTTTCTATAGATTAACTAGGAAATTAAATAAAAACAACTTAGGAACTTAGGGACAGGCGAAATTAGTTTCGCCTGTCCCTAAGTTCGCTTTTACAAAATTTTAAGTCACCGAATTATCATGCCGAAAAAATACTTGAGCAACTTAATAAAGTTTTAGGAGGACATTATGAACCCTATTTATCTCTGGCGAAATCTTTCTTTACGCTGGAAGATTTTGCTACCTTTTATTGGAGGAGTTTTGCTTTTTTCAGCGGTAACTTTATGGCATTCTTTTAGAACCACCTAGGGCTTAATCTCACACACAGCAAGAGACGATATTTCTCACGCTTTTTCTTCTCTGGAAAAGCTTATCAAGCAGGCAGAGGCTAACGAAAAAATTCTGGTAAGTGTGGTGGCTAATATGCCTGAAGTTCAGGCTGCTCTTAACGTTGGTAATAGGAAGCTTCTTTTATCAAGTGTTATGCCTCTGGTAGAGAAGGCTCAAAAAGCCAGCGGTTTTCCGTTTTTTCTACATTTTCACACACCAGAAGGGCGTTCTTTTCTCCGTACCTGGAAACCCAATAAATATGGCGATGACTTAACTGGCTTCCGCCAGATGGTGGTGGACATTATTAAAACCCAAAAGCCTGCCAGCGGTATTGAAGCCGGCCGTGGTGGTTTAACCGTGCGAGCCATTGCCCCTATTTTTTACGAAGGTCAATATGTGGGGAGTGTGGAAGCCGCTATTCCTTTGAAGGAAATATTAGCCCTAGCTAAAGAGGACCATCAAAATTGGGGAGTATTGGTCACCCCTGAAGCCGCTTCGGTGATGACCAGGCTTAAAAATCCAGCTCGTGTGGGAAATATGGTTCTGGTGTCTCAAGTGGGCGAACTTAATCTTAATAGCCTAGAAAAGGCCGTTTCCCACGTGGGAATAGAAAACAAAGTGACTTTTCACGGAAATCTAGGTATAGGTTTAAAACCTCTAAAGGATTACCATGGCCAAATAATCGGGGCCTTTGTTCAAGAGAGGGACTTAAGTCGTTATCTCCAACTAATTGCGGCCAAAAAGAAAGAAACCGGAATTATAATATTTGCTGCCTTTTTGCTCACGCTGGCCGTAGCCGTTGCCATTGGTTGGGAGATGCATCGTTATCTTGATAAAGCGGTTAAACGCATGGAAGACATTGCTGAAGGTGAAGGGGATCTGACTCAGACTTTAGACGCTTCAGGGAAAGACGAAATAGGCCTTCTTGCCCGGGCTTTTAACGCCTTTCTTGAAAAGCTACGCCGCCTGGTAAAACGTATTAAGGCGGAAACTAATTCTATCTCGCGAGCCTCTAAACAACTAGATGAAGCTTTGTCTAAGTTAGAAGAAGGAGTCAATCTGCTTGAAGGACATGCTTCTTCAATTTCTGGTGTTAGTGAAGGTTTACGCTACCGTGCCGACGAAGTGCAACAGATGATAAAAGAGATGGAAAGTGCGGTAACGGAAATATCCCAGCAGACTACCAACGCGGCTCAGGTAGCGGCTGAAGCTAGAGAAAAAGTAGAAGAAGTAGTAAAAGTTATTGAAAAACTCGGGCAGGGCTCTCAAGAAATCGGCGAAGTAGTAAACTTTATTAACTCAATAGCTGATCAGACCAATCTTTTAGCTCTAAACGCCACTATTGAAGCCGCTAGAGCCGGAGAAGCCGGTAAAGGTTTTGCGGTGGTGGCTAACGAAATAAAAGAACTAGCCAGACAAACGGGATCAGCCACCGAAGATATTGCCCAAAAAGTAAAGAGAATTCAGGAGTCGTCTGGCCAGGTGATAGACTCAGTTCAAGATGTCTCTGAAGTGATATCTCAGATAACTGAAATTTCGAATAACATTGCTTCAGCAGTTGAAGAGCAGACGGCTACTGTTTCTGGCATTTCTGATAATATGGGAAATGTTTCTGAAGAAGCCCAAAACCTAGCCAATCTGGTACCTGAGATGGAAAAGGCCGTAAAACTGGCTCAGGAAAGTATGGAACAGGTAAAACATGAGGGCGTAAAGTTAGCCAAACTTTCAGCCAAAATGAAAGAATTAGTGGATCAATTTAAGGTTTAATTTGTTACCTTCTATGTTCGGGGAATAAGTTTACTTGTCCGTAGCTTTGAGAATGTTCCGGCCTCTACCGAGACCTCGCAGTGGCGAAAATGACGAGAAGAAGGATGAGCAAGCTAATTGGTCGATGACTGATAGCGTCGCGGGAAGGGTTCTCTAACAGTGACGTGGTCGTTACTAGACTAGCAAAAAGTCTTCCACTTCTTTGCGCAAAGCCGTGGCCGAGGGGAGCGGGGCTTTTCCAAAACGAAGTAACATTAAAGGTTTATCAATACCCAATTTTTCAAAACCTCGTTCAATCTTGCGCATAAAAAACTGGTGCCTGGCCGAAAAATCAAGATATCGTCCTCTACGCCAGCGAATCATAAAAAGAGGGGCCGCAGCCATGGGTTGTACGGCAAGCCCCTTTTCGGTTAAGGCTAACCACAGGCGTTCTGCCGTACGGCCAGCTTCAAAATAGGCCCTTGGCCCTAGCTCATCGGTAAAAAAGGCAAACACCCCCTCAGACGAAAGTACCAGCTTGCGGGCATAATCTGCCATGTGGCGAGAAACTCCCAGGCGCAAAAAGGTCTTCATAACCGGCCACGGGCGGGTAAAACGCAAAAAATTTTCTCCGGCCTTGCCGGCCTCAAGGGTGGCCACGGGCATGCCGTCACGGGAAGTAAGGATTTCTTCTTCTGTCCAGCGTATGGTGTCGTGTAAGAACTCGTGCAGGTCTTTTCGTTCCACGCGAATCAGGTCAGCAAAATACACAATGTCGGCTATAGCTTTCAATTCTTTACCGCGTAAGACTTTTACTTTTACAGGTAAGTCAGCCACAAGCTTGGTGATTTCGGCCATTTCTTTGTCTGAGAGATTCACTTTTTCATAAAATTTGCGGTTGGTGTGGCGCTTCATAATGGGAGTTTTGGCAAGAGGCGTTTTGAATTCAAACTCTCCGTCAGGCCAGTCAATCTTAAGGGTGCCAATTTTTATGAGGCTGTTTTCTTTGCTGAAATCAAAAATAAATTTGTGCTTGATGTTTTCTCTACTTAAAAGATAACTTGCGTTTTCAAAGGCAGCGCCTACCGCGAAGATAGAGGCGTTTTGTTCATAATTAAAAAATGACTGGTCAACTCGTGGGTCAAAAAGAAAGTCTATTTCTTTTTCGTTCTTTATCCTGAACCGCCACGGCTGAAGATTATCCCCTGAGGGGGCCGCCACCGCCGCTTTAAGCAGAGTTTTGAGTTTGGGGTCTAATGGTAGTATTTTTAACATGGCTATCTCCTAACCGATTTCATTTTAATTATCGGATAAATGTTCTGCTTCTACAATCTTAGATTTGTTTGCCTCTAAGAGTGAAGAGATACCTGGAGCCATCTACCAGCGGCCAAAGACCACCTTGTCACGGCGAGGAGTCAACCTCCTATTCTGTCATGTGAGATGTCCCCCTTCTGTCACTGCGAGGAGGCCCGTAGGGTCGACGAAGCAGTCTCTTCTGCCATCGGCCATCTGCCAACAGCCGTTCACCATTTAGTCACGGCGAGCCCTTCCCTTAAGGTCACTGCGAGCGGAGCGAAGCAGCCTCTAAAAGTGAAAAGTTTTTCCACTGTTACGGTATTTTATACTTTAGTAAAGTTTATAAAACCATTGCTTCCCAATAGATTTAACAAAACCCAAAAAGAAAAAGTGAAAAAATTTTCCCTCGGTGTGAAAAGTTTTTCCACTTTTCCTAAAAGTCCATTTCGTAACTTATGATTTTATCGTTAACTAGATTGGCACAATGATTGCATATTCTCAATGTAAAAGAATTTTTGGGAGTGAGGAGGTGGGAAATGAGGTTAATATGAGGTTTAAGATAGAAATTGATCCAATTTTTAAATAAAAATCAAAAAGGAGGAAAAAATGAAAAAGTTTTGGATGTTAATGCTAGTTACATCTTTTTTGTTAGTCGCTTCGGGAAGCTACGCACAGTTTGTCTATTTTGATTTAAATACTTTAGGAATATCAGGAAATGATGATGGCGTTACGGGATACCATGAACAATGGGGTTTTTATGCTAAGAGCGAAAATACAGTAAATCTAGGAATAGATGGACAATTTTCTGTGGGAGATACTTTTACCAATATTGGTATGTTAAAAGTTGGTTCTTTACTAGACTTTAACGGTGGGGCAATTAGTGACGATGAAGGATTAAATACGAATTATGAACTTACCACCGCCTGGACAGACTTATCTGGTTCTGTAACGGCTGTAACACCAATACTAGCTTCTCCTTATACAGAATACGTAACTTTATCTTATGATCCCGGTACTGTTCTCACCTTTTATATAGACGATACCCCGGACTTTGATAGCTCTCACGACTGGAGCAGTGGATTTACTAACTTTAGTTCAGCTACAGACGGCATCCCTATATTGGATTTTACTATCACCGGAGGAACGGGCTCCATACTTCAAGAAGATACAAACAATGACGGGTTTCCCGATAGAGTTATAACTTCCTCAGCCACCCTTTATGGTGAGGTTACACAAGTGTATGTAGATAATTTTCTATTTTTTAAAGATTATGGAGATTTTTATGACATTCTCCAGCAAGGGAAAATTATTCTTGCCTTCGCTGACGAAAATGCTGATAATTTTTATTATAACTTAGATAATTATCCTCCTTATGTTAAAACTGTAGCTGATCACAATGGAAGTATCGATTATGCTATCCCTGAACCAGCTACTATTATTTTAGTTGGCTCTGCTCTATTAGGTATAGCCACTGTTATTAGAAGAAAGACTGCCAACAATTAAGCAACTTTTCTATCTAAAGAGGGAGAATGGTTTAACGTCAGGCCATTCTCCCTCTTTAGTTTTTCTTCTAACCTTTCAATTATTTTCCGGTATTTTCTTAGAAATAAGAATTTTCTTAGCCAAGTAATTCCTGTAAATCTTTGTATCTTTCGGATTAAAATAAAAAGTCTCCAGATAGGTTGACGAGGAGCAAAAATTTTTATTAGGGCACTTCCTAACATCAAAACAAACGGCGGTGTATTTTCATCTTCGTCATACATAAAAAAGTTATCATTATGTAGAGCCATCCATTTGGTATAAATTTTTACCTCGTTAAGGCTTATTTCTTCTGGTTCATAATGATAAGGCTTTAAAAAATTGTCTTCAGGCTTTTTAGAAATAAATTTGGTAACAGGGGCTTGATTATATACTCGTAAACCAATACCTATGTTTATCAAGTCCCACTTAGAAGCGGCCTTAATTAAGGTTTCGTATGTTTCTTTAAGGGTAAATATGCTTTCTTTAGGAGCCCCTACTAATAAATACCAGGTTGTAGGTATTTTATATCTTTTTAAAAGATCTCCGGCTTTTATTATATCTTTTTTGGTAAAATTTTTCCCAAGAGTTTTTAAAGTGATGTTACTTCCTGATTCTGCTCCTAGGTCAACATCCATAAAACCGGCCTCTTTCATAAGCTCTATAAGTTCCTCATCTACTGCCCCCGGGTTTAAGCCCATGGTTCGCAATTTTAATTTTAAGTTTCTTTTTTTAAGCTCTTTTAATATGTTTTTACAGTGATTAATGGGTATGTTAAAAGTACTATCTGTAAACTCAACATGAGTAATCCCTGTCTCTTTTACGAGAAACTCTATTTCATCAACTACTTTTTTGGGATTTTTAAGACGATAGAATTTGCCTTCAATAGCATTATAGGTACAATAGCTACACGATAAAGAACATCCTCTTTTAGTTTGAATCTGAAGTGGAGAGTTAAATTTTCTATATTTATCAACATTTATGTATTTAGTTGGATTTACAAAAGGTATCTCATCTAAACAGGGTACCCGCCATGGCTCATTGGCGGCTATTATTTTTCCATTTTTTACAATATGCAAACCCTTTATCTGTTTTAAGGTTTCTTCATTTTGTATGTTTTCCACAAAGGCCAAAAAACTTAATTCTCCATCACCTTTAATAGCAAAATTGAGACCTAAATAATCAAGAATTTCAACGGGATTTATACTTACCGCAGGTCCTCCTATTACAATAGGGCCTTTGTAAACCTTTTTGAGTGGTTCTATTACCTCCTTTTTAACATCGGCTATCAAAAATTGCGTATTAAAACCTGCTCCATTATCAATATTTCTAATACTTACGCCAACAACATCAGGTTGAAACTCTTTAATCATACTGGAAATTTCCCGGGCGGGATTTCTACTAAAACAAAGATCCAGAACTTTTACATCGTGGCCAGCCTTCTCGGTAACCGCCGCTATGTGGCACAAGCCGAAAGGAATGACCGGCCAAGGCTGTTTAAATCTATTTGAGTTGATGAGTAAAATTTTGGCCATAATTTCCTCCGTTATACTATATCTGGTAAAGCCTCATAAAATATCATTTTTGTAGCTTCTTAAGATTTCTTCCCCCAAGCACAAGCAGCGATATCGCGCACAGACCAGGAGAAAAATAGTGATAAAGTGAGCTTTCAAAATAGTTTTTAAGATAAGTCTCATCATAAAAAATTTTCGTCTATTCTAAAAAATAACTTTAATACAAAAGTCTTTTTAACTGAAACAAACTTTTGACACTTTTAATGTTTCTTTTTTGGTTTCTTTGGTTTATCATCAAAATCAATTTAAGAGAAAACATCTTTTCAAAGCTCAAATGGCGTCTATAAAAGTATTAAATTCTAAATCTTTTTGAGAAAGAAATTTATTACTGTTTAAATAACGGTTAAAACTATCAAAAACGAAAAGTTCTGGTGGCAAAAAAGGCGGCTTTTACTTTCTAAAGTTCCCGATGTGCTTCGATCTCGGGAATACAGGGCTAAATTTGCCTCATCAAGAGAGGATTTTTTAAAGGCCTTCAGTCTGGTTTACAGACGTTATCTTAACTACCGACTGATAAAAACTAACGAAAAGGAACTTTTTTATACCCCTTATCAAGCCCTTCCTGATAGCCGGGTTTGTATATCCTACCATAAATTAACCGGCCAGATTACCAGCACCGCTACAGTGGTGCTTGACTCCGAGCTAGGGCTTCCCAGTGATAGCACCTATAAAGCCGAACTTGATGCTCTAAGGGCAAAGGGGCGTAAACTGGCTGAAATTACCTGTCTGGCCGCAGAGCGAGACCTTTGTTATAGAAACGGCATCCTTTTCGTCTTTCGTCTGCTTTATCGCTACGCCCGTCTTAAAGGGGCTACTGATTTTGTCATCTCTATTCATCCCAAACATCGGGATTTTTATGAAAAAATTTTTCTATTTGAACCGATAGGAGAAGTAAAATACTACCAAAATCTTTACAACGCCCCGGCCGTCCTTGAAAAACTTGATTTAACCACGGTCAAGGAGCGTTTTTATAAAGTTTATGGAGAATTTCCTGAGGGGAAGCTTTTTGCCGACTTTCTTATCATCATAGATTATCTTGACGATATACCAGAGCTGGCCAAAGTGCGTAATATGAAGGCCCGGGACTTTTGGCATTTTTTTATGGATTATTGGGCGCTTTTTCCCTCTTTTCTCCCTCATTTCCAGAAATTCTTTTCTATTAAATTTGACATGATCGTGTGCGAAGAAGTGGCTTGAGACGGCTTCGCTCCTCTCGCCGTGACCTGATAGTAGATGGCTGAAAGCAGATGGCCGGTTATTTCTTGAGACTGCTTCGTCGACACTACGGGCCTCCTCGCAGTGACAGAAGGGGGGGGTGACACCTCACATGACAGAATAGGAGGTTGACTCCTCGCAGTGACGAGTGAGGGATTGCTCCTCGCAGTGACAAGGGAAGTGTATTGGCGAGCTCTGTCAAGAGCCTATCTCTCTTACTATGAAACCGCTTGCAGTGGATAGTTTACTCGATAATCAAGCTCGTCAAGATAAATAGAAGCCAGATATTTGGCCAATTTATTGTCCATCTTTTGGAAGGCATTGGTTCTTTCTAGATAAAAATGTTTAAAAACTTCTGGTTTCATGTTGTATTTTTGGGTAAGAATCCAGGTGTCTTCGGGAAGCGCGATGTTGAAGAAAAAATCAATAACTATTTGGCCCTCCCAAAAGGAACGATAAGCCTCTTCGTATCTTTTTTGGACACCAGTCAGTTCCAGCCGTTCCAAGTAAGCAGGAGCATTTTCTAAATGGGGATAGTAACGCAGCGGGCCTACTCTTTCAAAAAGAAGAACCAGTTCATAAAAAGTAGTGTGCTTGGGATGAACGGAAATAACCAGGTCTGTAGCGCCTTTGCTAATGGCGTATTTATAAAGAATACGAAATATGTAAAAAAGCCCGTTTCGGCTGTAAATATCTGTTTTGGCAGCCAGACAGGTAAATTCAGCCGGTTTTCGCCCTTCTTTTCTTAAACGGTCAATTATGTCCTTATAAAGTGAATCACTCGGAAGACCTACTTCTGAATCTATGACCAGAGTGGCGGTGCTGGTGACTTCTCCCGTCTCCAGAGAGCGGGCTATACAGACCCGGCTATCAGGCAAGGCTTGATAGGGTGTGAAAAAGAGGCACTCTTTGGAAGTAGGAATTAAGCCAACTTCATGATACCGGTCATAAAGAAGCGAAAAAGCCTCTTCAAATTCTTCTAACTTGGAACAAAAATCAACCTTAACAATCCGTTGCTTTAAACACTCAGGCACCTTGGAAAGATTAAGCCGCCTTCGTCTCCGCCATATTTCTTTTTTTTCTTTACTTAAGTTTCTCATATTTCTTTTATCGGCAGTGCAATAAAAAATCTTAAATGGGAGTACGAGCTTTTTATTAATAAGGTCATTAAAGAGGCGACAAGATACACAGTCATTGCGAGCCACGAAGTGGCGAAGCAATCTCCCTGATACTCGGTAGAGACTGCTTCGTCGGCCCTGCGGGCCTCCTCGCAGTGACAGAAGGGTGGTGGATCCTCGCAGTGACGAGTGAGGGGTTAGCTCCTCGCAGTGACGAAATGGAGATGCTCCTGGTAGTGACATGGTAGTAATTGGCCGTTGGCAGATAGCTGTTGCTAAAGCGCTGGTTCTATTCACTTTTCACTTTTATTTGTAGCCTTTTAAAAGGTCGAATTAGTTTAGCAAACAGGTTGTTTTACAAAAGTTTTTAGATGGACTAAACTTTTTTCTATGTTGTTAACAGATATAACCATGGGAGAATTTGAAAAGGGCCTTACAATAACCCGGACTATTATTCTACCTTTTGGTTCAATAGAAGAACATGGTCCTCATCTTCCTTTAGGAACAGATACTCTGCAAATGTATGAGATTGCCAGGCTGGTGACTAAAAAGCGTCCGGTGTTTGTGGGGCCACCGGTTTTTTACGGACTTTGCCGCAGCACTAAAGAACACCCGGGGACTATTTCTATTTCCGGTCAAACGCTGCGGGCACTGGTGCTAGATATGCTCTTTTCCTACCATCGCCACGGGCTTAAAAACTTTTTATTGCTCTCTGGGCACGCTGGTGGTACTCATATGGCCTTCATCATAGATGCCGCTGAGGAGTTTTTGGAAAAGACTAAAGATACCAGAGTCGCTGTGGCTTCTATCCTAGATTTATTGAATATGGGCGCAGCTGATACCTTAGAAACCCCCGGAGACTCACACGCCGGCGAATTTGAAACATCACTTATGCTTTATTTTTTCCCAGAATTAGTTAAAGGCACAGCCCCTGAGGAATATCCTTCTTTTCCAAAACCATTTCTCGTGCGGAATAAAAGAAAATTCTGGCCAGGTGGTGTTTGGGGAAATCCAGATAAGGCCTCCACTGACAAAGGCAAAATATTTGCAGAAAAGTTGTCAGACTTTATAATAAAATTGATAGAAAAATTAGAAAATTTTGAGGAGGATAAAAAATGAAAAAGTTGTTTACTTTGGCCTTAGTGGCTTTTTGGATATTAGCTGCCCACCCCCTTCAGGCCAAACAAAATATACCTTGGAATACCAAAATCCAGCCCTTTAGCTGCCCGGTAAAAGGGGACACCCTTAAAAATTTCAAGGGTAAAGTACTTTTAGTAAACTTTTTTGCCACATACTGCGCTCCCTGTCAGGTCGAGTTGCTGGAATTTGGTGATCTTTATCGTAAATATAATGCCAAAGGTTTTGAAATTATTACTTTTATGGTTGATAGGGGAGGAGAAGTAATCCTTCCTCATATTATTAATTCTAAAAGGATTCACTATTGTGTGGCTATAGCTGACGAAAATATACTAAATGTCTTTAACTGGCCGGACATTTTACCCACTACTTTTTTAATTGATAAAAACGGAAACATTGTAAAAAAGTTTGTTGGATATGCTGGCAAAAAAGAACTGGAAAAAGAAATAGAAAATCTTCTTAATAATTAGGGAGTAACTATCACTTTGGCGGCTCCTTCTTCCACATGACCTATACGAGCCGCCTCAAAAATACCTTTCTCCAGCAATTTAGTGTAAAATTCATCAGCTTTATTTTCGGGTACGCTTATTAAAAGTCCACCAGAGGTTTGGGCATCGTAAAGAACCGAAAGCAAAGCTTCTTCTATCTCTCCTCTAATTTCTACGCCATTTTGGCAAAAGCACACGTTGGCGTAGTCCCCTTCAGGGATAATGCCCATGCGGGCAAATTCAAGGGCCTCTTTTATGATGGGAACACTTCTTGCCCGAATTACTAAAGTTACTCTGCTTGCTTGAGCCATTTCCAAGGCATGGCCTAAAAGCCCAAAACCGGTGATATCGGTAGCCGCTGAGACGCCCACTTCCATCATAGCCTGAGAGGCTTCTTTATTTAAAGCGGCCATGATTTCTATTATTCTTTTTTCAATATTTTTATCGCCAAGACCTCCTTTAAGAGCTGTAACCAAAATACCCGTGCCAAGCGGCTTGGTTAGAAAAAGGACGTCTCCAGGTTTAGCACCGCTGTTGCCCACATATTTTTCGGGATGAACTAGCCCTACCACGGATAGACCGTATTTTATTTCCTGGTCGTCAACGCTATGGCCCCCAGCCAAAACTGCTTCGGCTTCTTTTATTTTTTCAATTCCGCCACGTAAAATTTCTTTCAAAATCTTTTTATCTTCTTTACGAGGAAAACAGACGATATTAAGAGCAAGAATAGGCTTCCCTCCCATGGCGTAAACATCTGAAAGAGAATTAGCCGCTGCTATTTGACCAAACCAATAAGGATCGTCTACAATAGGAGTAAAAAAGTCAAGGGTGCAGATTAGAGCAAGGTCATCGGTTAAACGATAGATGGCCGCATCAGAGGCGCCCTCAAAACCTACGAGGAGATTTGGTTTTTTTAAAACTGGTAAATCCTTTAAAATTTCCGCCAGCTCCGCTGGGGGAAGCTTTGAGGCTCACCCAGCTGCACGAACTTTATGAGTAAGTTTTATATTTATCATGTTTTAAAATATAACAGAAAAAAAGAGTTGATAAATGTTTTAGTCTTAATAAAGGATAGCCGAAAACTAAAATATGGAAGGAAAAGATATGATCTTTGAAGAAGCCGCGGAGACAAGCCTAGAAATTGTTTCCCCCAAGAAAGAATCTAATCTTTCTGCTCCTGTTAATTTTCTAAAAATTATTAATAACCTTTTTGCCTCCCAGTATCATCTCCCTTTAGACAAATTCCTAAAAGGGCTTGTAGAAACTTTTAAGCTTGAAGGGGCAGCGGTCTATTACAATCACTTAGACTATCGCTGGCAATTGGTGGCCACTCTGGCTTCTCAATATGTTCCTTCTGTTAAGAAAGAACGCTTCCCTGACATAATTGAATATCAGGAAGCCTGGCCAGCTATTGAAACCAGTCTTTCAGAGGGTGAGCGGGTTATGCTCACCGAAGAAGAAGTAGAGGCTTTGGGCTTTTTTGATACCCACAAACATCATGTTTTTTGTTTCCCTCTTCTTGAGGGTAAGTGGTGGTCAGGCCTTTTAATAGTAGATTTTGGCGCAAGAAAGCCTTCTTCTGAGGAATTGATAATTCTAGACGAAATGGCCGAGACCCTTTCTTTGGCCATAAAAAGGCAAAAACGTGAACGGGAATATCTTGATGTTTCGAGAGTTTTTCAGGAACTACTGAATAATATTCCATATTTAGTAATTCTTGCTGATTTTCAGGGAAGATGGTTGCTTACCAATAAGAAGTGTCTCCAATTCTTTAATTTAAAACGAGGTCTTCCTAGTCAAACTTTCGAACATCTAAAACAAATTAGGCCTCAATACCAAGAAGTTCTCGATAGATTTCAAAAATTAATAAAAAATTTATCTGATCAAGGATCTCCAGTTAAAGAAATTTTCAAATTGAAAACAAATGATAGAATTCAGTGGTGGGAATTTTTGTTAATCCCTTTCAAGTGTGATTCTGAAAAACGTATCCTTATCCTGGGGCGTGACATCACTTCTTTTAAAGCTGCTCAGGAACGCCTTCTTACCATTCTTGAGAACCTTCCGGCCATGGTTTATATCGTTCATCCTGAAACCCATACTATTCTTTATCACAATTCCCTTTTTAAGGAATTTTTTGGCCGGAGTTTTATAAATCAGAGGCCTTGCTATAAACTTCTGTTCGGAAAAAACAAAGTTTGTGAATTCTGTTCTTTAAAAAATCCAGTACTTGGGCATCGTGAGCAGAGAGAAATATTTGATGAGGAGCACAATTGTTGGCTAAGAATACATGAAGTCTATATTCACTGGTTAGATAAAGATTTAGTTCGCCTGGGCATGATCGAAGATATTACCGAAATAAAACAACAAAAAGAAAGGGTAATCAAAGCTCAAAAGGCAGAAGTAGTTAGTAAAATGTCAGCTACTATAGCACATGAATTTAACAATATTTTAGCGGTAATTACCGGTTATCTTGATTTGATAAAACTTAAAGCCCAAGAAAATCCCAAAATAATTGAATACGCAGAAAAAATTCTCCAAGCTGTAGAAAGTGGTAGTTCTTTAATAAAGCAATTTTTAATCCTTTCAGGAAAAAGTGCCGATATAGACAGTAAGGACAGGCGGTATGACTTAAATCTTTTTATTAAAGAACAACAAGAGTTGTTCCAGAAATTATTGGGAGAAAATATTTATCTCAAAATAGATCTGTGCGAGGTTCCTCTTAATGTCGATCTATCACGCGATGAACTTCAGCATATACTTACTAATTTGCTTCTTAACGCCAAAGAGGCCATGTCTGAAGGGGGCGAGATTTTTATAACTACCAAGAAAGTAGAAACATCAAGAGGCCCCGCAGCGTTATTAAGAGTAAAAGATTCTGGAATAGGAATAGCAAAAAAAGATCTTGCTCATATTTTTGAACCCTTTTATACTACGAAACCCTCAGGAAGGGGTACAGGGTTAGGTCTAAACGTTGTCCTTTCCCTGATACACCGCTGTGGTGGGGAAATAAAGGTAGAAAGCGAGCCTGGAGAGGGCACAACCTTTGAACTTATTTTACCTCTAAGTATGAATATAGAAACAGTTTGTTTGACTGGAGAGAAAGACCATCTCTCCGAAAAAGAAAAAAGAGGCCCGGTGGTGAGTAAGAAGACCATTTTAGTAGTGGAAGATGAGGCTCACATCAGAGAAATGCTGGTGGAAATGCTGGCGCATCAGGATTTTGAGGTAATCCCTGCTGAAAATGGAGAAGACGCTCTTAATAAAATCAAACAGCGTGACTATAAAGTAGACCTCATTATTACTGACGTAGTTATGCCTAAGATGGACGGAGTCAGGCTTTATCGTGAGGTGCAAAAAATTATTCCAGAAGTACCTGTCATTTTTATTTCAGGATACGCAGAACATATCCTTGAACGCTACGGTTTTGATGAAAAGTCTTTTCGTATAATCAAGAAGCCCTTCACCTTTAAAGAGCTTTTAGACGAAGTAGATAAAGTTTTTAACCGCCTTTCTCTTTAGTGACCATCAATTCCGTCCGGCTAATATAGCCCCCTTTAACAGATTTCCGGTTGGCCAGGACGTCTGAAAGTTTGGCTATGCGCTCTGTTTTTACGTACTGTTGGGCCTTTGAAAGAAAGCGCTGGGCTTCCTTTACTTTTCCATCAACAAGATAATCTCTTGCCCTTTTGAGAATAGCCCTCTCTCGTTCGCTTCTCCAAGAGGAGGCGTCAGTAAAACCAAAAACCGAGGGTAATTTTAAAACTTTTTTTTCGCCACAAGCCGGGCAGGGTGGCCAGGGGTCGTTCATCTTTAAAATCCTTTCAAACACATGTCCGCAAATTTCACAGCGGAATTCGTATATGGGCATGGTTTTTCCCCTTGCTCATTTAGTTCAAATAGGTAAATCATAAATTAATGAGCACACCCAATCCCGTAGAAATTATTAAAAAACTTCCGCGCACAAATTGCAAGGAATGCGGTTATCCCACCTGTCTTGCCTTTGCCATGGCTGTAGTTACCGGCGCTTGTGAGCCATCTAAATGTCCCTATTTTTTTCCTGAAGACTGGCCTGAAGTAAAACAAAAAGGACCTTTGAAAGAAGATTACGCCTGGCGTATTCTTGAGGAAGTAAAAAAGAAAGTCCAGAACATAAATCTAAAGGAAATCGCGCCAAGATTAGGGGCGTCTCTTGAAGATGACCGCTTAAAGTTACCTTTCCTGGATACCGAAGTTCTTATAGACGCCACCCAGGCCGTAAGGATTGACAGCCAAGAGCTCGATCCGCGGGACCAGATACTCCTTTACAACTATTTGATTTTTGCCGGCAAGACTCCTTTAAAAGGAGAATTTGTGGGGCTTGAGAGTTTCCCCAGTTCTCTTTCAAAAACCGCAACCCTTCGCCACTACGCTGAAGAAAAGCTGGCCCAAAACTTTTCAGGAAGGCTAAAAGCTCTTGAGAAGTCTTTTAAGTTTTTCAATGTTGAGAATGTCCAAGAATGTCCGGCGGATCTTTGTGCCGTAATTTATGTGTTACCTAAAGTTCCCTTAAAAATTCACTTCTTTGAAGCCGAGCCTGAAGAGAACCTTTCACCAGAAGTGAAAATCCTCTTTGATGCTAACGCTACGGATTATCTTGACCTGGAGTCTTTGGTATTCTGCGCCGAACGCCTGGTAGAGAGACTGATAGAACTGGCAGAGGAGGGATAAGTGCTTTTTCTTGTAGCCCACGCCTGCCCCAACTGTGGTGGCACTATAAGTGATGAACGTCTAAACCGCGGGCTCCCTTGCTCTAAATGTTTGCCTGTCCCCACCGAACAGGATGTCTGCCAGGCGTTAGAAGAAAAGGGCCAGTTGAAAAGACTTTCTCTTTTTTGTAACGCCTTGTCTGAACTAGATAAATTTCGCCATTACTTTCAAAAAGCCGTTGGTTTCTGGCCTTCCTCTCTTCAAGAAACCTGGATAAAGCGCCTGCTTTTGCGTGAATCGTTTGCCATCCTTGCCCCCACAGGCACAGGGAAAACTACCTTTGGTCTTTTGACTTCTCTTTATTTTGCCGGGAAGGTGTTAATTCTGGTGCCAACCCGCCTTCTGGCCCAGCAAATTGGGGAAAGGCTAGAAGAATTTTCCCAAAAAACCGGTATAAAACGCCAAATTTTGGCCTATCTTGGCAAAAAAAAGGATAAAGAGACTTTTGCTTCTCAAAATTTTGATATTCTCGTTTGCACCACGGCCTTTTTTTATAAACACCTTGATGAGTTATTAGACCTTGATTTTGAATTTGTTTTTATTGATGACGTTGATTCTTTTTTAAAGCGTTCGGCGCACATAGATAAACTTTTTAAACTTTTGGGCTTTAGTGAACGAGAGATTGCCCTGGCCTTAAAGCCTCAAAAAACCGAAAAAGACTTTGAAAAGCTTGAAGCTATTCGCAAAAGGCATGCAGGGAAAAAGATTCTTCTAATGTCTTCAGCCACCCTGCGGCCACGCACCACTCGGGTTCTTCTTTTTCGTTATCTTTTGGGCTTTGAGGTGCAGCGGGCGGTAAGCTCTTTACGAAATGTCGTAGATGCTTATAAAGATATGTCTTCTTCTGATTTGGCTGGTCTGCTCCAAAAAGCCGCTGAACTGGTAAAGATTCTCGGGCCAGGTGGGCTTTTATTCCTTTCCCAAAGTTACGGCAAAGACCAGGTGGAAAACGTAGTTGAATTTTTAAGGGCCAAGGGTTTTAAAGTTTTGAGCTATCTTGAGCTTTCTCCCAAGGAAATCATGGCCCAGATGGAAACCGGCGATTTTGATGTAGCTGTAGGCCTGGCTCACCTAGCCAATCCTTTGGTGAGAGGCATTGATTTGCCCTATATCTTGCGCTACGCC
The DNA here is from genome assembly GCF_000217795.1 of Thermodesulfatator indicus DSM 15286. NCBI lineage: Bacteria > Pseudomonadati > Thermodesulfobacteriota > Thermodesulfobacteria > Thermodesulfobacteriales > Thermodesulfatatoraceae > Thermodesulfatator > Thermodesulfatator indicus. The sequence continues at coordinate 1,526,395 of NC_015681.1, forward strand.
TTGTTTTTAGGGGTGCCCAAACATGTTATCCCCACAAAGGTGGATCTCCTTCCAAGGAGCCTTTTCAATGTATTGGCCAATATTATTGGCATCCTTGACGAAGAAGAACGCCTAAAGGCCATGGCGGACCTGCAATATCTTCGCCGTTACCTGACTTTGACCCAAGAAAACTTGCCTAAGTACCCCCGCATTTTAGAACGACTTAAAGAGATAAAGGCTTTTGTTGACAACAAGTTCAAAGACGAGGCCTTTTTAGAGCGGCTTTCAAAAAGCGAAGACGTGTTTTTGGTAAAAGAGGGCGAAGAGTTGTTCCTGGTGGTAGGAGACACAGCCACTTACATTCAGGCCTCAGGAAGGGTTTCTCGTTTGACGGCTCATGGTTTGCTAAAAGGTCTTTCGGTGGTGCTGGTGGAAGACCTGCGGGCCTTTCGTAGCCTCGAAAGGCGGTTGCGTTTCCAGCTGGGAGAAGAATTTTCCTTCGTACCGCTTGAGAACTTAGACCTTAAGGAACTTAGCTGTGAGCTTACCGAAGTGCGCCAATTAAAGCGAAACGCTAAAGGGGCCTCAAGGGACTTTATTAAGACGGCTCTTGTGGTGGTTGAATCTCCGCACAAGGCCAAAACTATAGCTTCCTTTTTTGGGAAACCTGCGGTGCGTAAGGTGGGAGAGGCTTTTGTCTATGAAATACCAGCTGAAGACAAAGTTTTAATGATTACCGCTTCTTTAGGCCATGTATTTAATCTTTCAAGAAGGCGAGGTTTTTTTGGCGTATTTAAAGAAAACAGCCGATTTGTCCCTATGTTTGATAGCATAAAAATTTGTGAGCCTACTAAAGAACAATTGGTTGACCCTGAGGAAGTAAAAACCCGTTGCCCTGAGGGCAGGATTTACGATAAGCGCGAGCTTCTAGAAAGCCTGAGGAAGCTTGCCTTTGAAATAGAAGAAGTTTACATCGGAAGCGACCCGGACGCTGAAGGTGAAAAAATAGCCTATGATCTTCTCATAGAAATGAGGCCCTTTAATTCCAACATTAGGCGTCTTGAATTTCACGAAGTAACGTCCAGGGCCTTTCGTGAGGCCATTAAAAACCCTGAAGAATTTAACCTAAACCGGGTTAAGGCCCAGCTTACGAGAAGAGTGGTGGACCGCTGGGTGGGCTTTGTGCTTTCCAGGAAGCTCTGGGAGGCCTTTGGCCGTAAACGGCTTTCGGCTGGGAGAGTGCAAACACCGGTGCTTGGCTGGGTTATTGAAAGGGCTGATGAGGCCAAGCAAAAAAAGGCCCTTATCTCTTTTAAGCTTTTTAACGAAACTTTTAACCTTACGATAGAAGACTTAAAGCTTGCCAGGCGTGTTTTTGAAGCCTTAGACGAGCTTTCCTGGGAAATTTTAGAGCAAAAAGAAGAAGAGAAAAATCCGTTTCCGCCTTATACCACGGATACTGTGCTTCAGGACGCCAGCCAGAGGCTTAAATTTTCTACTAGAGAGACCATGAATCTTTTGCAAGATCTCTTTGAAAACGGCCTTATAACTTACCACCGCACAGATTCAACGCGTATTTCAGAGGCAGGTCGCTACCAAGTAGCTAAGCCTTACATTACCGAGAAATTTGGTGAAGATTACTTTTATCCTCGGGCCTGGGGAGAGGGTGGGGCTCATGAGGGTATTCGCCCTACCAGGCCGCGAGATGTTCACGAAATAAGACTTATGCTAGCTAACGGGCTTCTTACCTTGGCTGAACCAGAAAGGGCTCTCAAGCTTTATGACCTTATTTTCAAGCGTTTTATGGCTAGCCAGATGCGCCCGGCTTTGGTGGAGAAAACAATTATTCGCTTTAGCTTACCTTTTTATAACTGGGAAGAGGAAATAATTACCCAAATCTTAAGGGATGGTTTTGAGAAGCTTTATCCTACTTTTAAAGTGGTGAGTTTATCTCCCCAAGCCGGACTTCAAGAAAAGGGGTATAAGCTGGTACCCAAGGTTGAGCTCTTTACCGAAGGCACTCTGGTTCAGGAGATGAAAAGGCGTGGCCTTGGCCGACCTTCAACTTACGCTGAAATTGTTACTACGCTTATTCAACGCAAATATGTTAAAGTGCTGCCAGGTGGTAGGCTTACTCCTACACGCCTCGGTCGCGAAGTGTACGAGTTTTTAAGGAAAAATTATCCCCAATACACCGATGAGGCTCTCACCCGCGAACTTGAAGAAGCCATGGACTTAATTGAAGAAGGAAAGCTTGATTATCAAAAGGTGTTAGCCGAAGCTTATCGTATCAGGCGTTTGCTCAGCGGAGAGCCAGAAGAACACGCTTTTGAAGAAAGACTTACCACTTATCAACGTGACTTTTAGACTATCGCCAGGGGGCAAATCTCCAAAGTTCTCTATTACCTATCGCTAATGTTGAAAGTAGATGGTTTCCTCTGGTTACAATGACCGTTTTGCTAGGTCACGGCGAGCCTTTACTTTCCCTGTCACTACGAGCTTTACTTCCCCGTCACTGCGAGCTTTACTTCTCCGTCACTGCGAGCTTTACTTCCCCTGTCACTGCGAGCCCGTATGGGCGAAGCAGTCTTAAGCAAGATAAATTATTTTTTAGCCTTTTTAAGTAACTCTTCACCCACTTCTACTATTGCGGCGGCTAAGTCTTTTAATTTTACGCGTCGTCGGCGGGCTTCTTGTTGCATAAAACGCATGGCCTCGCCTTCTTTCATATTGTAAGCGTCCATTAAAAAGCCCTTGGCGCGCTCTATTATTTTGCGGGCCTCAAGTTCTTCCCTTAGATTTTTAATTTCTACCTCGCGCGAATTTAGTTCGCGTCCTATAGTTAAGGCTACTTCAAGAGAAGATAATAACTCGTCTATTGAAATGGGTTTTAGGAGATAACCAAGTACTTTTGCTTTGCAGGCTCTTCTTAGAAAATCTGGGTCAGTATAAGCGGTGAGGATAATTATGGGAAGGAAGCCATTTTGGTTTATTTGGTAAGCAGCTTCAAGACCGTCCATTTCTGGCATGCGAATATCCATGATAATAACATCAGGTTTCAGGAGCTTAGCAAGTTCAAGGGCCTCTTTGCCTGTTTGAGCAGGGCCTAGAGCCTCATAACCGCGTCTTTTTAGAGCTTCTAGGAGGGAAGAACTAAAGTATTCGTCATCTTCGGCAACCAGGACTTTAATCTTTTCTTTTGTTTCAGACATTACTTTTAAAATTATTCTGGTCTTTTTTAAAATTTTTAACTTAAAAATAGATTTTAATAAAGATTTTTTTGAGTACTAAAGTAATTTTCCTTAGATTTTCCACTCTGGTTTTTTAGAAATCAGTAGATCGTACACGGAAAAAACAGTTTTTTTATTTTTATTTATATAAAATTTGCTAGATTTTTTATCTTTTTGCTTTTTTTCTCTCGTTTGAGCCCAAGAAAATTTTTTAACCTTGCAGCCACATTTTCTATAAAACTCTTGCTTCCAATAGCTAGTCCTTCTGTAAAATATCTGATTCTTTGTCTAAGAATTTCGTCTGTCCCTTGGCCTGGCTCACCAAGCCCACCTTTGCCATAAACAAACTCCCGCAAAAGCTCCAATTTTTCTTTCTCGGTTTTGCCTTCATACCGCGGAAGTCCTAAGTCAAGCGAGAGAAAAGTTTTGCCTGTCCCTCTTCTTGCTCTGTATCCCAGCGAGCACCAGCGGTAGTCTTCCGGCTTTTCCACAATCCCCGCCCGAACCGGGTTTAGCTCTATATAAGCCAGGCAGTTGAGCAGAGCCTCCCCGGTTTCAATGATTACGGACTTGAACCTGTCAGCCCAGAAATAACCTTTGCGGTCAACGCGTTTGTTATACCAGCGGGAGAATCTTTGCTTGATGTCCTGGACGTAGCGTGAAAGGTTCCCAAGCCTTTGTCTCCATTTTTTGAGCATCTCTTCGTAGAAGAAAATTTTGCGTTTCTCGCCGTAGTAGAGCTTGATACGGCGTTTTACTTCTTCGTCAGAGAACTGGTCTTCAGGGAGCATGCGGCAGAGGAGATGGAAATGGTTACCCATAATGGCGAAGCCATAAACTTCGACGAAATAGACCTGCGAGAGCCAACTAATAAGATGGAGTAAGTGTTCTTTTTCTTCATCGCCGAGGACATCGTGGCCGGGCAAGGCGGTGCGGGAAATTACATGATAAGCGGCTCGTGGATCATTCATGAAGAAACGAGGGATACGTGGCATAAGAGACCTCCTTAAAATTTTTTTGCCTGTCCCTCATATCGGTATATTTTGTCGGGACTAAAATTTTGCCTGTCCCTCACGAATTGATTTATACCTCTTGAGAAAGTGGCTTCTTGCGCTAAGCTTTGGCGAGATATTGAGGAGGCAGGAGATGTATTTTCAAGACGTTATCAAGACCTTAAATGAATTTTGGGCGGAAAAGGGCTGCCTGATTTTACAACCCTACGATATAGAAGTAGGGGCGGGGACTTTTCACCCGGCCACTTTTTTACGTTCCCTGGGGCCAGAACCATGGAAGGCCGCTTATGTCCAGCCTTCCCGCCGTCCCACTGATGGCCGCTACGGTGAAAACCCAAATCGCCTGCAACACTATTACCAATACCAGGTGGTAATCAAACCTTCTCCTGACGATATTCAGGAACTTTATCTCAAAAGCCTTGAGGCCTTTGGCCTTGATCTTCGCAACCACGACGTGCGCTTTGTAGAAGATGACTGGGAGTCTCCCACCCTTGGTGCCTGGGGTCTTGGCTGGGAGGTATGGCTTGATGGCATGGAAATAACCCAGTTTACCTATTTTCAACAAGTAGGCGGCTTTGACTGTGATCCTGTTACCGTTGAGATAACTTATGGTCTTGAACGGCTGACAATGTATCTTCAGGGGATTGATAACGTATTTGAGCTTGCCTGGAATGAGAGCGTCAAATATGGCGATGTTCACCACCGCGGCGAAGTGGAATACTCAATTTATAACTTTGAACTAGCGGACGTGGCCATGTTGAGGAATCTCTTTGATGCCTGGGAGAGGGAAGGCCTGCGTGTCCTTGAAGCAGGGCTTGCTTTACCTGGCTATGATTGTTGTATCAAGTGTTCGCATATCTTTAATCTGCTTGACGCGCGCAAGGCTCTGTCTGTGGCTGAACGTACTACTTACATTGCCAGAGTGCGGGCCTTGGCCAAAAAGTCAGCCGAAGCGTGGTTAAAAAATTCCAGATAGGGTGAGAGAAATGGCCAAAGATCTACTTTTTGAAATAGGAACCGAAGAGATACCGGCAAGGTTTATTGAACCAGCCTTAAAAGCCATTAAAAACTTAGCCGCTGAGGAACTCCAGAAGCTTTCTCTTTCCTTTGGCGGAATAAAAACTCTGGCTACCCCAAGGAGGCTTACCCTTTACGTGGCTGAACTTGCGGAAAGGCAACCTGACCGTGTAGAAGAAATTTTAGGTCCTCCAAAGCAAGCGGCTTTTGACGCTGACGGTAAACCCACTAAAGCGGCCCTCGGGTTTGCCAAGAGACATAACGTTTCGGTGGAGGAACTTTCGGTAAAAGAGACGCCTAAAGGTGAGTATGTTTGTGTTACTAAGAAAATTCCTGGCGAAGAGACAATCAATCTTTTACCGACTCTTTTAGAAAAGCTGGTAAAGAGTATCCCTTTTCCCAAGACTATGCGTTGGGGCACGAAGAAGCTTCGCTTTGCCCGTCCCATAAGATGGTTTTTGGCTCTTTACGGCAAACAGGTGATTCCTTTTGAGCTTGCTGGCGTAAAAGCCGGAAACATCACCTTTGGTCATCGGTTTATGGCCCCTGAGCCTATAGAAATAGAAGACTTCGTTTCTTACGTGCGCAAGTTGAGAGAGGCTTTTGTGGTTGTGGAACCTGAAGAGCGTTTGGCCAAAACCAAAGACGAAGTCACCGACGCGGCCTTAGATATTTCAGCTGAGGTTTTAGAGGACGTAGAGCTTCTTCATGAAAACGCCAACCTGGTAGAATTCCCTTACGCCACTTTAGGAAATTTTGAGCCCAAATTTCTTTCTTTGCCGAGGCCGGTTCTTATCACCGCCATGCGTGAGCACCAGCGTTATTTTTCCGTAGTTGACAAAGAAGGAAATCTTCTTCCCCATTTCATTGCGGTTAATAATACTAAGCCTGAAGACCCTTCGGCTTTGATTGCTGGCCACGAGCGAGTTTTAAGAGCTCGTCTTGAGGACGCAAGTTTTTATTTTGAACGTGACAAAAAGATTCCTCTGGCTGAAAGGGTTAAAGAGCTTGCTCACGTGGGTTATCATGCTGAGCTTGGCTCTCTTTATGATAAGACCGAACGCCTAGCCAAGCTTTCCGCCTGGCTGGCTGAAAGGCTTGCCCCTGATAAAAAAGACCTGGCCCAAAGGGCGGCTTATCTCGCCAAGGCCGATCTAGTAACCGAGCTAGTTCAAGAGTTTCCAAGCCTTCAGGGGATAATGGGTAGGGAATATGCCCTTTTAAGTGGTGAACCCCCAGAAGTAGCTCAGGCTATTTATGAGCATTATCTTCCGGTTAGCGCAGGTGGTGAGCTTCCTGAAAGCACCCTTGGGTCCATAGTGGCTCTGGCGGACAAGATGGACACCCTTTGTGCCTTTTTTGGTATTGGTGAACATCCGACAGGAGCGGCGGATCCATTTGGCTTGCGTCGTGCAGCTTATGGCCTAATTGAGATTATTTTGGCTAAAAATTTCAGTCTTTCTCTCAGCGAATTCATAAATGAAGCCTTAAGTCTTTTGCAGGAACGCCTTAAGTTCCCCCAAAAAGAAGTTTTGCTTGAGGTTAAACAGTTCATTGGCAAACGTTTTGAAGGAGCTTTGGCCAGCCGCGGCTATAGTGACGAAATGATAAAGGCGGTTATGGCGGCAGGCTTTGACGATCTGGTAGATACGCTTAAACGCCTTGAGGCCCTCAAAAAAGTTTACGAGAGTGAAGAATTTCCGGCGCTGGCGGTGGGGTTTAAACGGGTGATGAACATGGTGAAAAAGTTATCGGGAAGGCTTCCCTTTAGTGATAGTCTTTTAAAAGAAGAGCCAGAAAAGGGGCTATATAAGGCCTATCTAGAAGTGAGAGAAGAGGCCCTACCTTTGGTTGAAAAGGGAGAATACGAAAAGGCCCTTCATAGTTTTATAAAGCTGAAGAGGCCAATAGACGAATTCTTTGACCAAGTGTTTGTTATGGTGGAGGAGGAAGACATCAGGCAAAACAGGCTTGCTTTACTCCAAAGAATAGCCGAGCTTTTTCTCTCAGTGGCTGACCTATCCTACCTTAGAGAGGAAGCGGCTTGAGATATGCTGAATATATTTGCGCAGATCAGGGGCTAGCTCTTTTTCCGGGTGAACACCCTTTTCCGCTAGCTCCTTGCGCAAGATTTCCAGGCTACTTCTGAAATAAGTAAGAAAATAATCAAACTCAGCAGGAGTTGGCGAGCGCTTAAGAAAATCTTCAATGATCAACTCGGCCAGTTTAAGGAATACTTCTCGTTCTAATTCTTCTGCCTCTTCAGGTGAAACTCTCTTAAAAGTAGAAACCGAGGCCAAAAATAAAGTCTGGGCAAAACCCATTAAAGCATCTTGAATTTGATCGTTTGATAGATCTACATTTTGTTCTTCAAGTATTTTTTTAAGTTTATTTACAAGCAAATAGGCCTCGTCCCATATTTCACGGGCAAGGATATCTGGTGAGGCTTTAAATTGAGTTGAGTTTTCTTTCATCAAGTTTTTCTATATCAAGAGCTTCTTTTCATGTCAAAACTTTATGTGCTTTTAATGCTCAGATAGCTTTTTAATTCTTTTTTTTGAATAAATTTAAGCTACCCCCAGGTAATAGTTGAGTTAAAAAATTTAGCGTTTCAAATTCCTATTTGTTTAGTAGAATTTAGAATAAAAATTTTTAGAGCAGGAAAAATGAAAAAGAAAACTCGAGTTTTGATATGGGATTTGCCAACAAGATTATTTCATTGGGGACTAGCCTTAGGTTTTATTGGAGCAGCTGTTTTAGCTTTCTTTGCCGGAGAACATAACCCTTTATTTCCCTATCACGCTATTTTAGGCTTAATAATCGCTTTTATGGTTTTTTTAGAATTATATGGGGTTTGGTTGGGCCTAAACACGTTCGTTTAAAAACATTCATTTTCAGTCCCCAAAAAGTTATTGAATATTTTAAAGGGATATTGCGAGGCAGTGGACCAAAATATGTAGGGCATAATCCTGGTTCTGCTTATGCCAGCTTAGCTATGTTTGTTCTTATTATTTTGCTGGCCATCACAGGAGTCATGATTGGCCTGGGAAATGAATCAGCTGAAGACTTACACGAGTTTCTGGCCTATATAATGCTTTTTGTTGTCCTAGCTCATATTTCTGGGGTGGTATTGTACAGTTTACGCCATAAAGAAAATATTGCGGCTAGTATGATCCATGGCAAGAAAACAGGAGATGAGAAAGAGGGCATATCATCTTCGCACCCGTTAACAGCTTTGGTTTTTCTTATTTTGACAGGGGGATGGGCCCTCGGGCTTATTGCTAATTATAATCCTGCAACAGTATCCACCCGTCTTCCTTTACTTGGAACTCAAATCCATCTTGGCGAAATTGAAGAAAAAGAGCACCAGTTTGAGGAAAGAAATAGAGAAGAACTTGAAAAAGATTATTATGATGAGGACGATGAACATTATGATGACGAAGATCACGATATTCATGAAGAAGAACATGAAGATGATGATTAGGGTTAAAAAATGTTAAAACTTGGTGACAAGATAGAAAAGTTGTTATATAATTCCTTTTGCCTTCTGGCTGGGCATTAGTTCTTAAACTTAGCCCTTGACAAAAAGCAAAGAGGTCGTTATAAATTTTCGGCCCACAAAGAAAGGCCGTGGGTTATATTTTTGTTTGGTGAGGTTTAAATATGCCAACGATTAACCAGTTGATAAGGCTTGGTCGTGAAAAGAGAAAGACAAAGTCAAAGTCTCCGGCGCTTATGGGGTGCCCGCAGCGTCGCGGGGTTTGTACTCGTGTTTATACTACTACTCCTAAGAAGCCGAACTCGGCGCTTCGTAAAGTAGCCCGTGTGCGTTTGACTAATGGTATAGAAGTTACGGCTTATATTCCAGGGATTGGTCATAATCTTCAAGAGCACTCGGTAGTTCTGGTGCGTGGTGGTCGTGTTAAAGACCTCCCTGGTGTTCGTTACAAGATTATTCGTGGCGCTCTTGACGCCGCAGGTGTTCAGGATCGTCGTAAGTCTCGTTCTAAATACGGAGCTAAAAGACCTAAATAAAAAGGGTAGGAACTATGCCACGAAAAGGACCTGTACCAAAAAGAGAAGTGCCGCCTGATCCTAAATACGGAAGCGAATTGGTGGCTCGTTTTATTAATCGTTTGATGCTTGATGGCAAAAAAAGTGTGGCTCGTCGTATTTTTTATGGAGCCATGGAGCTTTTGCGCGAAAAGAGCGGAGGGGAAGACCCCTTGCAAATTTTTGAAAAGGCAGTAGAAAACGTTAAGCCTTTGCTTGAGACCCGCTCAAGAAGAGTGGGGGGGGCAACGTATCAAGTGCCTGTAGAGGTACGGCCCGAGCGTCAGCGCACTCTGGCTATACGCTGGATAATTTTGGCTGCACGTGAGCGTCCTGAAAAAACGATGGTAGAAAGGCTTGCGGGAGAGCTCTGGGACGCTTACAATAATCGCGGCGCAGCCATTAAGAAAAGAGAAGATACCCACCGGATGGCAGAGGCTAACCGGGCCTTTGCTCACTATCGGTGGTAATAATTTAGATACCCATTTTCAAAGAATGGGGAGACTTTTATAAAAGTTTCCCCATTCTTTATGTTTAAATTTTTGTTTGTGAATACAAGGTAATAAGGGGTTAAGAGAGGATGAATAAGGAATCCTTGGCCAAACTTAAGAAAACGAGAAACATTGGTATTGTTGCGCATATTGACGCCGGAAAAACTACAACTACTGAGCGTATCCTTTATTATACCGGCCGTACCCACAAGATTGGTGAAGTTCACGAAGGTACGGCTACTATGGACTATATGCCCCAGGAGCAGGAAAGGGGAATTACTATCACTTCTGCTTGCACTACTTGCTTCTGGCGGGATCACCGAATTAACATCATTGATACCCCTGGTCACGTGGACTTTACGGTAGAGGTTGAACGTGCTCTACGCGTACTTGACGGAGCCGTAGTTATCTTCTGTGCGGTTGGCGGTGTTGAACCTCAGTCTGAAACGGTTTGGCGCCAGGCTGACAAGTATGGCGTTCCCCGTATCACTTTCGTTAACAAGATGGACCGTGTGGGGGCCAATTTTGAGGCTGTTCTTGAGCAAATGAAGTCTCGCTTGGGTGCTAATCCGGTGGCTATCCAGATCCCTTATGGAGCGGAAGAAGATTTCCGTGGAGTTATCGATCTGGTTGAGATGAAGGCCATCGTTTGGGATGAATCTACTCTTGGGGCACGCTTTCACGAAGAAGAAATCCCCGCTGAATTAAAAGACAAAGCTGAAGAGTTTCGTAATCGCATGCTTGAGGCTTTGGCTGATGTCAGCGAAGATATAATGATCAAATACCTTGAAGGTGAAGAAATTTCTCCTAAAGAAATTCGCGAAGCTCTTCGCGAAGGTGCCGTGAAGCTTCAGTTGGTGCCGGTTCTTTGTGGTTCTGCTTTTAAAAATAAAGGTGTTCAGCCTCTGCTCGACGCTATTATAGATTATCTACCTTCTCCTTTAGATATTCCACCGGTTAAAGGAGTTAATCCTGAAACTGGTGAAGTAGAAGAGCGTATTACCGACCCAGATGCTCCTCTTGCTGCTTTGGCTTTTAAGATTATGACTGACCCCTACGTGGGAACTCTTACTTTCTTGCGTATTTATTCTGGAAAAATTGAAACGGGCATGAGCGTTTATAACGCGACTAAGGGCAAGCGTGAACGTATTGGCCGTTTGGTGCGTATGCATGCCAATCGCCGTGAAGAAATTACCGAAGCAGAAGCTGGTGATATCGTGGCGGCCCTTGGTTTGAGAAATACCACTACTGGTGATACCCTTTGTGATGAAAATCATCCAATAGAGCTTGAGTCTCTAGAGATCCCAGAGCCGGTTATTTCGGTGGCTATTGAGCCGAAAACCAAGGCTGACCAGGAAAAGCTTTCGGTTGCCCTTCAAAAAATTGCCCTTGAAGATCCGTCTTTCCGGGTGGTGACAGATCATGAGACCGGTCAGACCCTTATTTGGGGGATGGGCGAGCTTCACCTGGAGATCATTGTTGACCGTCTTACCCGTGAGTTTAAAGTTCAGGCAAACGTTGGTAAACCTGAAGTAGCCTATCGTGAAACCATAACCGCTTCTGCTGAAGCTGAAGGGAAATATATCAAGCAGACAGGTGGTCGCGGTCAGTATGGTCACGTAAAAATCGTTATTGAACCAAATCCCGAAAAGGGCTTTGAGTTTATATCTGAAATTGTGGGAGGGGCTATTCCTAAAGAGTTTATACCTGCTGTAGAAAAAGGGGTTAAAGAGGCCATGGAGCAGGGTGTAGTGGCGGGTTATCCAATGGTTGACGTTAAAGTTCGCCTTGTTGATGGTAGCTACCACGAAGTTGACTCTTCAGAAATTGCGTTTGCTATTGCTGGTTCCATGGCTTTTAAAGATGCGGCTCAGAAGGCTAAGCCTATTCTCCTTGAGCCCATTATGAAACTTGAGGTAGTCACTCCTGAAGAATATCTTGGTGATGTTTTGGGAGACATTTCTTCTCGTAGGGGTAAGGTCCAGGGGATGGAACAGCGTCCTGGCGTAAGGGTAATAAAAGCCCTTGTCCCCTTGGCAGAAATGTTTGGATATGCTACAGAACTTCGTTCTAAGACACAGGGCCGAGCAACCTTTACCATGCAGTTCTCGCACTATGAAAAATTGCCTGAGGCCCTGGCGGAAGAGATTGTCCGTAAGTCTAAGTTAGCAGCGTAAAGGAGGAGAGGAAATGAGTAAGCAGAAGTTTGAGAGGCGTAAGCCGCATTTAAACATTGGGACGATTGGTCACATTGACCACGGAAAAACGACATTGACCAGTGCCATAACCAGGGTGCTTTCTACCAAGGGTTGGGCGGAATGGATTCCGTTTGATAATATTGACCGTGCGCCTGAGGAGAAGCAGAGGGGGATTACCATTCAGTTGGCGCACGTTGAGTATGAGACAGAGAAGCGCCACTATGCCCACGTGGACTGTCCTGGGCACGCTGACTATATCAAGAACATGATTACGGGAGCGGCACAGATGGACGGAGCTATTTTGGTAGTAGCGGCCACTGATGGTCCTATGCCGCAGACCCGTGAGCACATATTGTTGGCGCGTCAGGTTAACGTTCCGGCTATCGTGGTATTTATGAACAAAGTTGACATGGTAGATGACGAAGAGCTTTTGGAGTTGGTAGAGCTTGAGATTCGGGAGTTGCTTTCTAAGTATGATTTTCCTGGAGACGATGTGCCGGTGATAAGGGGGAGTGCGTTAAAGGCGCTAGAGTGTGGATGTGGGAAGGAGGATTGTGAGTGGTGTGGGAAGATATGGGAATTAATGAAGGCGGTAGATGAGTATATACCTGAGCCCAAGAGGGAGGTAGACAAGCCGTTCTTGATGCCGGTTGAGGACGTATTCAGCATAAGTGGACGAGGGACGGTGGTGACAGGTAGGGTAGAAAGAGGAGTGATAAGGCCTGGAGATGAAGTAGAGATAGTAGGGCTTAGGCCGACGATAAAGACAGTGGCGACTAGTGTAGAGATGTTCAGGAAGATACTTGATGAGGGACTTCCTGGAGACAACGTAGGGATATTGTTAAGAGGAGTAGGGAAGGACGAGGTAGAGAGGGGTCAGGTATTAGCAAAGCCTGGTAGTATCACGCCGCACACCAAGTTTAAGGCGGAGGTATATATATTGACGAAGGAAGAGGGAGGGCGGCACACGCCGTTTTTCAATGGATATAGGCCACAGTTTTATTTTAGGACGACGGATGTAACAGGAGTAGTGACGTTGCCAGAGGGAGTAGAGATGGTGATGCCGGGAGACAATGTGGAGTTTGAGGTACAGTTGATAAAGCCGGTGGCGATGGAAGAGGGTTTGCGTTTTGCGATAAGAGAAGGTGGCCGCACGGTAGGTGCTGGTGTTGTTACCAAGATTTTGGAATAGTTTTAGGAGGCTTGAGGTCCGGTCATGATAGTCCCGACCCAGAAAATACGAATAAAATTAAAGGCGTTTGATCATAAGATACTTGATCATTCAGTGGCAGAGATTGTGCGTACGGCACGTGATACCGGAGCAAGGGTAGTGGGTCCTATTCCGCTTCCGACTAAAATAAGTCGTTGGACGGTGCTTCGTTCACCGCATATTGACAAAAATTCGCGGGAGCAATTTGAGATTCGGACCCACAAGCGGCTGCTCGATATACTTGAGCCAACCCAGCAGACTATTGACGCGTTGATGCAGCTTGAGCTCCCTGCCGGGGTTGAAGTGGAAATCAAGCTCTAAGGGGTGTGAGAGATGTCTATGGTTCAAGGACTAATTGGAAAAAAATTAGGAATGACCCGTATATTTACCCCTTCAGGGGAAGCGGTTCCGGTGACGGTAATAGAGCTTGGCCCCTGTACGGTGGTGCAGGTAAAAACACAAGACCGTGATGGATATAATGCCGTGCAGTTGGGTTTTAAGCCCAAAAAGTTGACCAAGCTAAACAAACCCATGCAAGGGCATTTTACCAAAGCCGGGCTTGATCATGGCTTTTATGTATTGAAAGAATTTAAAGTAGATGACCCTGAAGCCTTTTCACCTGGGCAGGTTATCACTTTAGCCGATCTTTCTATTGAGCCTGGTAAAAAGATCAAGGTTACCGGAAAAAGTAAGGGTCGGGGGTTTACCGGAGCTATTAAGCGCTGGGGTTTTAGGCGTCAGCCTATGAGCCACGGTGCTAAACAGGTACACCGTAAGCCTGGTTCAAGTGGAGCCAGTGCTTTTCCAGGCCGGGTAATCAAGGGTAAAAAGATGCCTGGGCACTACGGTAACGAGACGGTTACTATCAGAAACTTAAGCATTGTTGACGTTAAACCTGAGAAGAATGTTATTTTAGTTAAAGGTGCGGTGCCTGGTTCGGTAAACAGCTACGTTTACGTATATTTTAACACGTAGAGGAGAAAGTATTATGGCCACGGTAGCGGTGGTTAATAATAAAAAAGAAAAGGTGGACGAAGTGAATCTTCGAGAAGATATTTTCAATGTGCCGGTTAAAGTAGGGCTTTTGCACCAAGTAGTTCGTTGGCAGATGGCCCGCTGGCGAGCAGGAACTGCTTGTACCAAAACTCGTGGTGAGGTGCGTGGTGGTGGGCGTAAGCCCTGGCGTCAGAAGGGAACAGGTCGTGCGCGTCAAGGGAGTATTAGAGCGCCTCATTGGGTTGGTGGTGGAGTGGTTTTTGGTCCTAAGCCTCGTGATTACGAATTTAAAGTTAACAAAAAGGAACGCCGTTTGGCTTTAAAGATGGCGCTTTCGGCTAGGGCTCAGGAAGGAAAGCTTCTAGTAGTAGATGATTTTGGTCTGGACGAGATTAAGACTAAAAAGTTTGTTGAGTTTCTAAAAGGGCTTGGGGCAGAAGATGCCTTGGTAGTACTTCCTGAGCGAGATGAGGTGGTTGAAAAGAGTGCTCGTAATTTGCCCACAGTAAAAGTGCTTACGGTAGATGGTTTAAATGTTTATGACATTTTGGACTACGAATATTTGATTATAAAACGTGAGGCCTTGCCAAAAATCGAAGAGAGGCTTTCAAGATGAAGGATCCAAGAACAATTATTCTAAAACCGGTTATCAGTGAAAAGGCCATGATGCTTAAAGAAAAGAACAATCAGGTGACTTTTTGGGTAGCACCTGACGCTAACAAAATAGAAATCAAAAAGGCGGTAGAAACTCTTTTTGATGTGAAGGTTGAAAAGGTGCAGACCATCAGAGTTAAAGGAAAGCCCAAGAGAATGGGGCGTTTTGAAGGGCGTCGTCCTTTACGTAAAAAGGCTATTGTACGTCTTGCCCCCGGGCACAATATAGAAATTTTTGAAGCAGTGTAAGGGGTAGGGTTATGCCGATTAAAAAGTGTAAGCCAACATCACCTGGCCGGCGTTTTATGAGTTTTGTAATAGACCCGGATTTGACGCCGGGTAAAGAGCCGGAGAAGTCTCTTCTTGAGCCTTTGAAGAAGACCGGCGGGCGTAATGTATATGGTCGGGTAACGGTTAGGTTTAGAGGTGGTGGACATAAACGTCTTTATCGTCGTATAGATTTTAAACGTAATAAAGATGGTATTCCGGCTAAAGTAGCGGCTATTGAATATGACCCTAATCGTTCAGCTAATATTGCCCTTTTGCACTACGCGGACGGAGAAAAGCGTTATATTCTTGCACCACTTGGCCTTAAAGTGGGCGATATTTTAATGTCTGGGGAAAACGTAGAGGTAAAAGTGGGTAATTGTATGCCCCTTAAGAATATCCCGCTTGGTACTATTATTCACAATATTGAGTTAAGGCCAGGTAAAGGTGGACAGATGGCCAGAGCGGCGGGAACTTTTGCTCAGCTTATGGCCAAAGAAGGTGATTATGCCCACTTGAGATTACCTTCAGGTGAAATTAGAATGGTTCACCTTAACTGCCGGGCTACAATTGGTCAGGTAGGCAATATTGACCACGAGAACGTAACTTTAGGGAAGGCCGGGCGTTCCCGTTGGTTGGGTAGAAGGCCGCATGTGCGCGGTGTGGCTATGAACCCGGTGGATCACCCCATGGGTGGTGGTGAAGGTCGCACTCACGGTGGGCGTCATCCGTGCTCACCTTGGGGGCAGTTAGCCAAAGGGCTTAAAACTAGAGGTAAAAAACCCTCTGACAAATTTATTGTTAGAAGACGTAAGGGCTAGGAGAGGTGAGATATGCCTAGGTCAAAGAAGAAAGGGCCATTTGTTGATGAACATCTCTGGAAAAAGGTGCGTAAGGCCCTTGAGACTGGAGATAAAAAAGTTATCAAGACTTGGAGCCGACGCTCAACTATTTTGCCTGAGTTTGTGGGCTTGACCTTCGCCGTGCACAATGGCCATAAATTTATTCCGGTTTATGTTACTGAGAACATGGTTGGCCACAAACTCGGTGAGTTTGCCCCTACGAGGACGTATAGGGGGCATGCTGCTGATAAAGGTAAAGTAAAAGGTAAGAAGAAATAGGAGTGAGTTATGGAAGCGCGGGCGCAAGCTAAATATGTACGTATATCACCGTATAAAGCGCGTTTAGTGGTAGATCTCATTCGCGGCAAATCTGTAGATGAGGCCTTGAAAATTTTGCAGTTTACCCCTAAAAAGGGAGCGCGTTTGGTGCGCAAAGTATTGGAATCGGCAGTGGCTAATGCAGAACATAATTATCAGATGGATCCAGACCAGCTTTATGTAAAAAGGGCGTATGTAGATGAAGGTCCGCGTCTTAAAAGATTTTGGCCGCGGGCTTTTGGTAGGGCTAGCCGGATTTTAAAGCGCACCAGCCACATTACCGTGGTGGTAGAAGAAAAACCTGAGAAATAGCAAGGAGGGCGAGCTTTGGGTCAGAAAGTAAATCCCATAGGATTGAGAATAGGGATAACCAGGACTTGGGATTCCCGCTGGTTTGCTAAAGGCGATTTTCCTAAGTTTGTACATGAAGATTACCGTATACGCCGTTTTATAAAAGACCGGCTTAAACATGCGGGGATTTCTAAAATAGAAATTGAGCGGGCGGCCAATAAAGTACGCATTATTATACACACAGCTCGCCCGGGTATTGTCATCGGTAAAAAAGGTGTTGAAATAGAAGCCCTTAAAAAAGAGCTTGAGAAGCTTACTGGTGGCAAAGAAATTCATGTAGATATTGTTGAAGTTCGTCGCCCAGAGCTAGATGCCCAGTTGGTGGCGGAAAATATAGCTACTCAGCTTGAGCGCCGTGTTTCTTTTAGGCGGGCTATGAAAAGGGCCGTAGCCTTAGCTATGCGGTTTGGAGCCCAAGGCATAAGAGTCCAGTGTAAAGGGCGTCTTGGTGGTGCAGAGATTGCTCGTAAAGAGTGGTATCGCGAAGGTCGAGTGCCTCTTCATACTTTGCGGGCAGATATTGATTACGGTTTCGCTGAAGCTAACACCAAATACGGTGTTATTGGAGTAAAGGTCTGGTTATTTAAAGGTGAAGTTTTACCTGAAAAAGGGGAAATGGCGCCTCTTAATATCTAGGAGGTAATAAAAGATGCATTTACAACCGCGTAAAGTTAAATATCGTAAACAACAAAAAGGACGTAACCGCGGAAAGGCCTGGCGCGGAAACGCAGTATCTTTTGGAGAATTTGGTCTCCGTGCCCTTGAGCACTGCTGGCTTACTTCCCAGCAGATTGAAGCAGGTCGTGTGGCCATAGTGCGTTGCGCCAAAAAGGGGGCCAAGATCTGGATCAGGGTCTTTCCCGACAAGCCTATAACTAAAAAGCCTGCTGAAACCCGTATGGGGAAAGGTAAAGGTAGTGTAGAAGGCTGGGTAGCGGTTATTAAGCCTGGCCGTATTATTTATGAGGTTGAAGGTGTGCCTGAAGAGGTAGCGCGGGAGGCATTGCGGCTTGCGGCAGATAAGCTCCCTATCAAGTGTAAGATTGTTTCTCGGGAGGACAGGGTATGAAACCTAAGGAGCTTCGTCGTTTGTCAGTGGTGGAACTTCAAGACAAGCTGCGTGAATTAAGAGAGGAGCTTTTTAATTTGCGCTTTCAGAAGTCTATACACCAGCTTGAGAATCCTATGAGGATTAGACAGGTAAAAAGAGATATTGCCAGAATTCTTACTATTATGCGTGAAAAAGAATTACAGGGAAAAACTTCATAGATAAAGGGTCGTGAAAATGGCAGAGAAAGCTAAAAAAGGAATAAAGCGTTTTGTAGGAATAGTGGTGAGCGACAAGATGGACAAAACCGTGGTAGTAGCGGTTGAACGTCTTAAGATGCATCCAATTTATAAAAAATACATTAAAAGACGTAAAAAGTTCATGGCCCATGATGAAGAAAATGCCTGTCGGGTGGGCGATAAGGTTTTAATTGAAGAAACAAGACCTCTTTCCCGTCACAAAAGATGGCGCGTAAAAAGTATTATTGAACGGGCCAAAGTATTAGACAAAGGCACAGAAGAAAAGGCCCAAGAGGAAGCTTAGAGAGGGTGGTGATAGGTTATGATTCAGCAACAGTCATATTTAAACGTCGCGGATAACTCTGGAGCTAAAAAAATAATGTGCATTCGGGTGCTAGGAGGAGCTGGCCGGCGTTATGCTCGCATCGGAGACGTGATTATTGCTTCAGTAAAAGAAGCTCTTCCGAACTCCAAAGTTAAAGCTGGAGATGTTGTACGGGCGGTTGTGGTTCGCACCAAAAAAGAACAACCACGCCCTGATGGCACCTTAATAAGGTTTGATGAAAATGCGGCAGTGTTAATCAACCAGTGGGGTGAACCTATTGGAACCCGTATCTTTGGACCAGTAGGTCGTGAGTTGCGTTCTAAAAGATTTATGAAGATTATTTCGCTTGCGCCAGAAGTTCTTTAAGGGGTTAGGATATGCGATTTTTTAGAAGTAAGCAGAGAAGAGATATTAAACCGCATCAGGTTAAGGTTCATATTAGAAAGAATGATCAGGTAGTAGTTATTACGGGAAAAGACAAAGGTAAGATTGGAAAGGTTTTACAGGTCTTTCCCAGAAGGCAGCGGGCTATAGTAGAAGGGGTGAATATTGTTAAGAGACATATGAAGCCTACCCCTTATACTGAAGGCGGAATTGTAGAAAAGCCTGCTCCGGTTCATATTTCCAATCTTATGGTGTTTTGCCCTAAGTGTAATAAAGGGGTAAAAGTTGGACGTAAGTTTTTGGAAGATGGCACTAAGGTTCGTGTGTGTAAAAAATGTGGAGAGATTATAGAGGCGAAGGAGTAGGGTGGCTATGTCCTGGCTCAAGCAATACTACGAAGAAGAGGTTGTTCCAAAGCTTATGGAAAAATTTGGTTATAAAAACAAACTTGAAGTACCCCGTCTGAAAAAAATTGTCCTTAATATGGGTTTAGGGGAGGCGGTTCAAAATCCCAAAATTATAGACCAGGCAGTAGAAGAACTCGCTATTATTGCTGGTCAACGGCCAAGCATTAGAAGGGCGAGGAAATCTATTGCTGCGTTTAAGTTGCGTGAAGGTATGCCTATTGGAGTAATGGTTACCTTGCGCAAAAACCGCATGTATGATTTTTTTACTCGCTTGGTCAACGTGGCTTTGCCTCGGGTGAGAGATTTTCGCGGTGTTCCTGCTCGGGGTTTTGACGGGCGAGGTAACTTTACCATGGGAATCGATGATCATACTATTTTCCCTGAAGTTGACCCAAATAAAGTAGAAAAAATTAAAGGTATGAACATAACTTTTGTAACTACTGCGGAGACAGACGAAGAGGCTTTTGAGCTTCTTAAAAATTTAGGTATGCCTTTTAAACGCAAGAGATAGGAGGAATCATGCCGCGTAAAGCGCAGATTGTAAAAGCTTTGAGAGAGCCCAAGTTTAGAGTGCGCAAGCGCAATAGGTGTTCTATTTGTGGCCGGGCCCGGGCTTACATACGCCGTTTTGGTCTTTGTCGTATTTGTTTTAGGAATCTTGCTTCTCAAGGCAAAATTCCTGGTGTAAGAAAAGCCAGTTGGTAAGGAGTAAAAGGCCATGATGACAGATCCAATTGCTGATATGCTGGCTCGCATTCGGAATGCTTGTCAGGTGCACCATAAAACGGTAGAGGTGCCGGCGTCTAAAATGAAGCTGGCCATTGCTAAGATTTTGAAAGAAGAAGGCTATATTGAAGATTTCCGTTTTATTCCTGAAGGACCTCAGGGCAAGATCGAGATAACATTAAAATATGACGAGCAGAAACGTCCTGTTATTGCCGGCATGAAAAAGGTTTCAAAACCTGGGCGCCGAATTTACGTCAAAAAAGAAGATTTACCCCAAGTTTTAGGCGGTTTTGGCATAGCCATAATTTCTACCTCTCAGGGTATTATGACAGACAAAGAGGCCCGTAAACGGGGTATTGGTGGCGAAGTTATTTGTGAAGTTTGGTAGGAGAGAGGTGAGTTAATATGCTTTCACGTATTGGGAGAAAACCTATTCCTCTGCCTGATGGAGTAAAGGTGGAGATAAAAGAAGATAAGATTATTGTACAAGGTCCTAAGGGGAGACTTGAGAAGCCACGTCCACCCCTAGTAGAAATAAAAGTTGAGGACAAGGAAGTAAAGGTACTTCCTGCTGAAGTCCAAAAACGTCTGGCCACCAAGGTAAAGGCATTTCATGGCCTGGCCAGAGCTTTGCTGAATAATTGGGTAGTGGGAGTTTATAAGGGTTTTACCAAGTCTCTGGATATAGTCGGTCTCGGTTATAAAGCGGACCTGAAAGGTGATACTCTAATTTTAAGTGTAGGTTATTCTCATCCGGTAGAATTTAAATTACCTAAAGGCGTTTCCGCAAAGGTCCAGCGTGGGGCTGGAGATGTTCAGTTTCAGATAATTCTTGAAGGTATAGATAAAGAACTTGTAGGGCAAACAGCAGCAAATATTCGCAAAATTAGGCCTCCTGAGCCTTATAAGGGCAAGGGGATTCGTTACACTGGTGAAAAAATACTACGTAAAGCCGGAAAAGGCGGAAAGAAATAGGAGTAAGGTGAAGAGGCTATGGGAAGAACGAGCAAAAAGGTATTGGCACGGCTTAGGAGAAAACGTCGCGTAAGAAAAAAGATTTTCGGTACACCCGAAAGACCGCGGTTATCGGTTTTTCGTTCTTGTAAACATATTTATGCCCAAATAATTGACGATGTTCATGGAAAGACTTTGGTAGCAGCGTCTTCTCTCACCCCTCAGATTAGGGAAAAGGTCCTTGAGGCCAAGAAAGAAGGCGGTAAGACTGCTGCTGCCAAAGTAGTAGGAGAATTTTTAGGGCAACGAGCCCTAGAGGCAGGGATAAAGAAGGTGGTTTTTGACAGAAGCGGCTATAAATATCATGGTCGCGTAAAGGCCCTGGCTGATGGGGCCCGAGCCGCTGGTTTAGAGTTTTAATTTTAAGGAGGAGTGAGCCTTGGTGGCATCACCTAAAGAAAACGAACAGTTAATAGAGAAGATAATTTTTATAAATCGTGTGGCTAAGGTCCACAAAGGTGGGCGGCGCTTTCGGTTTTCTGCTCTGGTAGTAGTGGGAGATGGTGCCGGACGTATCGGATATGGCTTAGGTAAGGCCCCAGAGGTGCCAGATGCCATTCGTAAGGCCTTAGAAAAGGCCCGCAAAAATATGATAAAAGTACCCGTAATAAATGGCACCATTCCGCATCCTATTTTAGGTATTTACGGTGCTGCTCAGGTACTTCTTAAGCCGGGACCTCCAGGTACTGGAGTTATTGCCGGGGGTACGGTTCGAGCCATCATGGACGCAGTGGGCATTAAAGACGTGGTAACCAAGTGTATTAGAAGTACCAATCCACATAATGTGGTTAAGGCTACTTTTAAGGCCCTTGAAAGTTTACAGGATCCTGAATATGTAGCCAAAAAGCGTAATCTTCCTAAAGAAGAAGTGGTAGGTGAAGGCCATGGCGAAGCAGCTTAAGATTACTTTAGTGCGTAGCAAATATGGGTGGTCTAAAAAGCAGAGAGGAACTATTGCGGCTTTAGGTTTGAGGCGAATTCGCCACACAGTAGTAAAGCCGGATAATCCTTGCATTCGTGGAATGATTGAAAAAGTAAAACATTTAGTAAAAGTGGAGGAGATCGATGGCTGAAAGAATCAGCCTTTCCAATTTATCCCCTTTTCCGGGGTCTAAGAAAAAAGAAAAAAGAGTGGGACGTGGTCCAGGCTCTGGCCATGGTAAGACGGCTTCTAAAGGCCACAAAGGGCAAAAAGCACGTACTGGTGGTGGAGTGCCACCGTGGTTTGAAGGCGGCCAGATGCCAATACTCAGGCGTTTACCAAAAAGAGGTTTTAAGAATCCTTTTAGAGTGGAATATGCCGTTATCAATGTTGGGGATTTGGCCAAAAGATTTGCCGCTGGTGATGAGGTAACTCCTGAAATTTTACGCCAGGCTAAAATTCTTAAGGGTTCTCCTAAGCCTCTTAAAATCCTGGGAGATGGGGAAATATCTATAGCTATTAAGGTTAAGTGCCACGCTATTTCCAAGTCAGCTAAAGAAAAGATTGAAGCTGCAGGTGGCTCTGTAGAGATCATCTCCCTTTAGGAGATTTTTCATGTTGCAATCTAGAGGTGTAGAAACTCTTGCCAATATTCCAGAGTTGCGCCGCAGGATACTTTTTCTCCTGGCGGCGCTTGCTATTTATAGAGTGGCTGTCCAAATTCCTACCCCTGGTATAAATACCTTGGCATTAGCTGCTCTATTTGATCGGGCTGGAGGAACAATATTCGGTTTTTTGGATATGTTTTCAGGAGGTGCTCTAAGGCGGCTTTCCATTTGTGCCCTTGGCATAATGCCCTACATTAGCGCCTCGATTATTTTACAACTACTTACCGTTGTTTTCCCGTCTATAAAAGAGATGCAAAAAGAGGGGCCTGAAGGACGCCGGAAAATAGCCTATTATACTCGATATCTCACGGTAGCTATTTGTTTGATTCAGGGCTTTGGAATTGCCGTCGGTCTTGAACGAATGACTGCTCCTAATGGAGATCCTATTGTCCTTTTTCCTGGCTGGGGATTTAAAATACTTACTATGATAACGTTGACTGCTGGTACTATTTTTCTTATGTGGCTTGGTGAACAAATAACTGAACACGGGATTGGAAATGGTATCTCCATGTTGATTTTTGCCGGTATTGTGGCGGGTATCCCAGGCGCTTTGATCAGGACTTTTCGTTTAGTTAAAACCGGCGAACTTTCTCCTGTGGTCTTGATTCTTATTTTGGCTTTAATAATAGCTGTAGTTGCTTTTACTGTTTTCATGGAACGGGCCCAGAGGCGCATTCCTATCCATTACGCGCGAAGGCAGGTGGGTCGTCAAATAGTAGGTGGCCAGACAACTTATTTGCCGCTTAAAGTTAACATGGCTGGAGTTATCCCTCCTATTTTTGCTTCGTCTGTGCTTATGTTCCCAGCTACTATAGCTAATTTTGTTCCTCTTGAATTTTTTCAAAAAATGACTCACTGGTTTCAGCCAGGAAGCCTTCTTTATGAAATATTGTTTGTGGTTTTAATTATTTTCTTCTGTTATTTCTATACGGCTATTATCTTTAATCCCCAAGAAGTAGCAGAGAATCTTCAGAAACAAGGTGGTTTTATTCCTGGTATAAGGCCGGGTAGAGCTACGGCAGAATTTTTAGATAAAGTACTTACTAGGCTTACGTTGATAGGAGCACTATATATTTCAGCTATTTGTGTTTTACCCACTATTTTGATAAAAGAGTTTAACGTACCTTTTTATTTTGGAGGAACCGCCCTTCTCATTGTAGTTGGTGTGGCTATGGATACCATGGCCCAAATTGAGGCCCATCTTTTGACCAGACATTATGATGGGCTTATGAAGCAAGGGCGTTTACGTGGTCGAGGGCGGTAATAGCTAAAAGGAGGGGGTTATGAATATAGTCTTTTTAGGACCACCAGGGGCAGGCAAAGGTACACAGGCTAAAATGATTGCTGAAAAGTTTGGTATCCCGCAGATTTCTACGGGAGACATGTTTCGTGAACACCTTTCTAAGGGTACAGAACTTGGTAAAAAAGCCAAGGAATACATGGATAAAGGTGCTCTTGTTCCTGACGAAATTGTTTTGGGGATGGTGGAAGAGCGTCTTAAACAGCCTGATTGTGAAAAAGGTTTTATTTTAGATGGTTTCCCCCGCACAGTACCTCAGGCCGAAGCTTTAGATAAGCTTCTTGAAAAACTTGGTAAAAAGATAGATTATGCCATTTTAATTGATGTTCCTGACGAAGAGTTGGTAAAACGTCTTACAGGGCGCCGCACTTGCAAGAAATGTGGCATGATGTATCATGTAATGTTTAAACCGCCCAAGGAAGAAGGCAAGTGTGACGTGTGCGGCGGAGAGCTTTATCAACGAGCGGACGATAATGAAGAGACTGTTCGTAACCGTTTAAAGGTTTATCACGAACAAACTGAGCCTATAATTGAGTATTACGAAAAGAAAGGAGTCCTTCACCGCATTGACGGTATGGGCTCTATTGACGAAATATTTAATCGTATTGTTAAATTACTTGGCGGGTAAAATTGCGTAAGACAAAGATTATGAAAGTAACCAGGGGGCCAGCGAAGATTAAGCTTCGAGCTCCCTGGGAAATAGATTTATTGCGCAAAGCAAACGCTATTGTTGCGGAAGTTTTATTGACTTTAAAAGAAAAGATAGTCCCAGGAATTACGGCCTGGGATTTAAATCGTATAGCTGAAGAGATTGCTTTAAAAAGGGGAGCCCGCCCGGCTTTTAAGGGGTATAGGGGCTACCCCTTTAGTTTGTGTGTTTCAGTGAATGAAGAAATTGTACATGGATTACCTTTAAAAGAAAAGGTTTTAAAAGAAGGTGATATAGTTAGTTTTGATTTTGGCACTATTTATGAAGGTTATTACGGGGACGCGGCGTTAACCGTAGCGGTAGGTGAGGTCAGCGAAGAGGCCCAAAGGCTTATGGAAGTTACAGAAAAGGCCTTATATAAAGCGATTGAAAAGGCGAGAGTAGGAAATCGAGTGGGAGATATTTCGGCAGCGGTACAAAATTATGTGGAAAAGAAGGGGTTTAATGTCATTCGTGATTTTGTAGGGCACGGTATAGGAGAGTCTCTTCATGAGCCACCAGAAGTGCCCAATTTTGGCCGTAGAGGTAAAGGGCCTCGTTTGATGGCGGGTATGGTAATAGCTATTGAGCCCATGGTAGTTACCGGGAGTTATGAAGTAGAAATTTTGCCAGATGGCTGGACAGCGATTACTAAAGACCGTGGGCTTGCGGCTCATTACGAACATTCTGTGGTAATAACGCCTAAAGGTCCGGAAATTTTATCAAAAATTTAAGGAGAAGTTATGCCGAAAGAAGAGGCCATTCAGGTAGAAGGGACAGTTGTAGAGGCCTTACCAAACGCTATGTTTCGAGTTGAACTTGAGAATGGCCATAAGGTTTTGGCTCATATTTCCGGGAAGATGAGGGTTCATTATATTCGTATCCTTCCCGGAGACAAAGTAATAGTTGAGCTTTCGCCCTACGATTTGACGAGAGGGCGAATTGTTTATCGTGGAACCAAAAAAGACCGCAAGAAAGGTTAGGTGATAGCCATGAAGGTGCAAGCATCAGTTAAAAAAAGATGTCGTAAGTGCAAGATTATTAAAAGGCGAGGAGTTGTGCGTATTATTTGTGAAAATCCTCGTCATAAACAGAGACAAGGTTAAGTAAAGGAGGTTTTGGTGTGCCTAGGATAGCCGGAGTTGATATTCCAGATAACAAGTCTATCGAGATAGCCCTTACCTATATTTATGGTATAGGGCGGACGCTGGCCCAGAAAGTTTTAACTAAGGCAGGAGTGGATTGGAATAAAAAAACTAAAGATCTTACCGAAGAAGAGCTTACTAAAATTCGTCATATCGTAGAACGTGAGTATAAAGTTGAAGGTGATTTGAGACGCGAAGTTTCGGCCAATATTAAGCGTCTTATGGATATGGGGTGTTACCGTGGTCTGAGACACCGTATGGGGCTTCCGGTGCGTGGCCAGAGTACCAGGTCTAATGCTCGTACAAGAAAAGGGCCGCGTCCATCTTCATTACGCGGCAGACGTAAAAAGTAAGGGGTGAGAAAAGATGGCAAGACGTCGTAGAGCAAAAGGTAAAAAGCGCGAAAAGAAGAACATTCCTGAGGGAATTGCCCACATTCATGCTACTTTTAATAACACTATTGTTACCATTACAGATAAACAAGGTAACACGGTAGCCTGGGCTAGCGGTGGTACCGAAGGTTTTAAGGGTTCTCGTAAAGGTACACCTTATGCGGCTCAGCTTGCTGCCCAAGCAGCAGCACGCCGGGCTATGGAGCAGGGAATGAGAAAAGTAGCCGTTTTTGTAAAAGGTCCTGGAGCGGGACGAGAGGCGGCCTTGCGGGCTCTTCAAGCGGCTGGTTTTCAGATTACGATGATTAAAGACGTTACCCCTATTCCTCATGATGGGTGTCGTCCGCCAAAGAAGAGAAGAATTTAATATTCAGTAGGTTAAGGAGGAGAAAGCCTTGGCAAAATATACAGGTCCACGTTGTAGATTATGTCGTAGAGAAGGAATGAAACTCTTTCTCAAAGGGGACCGCTGTTATACAGATAAATGTGCTTTTGAAAGGCGGAGTTATCCCCCGGGTCAGCATGGTCAGGCTCAAATTAGAGCCAAGCGCTCTGACTATGGTATTCGGTTGAGAGAAAAACAAAAAGTGAAAAGAATTTACGGTGTTTCCGAGAAGCAGTTTGCTAAATATTTTGACCGAGCAGACCGTATGAAAGGTCAAACGGGTCATAATCTTTTACAACTTTTGGAACGTCGTTTAGATAACGTCGTTTATCGTTTGGGTTTTGCTTCTTCGCGCATGCAGGCACGGCAAATGGTAGCCCACGGGCTTTTTAAGGTAAATGGGCGTAATGTTGATATTCCTTCTTATTTAGTAAAACCGGGAGAAGTCATCGAACTCAAAGAGAAATACCGCCAAAATGCTAGGATTCAGGAAAATTTGGAAGCGGCTGTTAGACGTGGAATTCCGCAGTGGTTAGAACTTGATGCTGATAATTTTAAAGGTACGGTTAAAGCCTTACCAACCCGTGAAGATATTACTATGCCGATTCAGGAACAACTAATCGTCGAGTTCTACTCCCGTTAAACATACTAAAACAAATAAGGGTGGTGTTATGGCAGAGACCAAAAATCTTATAAGCAGGAATTGGCTGGAGCTCATTAGGCCAAAAGGTATTCAAGTGCACAATGATTCCAGGCCTCCTTCTTACGGTAAGTTTATCATAGAACCCCTGGAGCGAGGGTTTGGAGTAACTTTGGGTAATGCTTTGAGAAGGGTTCTTTTATCTTCGCTTCAGGGAGCAGCCATTACCTGGGTAAAAATAGACGGAACTACGCATGAATTTTCCAGTCTTCCTGGTGTAATGGAAGATGTTATCGATATAATTTTAAACTTAAAGGGTGTCCGTTTTAGGCTTCATGATGAGGAGCCTAAAACTTTTTTCCTTGAAAAAGAAGGTCCTGGAGAAGTTAAAGCAGGTGATATCCAAACAGACGGGCAGGCAGAAGTTGTAAATCCTGATCATCATATTGCCACCCTCTCTAAAGACGGCCATCTAAAGATGGAACTTCACGTAGAATGGGGAAAGGGTTATCGCCCTGCGGATTCTTCAAGTGTAGAAGAGATAGGTATCATCCCTGTTGATGCTATTTTCTCTCCAATTCAAAGGGTTAACTTTAACGTGACCCAGGCTCGAGTGGGGCGTAGTAGTGATTTTGATCGCTTAGTTATGGAAATTTGGACTGACGGAACGGTCGATGCTCAAGATGCTATGGCCTATGCAGCCAAGATTTTAAAAGATCAGCTAACAGTTTTTATTAATTTTGCTGAGGAAGACACTTCAGAAGAAAAATCAGCTGAAGAATCGAAACCAGAGTACTATAAGTACTTAGACAAAAGAATTGATGAACTTGAGCTTTCGGTAAGGTCAGCTAACTGTTTGAGAAACGCTAATATACGGTATATTGGTGAACTCGTTCAGAAAACTGAGCCAGAAATGCTTAAGACCAAGAACTTTGGACGTAAGAGCCTTAACGAACTAAAAAATATATTGAGTTCTATGGGGCTTTCTTTTGGAATGCAAATTCCTGATTGGAAGCCCCCAGAAGAAGCTAAAGAAGAAGCATAGTTGAGGGAGAGGAAATCATGAGGCACAGAAAGAAGAGCAGACGTTTGGTTGGTAAATGGGAGCATAGGAAAGCCCTTTTGCGGAATTTGCTCATAGCTCTTTTTATACACGAAAGGATTCAAACTACAGAGGCCAAAGCGAAAGAATTGCGCCGTTTAGCAGATAAAATGATAGGTTTAGCTAAACGTGGAGATTTGGCGGCTCGCCGTCAGGCTTTATCTATTCTTCCCGATAAAGCAGTGATAAGAAAGCTTTTTTCTGAGATAAAAGACCGCTATGCTTATCGCCAGAGCGGGTTTACCAGAATTGTCCGTATTGGTCCGCGCCGAGGCGATGCGGCTATGATGGTTATTATAGAACTTGTTACTGACAAGCTGGAACATAAGCCTGCGGCTAAAAAGGAGGTACCAGCTGCACCAGTATCTGCTCCTGAGACCAAGGCTGAGCCCGAAGTCAAAGCTGAAGAAAACCTAGAGGCAGAGTCTCAGGTAGAGTCTGAAGCGGAAGAGCCTACCCCCGAAGCCAAAGGAACTGAAGAGACCCCAATTGAAGAAGCTGAGGCTAAAGGGGAGGCAGCGGAAGAAGAAATTAAAGCTTCTGCCGAATCTAAAGACTCTTTAGCTGATACAGAAGAAAAATCCTCCGCTGAAGAATCAAAACCCCAGGAGTCTGAGAAAAAAGAATAATTGCTTTAGACAAAAAGATAAATTTTATATAAAAGGCCCCGTTAAGGGGCCATTTATATTTGGCCTTTTAAGGCGTAGCCTTAGGAAGGACTTTATTCATGGGAATATAACCATCTTTTAAATTATCAGCCTTCATAATTTTTATAAATTTTTTATTTCCTTCTGGGGTATTAGGTGTTTCGCTTGTACGTGGCCATTGTGTTGTATTGGTGTCAAAGGCAAATTTTCTAGCAGTTTCCCATACTTTTTTGCTGGTAGGAACATCATATGTTTGATAACTGATTCCTTTATTATCTACACTAAATATCACATAGCGCATGGGCCAGGTAACTGTTGAAGGGCAAGTAAAGTAGGCAATGTTATTTTCTAATATATACCTTGTACTTAAGTGTCTGTGGCCTGAAAGGGTCATAATAACCTGAGGGTTTTTATTCAAAATATCTTTAACTTCGCTAGCATTTAACAAAACAAATTTATTAAAGTTGTTTTCACCTGTAATCTCTGCTTTTGTATAAGGTTGAAGTTGATGATGAAGGATTACGATGGTTATCTTATCTGGATTGGCGGCAAGATCCTTTTTAAGGAATTCTAAACCCTCTTTGGTCAATCTTCCGGCCCAATCTCCAGTCATTGTTGAATCAAGCCCAATTAAGTGAACGCCTGGAATTGGATCAAGACTCCAGTTTGCTTTTGGGCCTTTAAATCCGTGTCCTTGGAAAGCCCATATCATTGTACTTCGGCTTACGCCGGGGTCGCGGTTGGTTGCTTTTATGTCAACAGGAGAGATGTCATGATTCCCCAGTACTACGTAATAAGGGACCTTAAGTTCACTCATAACTTCTTTAAATTTATCAAGATTCCAGGGTTCTGCGTCTTTAGTTAGATCCCCTAATACCAGAACAAAATTAATATCTTTTCTTTTATTGATTTCATTTATAGTTGCTTTGAGCAAGGCTACACTTTCTTTGAACATTTTGACTCCATTTTTAGGTGAATGAGGGCCTGGTACAGATAAATGAGGGTCAGCTATTACGGCAAACTTAAAAGGTGGGAAACCAAAACTATTCTGAGTAAATATCAATAAGACAAGTAACAACAATAAAAATTGGAAAATTTTTTTAGAAGCCATGTTTTCCTCCTAAAGAATTTTTTTGGCTAGATTTTTACAAGTCTTTTAGTCATTAAGGTGAAGAATTAGTGGCTTTTTATAGACAACTTAACAAGTATGGCGACTTTTTATTTTCTCGTTTAATCTTCAAAATAAACTTTAGTATGGCGGTTAGATGAAAAGTCTTTTTGAACCTCAAAGGCCTTTAGCTGAACGCTTAAGACCTCAAAAAATTAGCGATTTTGTAGGTCAGAAACATATTTTAGGTCCTAATAAATTTTTAACCCTTTGCCTGGCCAAAAAGAAGGTACCCTCTTTGATCCTCTGGGGACCGCCAGGTTGTGGTAAAACTACTTTGGCGAGGCTTATAGCCAAAGAAACTAAAACTGAGTTTGTTCCTATATCTGCGGTTGATGCTGGAATTAAAGAATTACGTAAAGCTATAGATTTAGCCGATAAGGGATGCTCTTTAGGGCGTCAAACCCTTTTATTTATCGATGAGATACATAGGTTTAATAAAGCTCAACAAGATTTTTTACTTCCCTATGTAGAAGAAGGAAAGATTATCCTCATTGGTGCCACTACGGAGAACCCCTCTTTTAGAGTGATTGCTCCTTTGCTTTCACGAGTAAGAGTCTTTGTTTTAAAAGCACTTTCAAAAAAAGAGCTTCTTTTAATTTTGAAAAGGGCCTTAAAAGATCCACGTGGTCTAGGAAACAAAAATATATTGGTGGAAGAAGAAGTGCTTGAATATTTGGCGGAGTTTGCCCAAGGAGATGCTCGCCTGGCGCTTAATTTCCTTGAAGACCTGGTAATGAATCTTGATGAAGGCCAGCCAAAACTTACACTAGATATCGTAAAGGAGCTAGAACTTAAAAAGCCCCTTCTTTACGACCAAAGTGGAGAAGAACATTACAATCTTCTTTCAGCTTTTCATAAGAGCTTGCGTGGAAGTGATCCCGATGCCGCTATTTACTGGATGGTACGAATGATTGAAGCCGGCGAGGATCCTTTAGTTATCGTAAGACGTTTGGTAGCAGCAGCGGCCGAAGATGTAGGTCTTGCCGACCCTAAGGCCCTCCAAATGGCTTTGGCGGCTAAAGATGTTGTCGAGTTTCTTGGATTGCCAGAAGGTGAACTTGCCTTGGCTCAAGCAGTAATTTATGTGGCCCTTGCTCCTAAAAGCAACTCTGCTTACCAGGCTCTTAACCGTGCTCGAGAAGATGTTCAAAAATACGGGGCTCTTCCTGTTCCTCTTCACCTAAGAAATCCTGAAACTAAATTTATGCGGAACATTGGTTATGGAAAGGACTATAAGTATCCTCATAACTTTCAAGAAGGATTTGTCCCTCAAGATTATCTCCCAGAAGAACTAAAAGACCGGCGCTATTATTTTCCTACAGAAAGAGGTCAAGAAAAAGAATTAAAAGAACGCCTTGGCATGTTAAAGACGAAAAAGGGAAAAAACTAGCCAGAAGTGATTTTAACTTTTGTTTATTTTTCTTGCCTAAATAGATATTTTTTTCTATCACAAAAACATGCCTATAGAGATCATTAATCAACAAAAAAGAAACGTTCCTATTAAGTGGCTCCGAGAAAAGCTGGAAGAAGCCCTTGGTATCATTAATTTAGAGGATAAAGAGGCTAATTTTATTTTGGTAGATGATGAACTTATAACTTTTTATAACACTGAGTATTTGGACCGACCTTATCCTACTAACGTTATTTCCTTTTCTCAATATGAAGGTCCTTTTATAGAAATTCAGCCTAGTCTTTTAGGAGATGTAATAATTTCAGTGGATACAGCTTATCGTGAAGCCGAGGAATATGGGCTTCCTCAAAAACATTATCTTTTGATGTTAGCTATTCATGGTTTGTTGCATCTCTTGGGTCATGAACATGAAGGTGGGCCCTATGGAGCCTGTTTAATGCTCAAAAAAGAGATTGACTTGATACAAAAACTCTTAGGCAGAAAGGCACAGAAAATAACGAGTTTTTTAAGGAGGAGAGAATATATGCCAGCAAAACTAGCAGTTAATGTAGATCACGTAGCTACGGTAAGAGAGGCTCGCAAGGTTAATTATCCCGACCCTGTTCACGCGGCGGTTTTGGCTGAGCTCGGAGGAGCACATGGAATAGTAGTTCATTTACGAGAGGACCGTCGGCATATTCAGGATAGAGATGTACGGCTTCTTAGGGAAATAGTCAAAACTAAACTTATTTTGGAGATGGCGGCTACTGAAGAGATGATTAGCTTTGCTAGAGAAGTGAAACCTGACCAGGTAACTTTGGTTCCCGAAAGACGCCAGGAGATTACTACAGAAGGAGGGCTTAAGGTTAAAGGGCGCATAGCCAAGGTAAGAAAGGCTGTGGAGGATTTGAAAGAAGTAGGGCTTAAAGTAAGCATTTTTATTGATCCAGAAGTAGAACAGATAAAAGCCGCCGCTAAAACTGGGGCTGACATTGTTGAGCTACATACCGGTCATTATGCAGAGGCTAATGGTTTGGAAGAGATGGATTTAGAACTTTCTCGTCTGGAAGAAGCCGCCAGAGTGGCAAGAGAGCTAGGTTTTGAAGTACATGCCGGCCACGGGCTACATTATCAAAATATTTCGCCCGTAGCCGCCATCCCCTATATTGAAGAGTTTAGCATCGGCCACGCTATTGTAGCACGAGCTATTATGGTTGGTATGAAAGAAGCCGTTGAAGAAATGCTTTTCTTAATAGAAAAAGCCCGTTAGGCGTTTTCTAGCTTGGCGGCTTCAAGGCGCTTTAAGGCTTCATCGAGGCTCATAATCCCTTTGGCCACAGCGTAAGCCACATAGGGGTATACCCTTGGGTCATAACCTTCTGGCCTGGGGAAAAGCCCTTTGGCCCGTAACTTAGCCAAGCGAGCCCGACGACGGCGCCGTCTTTCAATTTCTCTCATGCGTTCGATTTTCTTGTGTCTAGCCATATAAAAACCTCCTACCTTTCTAAAGGATTTTCTTAAAGGATGCGCTATTCCTATAAAAGAAAACTCAGGCTTCGTCAACGGGATATATTAATAGGCCATAAAATAGGTGACAACTTCACTCTGCCACTACGAGCTGCGAGATAACTGAGTAACCCTTTATTTTAACAAAAATGTAAAAAATAGTAGTTATTTAGGGCAAAATTATACAAAAAGGTCAAAATATATTTTTTAAGTAAGGAATTATTTTATAAAATGTTTGTCTAGTCCTTATTTTACTAACTATTTTTAAAAATGGCATTTTCTTTGCTTTAGGGATTTTAAAATTAAGTTTTAGGAGGGTGTTATGAATCAGGCTGATATTGCTTTTATGCTGATTTCCTCGGCTCTGGTCATGTTTATGACCCCAGGATTGGCGTTGTTCTACGGAGGACTTGTTCGTCGTAAGAATGTTCTCTCCATTATGATGCAGTGTTTTATCTGTTTAGGTTTGGTGAGTTTGATTTGGTTTGTTTACGGTTACAGTCTCGCTTTTGGGAATGATATTGGCAAAATAATCGGAGACTTTTCTTATCTATTTTTCAAAAATGTAGGATTAGATCCCGGGCCCCCAGCTGATAATATTCCTCATTTACTATTTGCTACCTTTCAGCTAATGTTTGCTATTATTACCCCGGCTCTTATCACAGGCGCTTTTGCTGAAAGAATGCGTTTTAGCAGCTTTCTTATATTTATTTCTCTTTGGGTGACTTTTGTTTATCTTCCGTTGTGCCATTGGGTTTGGGGTGGTGGCTGGATTGGATCCATGGGAGCTCTCGACTTTGCCGGGGGCACAGTAATTCACATAGCCTCTGGTGCTAGCGCTTTAGCGGCAGCTTTAGTGGTAGGAGCCAGAAAAGGTTTTAGGCAGACGGCTTTTCATCCCCATAACTTGCCCCTTTCCATTCTCGGGGCGGCCATTCTTTGGTTTGGTTGGTTTGGTTTTAATGCCGGAAGTGCTTTAGCTGCTGACCAGATAGCTGTTTTAGCCTTTGCTAACACTCAACTGGCCGCAGGGCTTGCGGCTTTTGCCTGGATGATGGCTGAATGGTTTCATAGAGGAAAGCCCACTACTTTGGGAGCTA
This sequence comes from Thermodesulfatator indicus DSM 15286, assembly GCF_000217795.1. Taxonomy (NCBI): domain Bacteria; kingdom Pseudomonadati; phylum Thermodesulfobacteriota; class Thermodesulfobacteria; order Thermodesulfobacteriales; family Thermodesulfatatoraceae; genus Thermodesulfatator; species Thermodesulfatator indicus. The sequence continues at coordinate 1,560,213 of NC_015681.1, forward strand.
TTTCTGGTGCTGTTGCTGGTTTAGTAGCTATTACTCCTGCTGCCGGTTTTGTCCCTCCCTGGGCTGCTATTGTTATTGGTATTTTAGCGGGGGTTATCTGTTATATGGCTGTGCTTTTAAAGGTTTATTTGGGTTATGATGATTCCCTTGACGTGGTGGGTATTCATGGTGTTGGCGGTTTTTTGGGAGCAATACTCACTGGCGTCTTTTGTTATACTTCGGCTAATCCCGGTGGAGCTGATGGTCTTTTAGCCGGAAATATTCACCAATTTCTTGTTCAGGTGATAGGAGCAAGTGCTTCGGTAGTATATTGTTTTGTGCTTAGCTATATTCTTCTGAAATTAGTCGATGTCTTCTTTGGTCTGAGGGTAAGTCAGGAAGAAGAAGTTCAAGGGCTTGATCTTTCAGATCACGGGGAAAGGGCTTACGATCTCTAAAAATGGAATGGTGCCCCCGGGAGGACTCGAACCCCCAACCAACGGCTTAGAAGGCCGTTAAACGGGTCCTCCCTAAAAATCCCACCTGTTCCCAAACCCTTGACAAATCAAGCTTTTTGAGATTAGCATGTTCCTGTAAAATCCCCAAAATTCCTCTCTCAGGTGGGGAATAGGTGGGGAAAAATTTTGGCCTAGAAAAATGCGGAAATCAGGGAGCAAAGAGAGCTTGAGGCAGGTGCTCAGGTTGAAAAATTTCGCAATTACGATCTCTCAAAATGCTTAGCTCTGTTAACAAAGCTGGCAATAAGTGAGGAGTAGGTGGGGAAGAAAAAATTAAGAAAGTTAGCGGATTTTTTGGGGCATTATGAAGAGAAAGTATGAGACGTTTAAGAAGTATCCGGGCGTAAGGGCTTATATTAGTGACAGGCGTAAGCTGCCTGACGGCAAGCCTGATAAGTGTTTCTACATTCGTTATAAGACACATACTGGCAGACTCATTGAGGAAAAGATAGGCTGGGCCTCTGAAGGTATCTCGGCTGCCTATGCGGCTCAAATCAGGGCTGAGAGGTTAAGGTCTATTCGTCTTGACGAAGAGGTTATCCCTATCCAGCAGAGGCGTAAACTGCAATGGACTTTTAGTGAGTTCATAGAGCGGCGTTATTTACCCTGGGCCGAGCAAGAGAAGGCTCTTAAGACTTACAAAAGAGAAAGAGAGATTTACAAGATTTGGCTCAAGCCAATCCTGGGAGACAAGCTTCTCAAGGAGATTTGCCCTCTTGATCTTGAGCGCCTCAAGAAAAAGATGAAAGAGGCCGGAAGGGCTGAAAGAACCATAGAGATTGCCCTAGCTACGGTAAGGAGGGCTTTTAACAAAGCCAAGGATTGGGAACTTTTTGAAGGAGAAAACCCTGTCTCAAAGGTAAAAATCCCCAGGAGGGATAATCGGCGTCTTCGCTTCCTCTCTCCCGAAGAGGCTGAAGCCCTCCTTGCCGAGGTGCGCAAGCGCAGTCAGCAAACTTACGAGATGTGCCTCCTTGCCCTTCATTGCGGTTTGCGTTTCGGTGAGATAACGAGTCTTACCTGGGGGGATATAGACCTTACCCAGGGCATTATTTTCATCCGAGACCCGAAGAATAAAACCAGCCGGGTAGCTTATATGACTAATGAGGTGCAAAAGATGTTTGCTGGTAAAATACCTGGTGCTCCAGAGGAATATGTCTTTAAGGACCGAAGACATGGGGGCAAGATTAAATGGCTTTCTAAGGCCTTTGGAGAATCTGTAAAGACTCTCAAGCTAAACGAAGGGGTTCAGGACCCCAGGATGAAGGTTTGTTTTCATACTTTGAGGCATACTTTTGGTTCCTGGCTGGTAATGGCTGGAGTGCCTATTTACACGGTCAAGGAGCTAATGGGCCACAAAACCCTTGCCATGACCGAGCGCTACGCCCACCTTGCCGCCGAGGCTCAGAGACAGGCCATCAAAGAGATTGAAAAGGTGGCCCGCCAGGCCACAAGCAGTAAAGTGGTGTCTTTAACCGGAAGGCAGGGAGGTTAAGATTGCCATCAAGGACTTTGAAGTAGAGCACAAGCGGAGGTTTAAAATGCCTGTGAAAGTAGAGTTAACCTTCAAAGAAGACGATTTAGCCAGCTTAAGGCTATCACCTGAGGAGTTCGTTCAGGAGATGCGATTAGCGGCAGCGGTGAAGTGGTATGAGATGGGCCTAATCTCTCAAGCAAAGGCCGCTGAGATCGCCGGAGTAAGCAGGGAGGAGTTTCTAAAAGCCCTCCAGCGCTTTGGAGCTTCCCCTTTCCAGGTGACCCCCGAAGAGCTGGAAGCCGAGGTAATGAATGCCTGAAAAGTTCGTGGTAAACGCCTCCCCGCTTATTATCCTGGGAAAAATCAACCAGCTTCACCTTTTGCCTTCTTTGGCTGATGAACTGGTTGTTCCCTATGGAGTTTTTAAGGAAATCCTTGCTGGAAGTCCTGGAGATCCTGCCCGTGAGTGGCTCAATGGCCCAGGCAAGGCTTTCGTGAAAGAAATCGGTCCTCTGGAGCCTGAAGTGCTAAAATGGGATCTGGGGTTAGGTGAGACTGAAGTTCTGACTTTCGCTTATCGGAATCGAGACTTTATTGCTCTCCTTGATGATCGAGCTGCCCGAAAGTGTGCCAAAACTTTAGATATAAAGACCAAAGGGACTCTGGCGATTTTGGTTCTAGCACGGAAAAGGAAACTCCTGCCGGATATAACAACGGTGTTAGATAGGATTGAACAGGCAGGTTTTTATGTGTCCCCCTCCCTTTTGAAAGCGGTTAAACGCCTCGCTAGTGAGTAGTTGCTTTTTTCCTGCGCCGGTAAGCCTTTTGAGAGCAAGCCTTTGAACAGTATCTGTCAGTATTTTTCACTTTATAAATTACTCGGTCACAAACTTCACAAAAAGCAAACCGATGAGGGAAAAGTCCTGGCAAAATAAAGTAAAGAAAGCGCCAAAGATAGAATGCAGATTCAGGAGACGAAATTTTGATGACTTTCTGCTTATTATTGACTTTAACTCAAGCAAAGCCACCCTTTTTAAGTTAGAAAGAGTGAAGACAAAAGGGTTAAAATGTGTCTCAGAGTTATGTCCTTCAACCGAGATGGCATCCCATGTGAGCTTGAAAGAAAGCGTCCCTTTTCAGGTTGCGCCTGAGAAGCTGGAGGCAGAGGTCAATCTCTAAAGGCTTCTTCAATTATGGTCGGCAAATCATAAGGGATAATTATGTCCTTTTTAGAAAACTTCCTTCTGCTTTCCAAAAACTTCTTGGCCTCTTCGGAAGAAGGTTTTTGAGAGAAGCAGTTTTGCAGTTTCCGGATGATTCTGTTAGCTCGTTGCCTACAATTATCAGAACAATATTTCTGATTACGGCGCAAAAGGATTTTCTTGCCGCAAATTGAACAAACTTTACCACTACTAAAAAGCTTATTTAGTTCTTCAAATAAGCGGTCAAACGAAATTGTTCCTGCTGATTGATAAGGCGAAAAGTCTTCTTTAATGAGTAACTTTTGACAGGCCTTATTTCTCAAATCCCAAAAAAGATGGAAATCTGACAGGTAAGACAAATCAAAAAAGCCAGTTTCAAAGAAGTTCTCAAAGGCATAGAGACATGCTTTGTAAGCCTCAGAATACCAGAGGTTTGGTGTAATATTATTATCTTGCTGAGCTTTTGTTTGATAGAGGCGTAGAGCAGTAAGGGCGAAGCTACGAGCAATAAACTCGTTCATATTTACCTTAGGCACTATTTCTATCAGAATTTGGCTAACTCTTTTTGGGCTTGTTTTTTCGTCAATTATGGGAGTAATGCCTTCCTCTCCACTGCCTGCTGATAGAAAAGCCCTAGTGCCTTGAGGAGCTAACAGGGGAGCAAGCCACTTCTCCACTAGCGGAAGCATAGTAGTAGAAAGATAATCCGCTTTAGCCACTGAGATCAGAGAAGAAGTGTCAGAGAAAGAGAGGGTTCTTTTGATGGCAAGAAATAGAGCTTTTTCAGAAATGAGCAAGGTATAAAGCTTAAACCCCTGGCCTTTTAATAGCTCAATTGCATTAAGCTGAGGAATTTGTGTGGCTATTTTTTCAAGTTTTTCCCAGGGGACAGGATTCACTTCAGAATGAAGAAAAGGCCAAAGCTCCCAGCTACTTGTTAGTCCTTCCACTTCTACGACAAACATTTTCTTGCCAAAGGTTGTAACGGATTTTGCAAGCGTTTCATCTTTTTGTGACTTTAAGGGAAGTTTAGTTTTTTGTCAAACACTTAGATTAAGGAGGTTTAAGATGAGAGACAAGGAAGGATTGGAAAATGAGTTCCGAACCAAAGTAAAATACCTAAGTCCGAGAATGGTTGAGAGGGTCTACGGCCTTAATCGTAAGACCCTTGCCAATTTTCGGTCCCAACGCAAAGGCCCATCATTTCTCAAGGTTGGGAAAAAAGTCCTTTACCCGGTTGATGAGCTGGAGAAATGGATCAAAAAACATGGAATTCTCATAAAAACCTCGGACAGCTAAATTATGGACTACCTTGAGCATTATCTCCGTTTGGGTTGGGCTATCCTTCCCCTCCGGCCGCGGAGCAAGGCTCCCGCCCTTCCCTGGGGTGGTTTCCAGAAAAAGCCTCCCGGGGTAAAGGAGTGGGTCACATGGAGAGTGATCTTTCCCATTCCACCGCATGGGGTAGCGGTAATGTGTGGGGCTGTCTCGAACCTCATCGTAATTGACTGCGATGACAAAGAGGTTGTTTCCCGATTATTGCCGGAAATTCCTTTTGATGCACCCACATCGCAAACCAAAAGGGGATTTCACTTCTTCTTCAGGTATCAACCCGGCATCCCCAGCACGACCATTGAGGTTACGGGGATCGGCAGGCTTGAGATTAAGTCTGATAGATCTTTGGTAACTTTACCGCCGAGCACCCACCCTGAAGGCCACCGGTATGAGTGGGTTTTAGCCCCTTGGGACGTTGATGCTTTACCGGAGTTACCGAATTGGCTCGTTGAGCTTCTGCAGAAGCAAGAGCGCCGGAAGGAGCTCGCCCGCCAAGTAGGTTATGTGAGCTTTCCCCGCCCGGGCCGCAAGCTCACGCCTGAGGCCCTGCGAGAGATCCTTACCCAAGTGGGGACGGAGATCGTCAAGGAAGTTCCAATCGGTGATCGAGAGGCTTTGCGGCTCAAGTCCTGCCCGATCTGTGGAAAATCAGAAGGCAACCCGTGGATTTGGGCTGATAGCGGGCGCCTGCTGGACTTTCGGGCCACCTGTCCGGCCTCCAGGGACCGTGGTGGTCTTTCCCTGCGGGCCTGGCTTAGAGAGATTGGACAAGAAGGCCTCCTCGCAAATTTAGAAGTCGGGGAGGCTGAAGAAGTCTCTCCCCCGGAGGTTCCGGCGGCCTCAGTTGACGAGGCCCGAGTTTTGGTGCTTAAGGCCCTCCGAGCCGGGGGAGACAGCATTATCACGGTGCCGCCAGGGGTCGGGAAGAGCCGGACGACCCTTGAGTGGCTCGCCAAGGAAGGCCCCCGGCCTGCGGTTTATTCGGTGCCGACACTTGGTTTGGCCCAGGAGCTGGCCGAGGCCGCCCGGGCCTTAACGGCCGATCCAGTCTTGGTCTTTGCCGGGCGAAATAAAGAGACCTGCTTTCGGTGGGAGGAGGCTCGGACTGCTCATGATTTGGGTTACGATCCGGGGCAAGTCCTTTGCCCCACCTGCCCGCATAACCCGAAAACGGTCGTCTTCAGTCAAAAATGCGAGTTTATGCGGCAATTCGAAGGGGTTAACAGGGAAAAAGGCCTCTTTTTCGCCTCTCATAAACTTGCCTGCCACTTAATCAAGGATTTCCTGAAAAAGGCAAAAGTTTGGATTCTCGACGAGGAGTTACACAGCCTTGTCGAGGTGGTCAAGTGTCCACTTGATGCCTTGCGCACCCTGCGGGCCGTCTTCCCGGAGGACTCCGTCACGATGCGATTGGCCGATGTGGTGCTCGAAGTGGAGGACGATCTTCACAAAGCTGCCAATGGTAAAAGCCGAGCAGAGGGGCGCATATACGCTCGGAAAGTCGGTTTTGGTCCCTGGCAGGGAAAGAAGCCTCTGGCTCAATGGCTTGGCCTTGATTTGATTCAGTTATCTCCGACTATCCGTGACGAAATTGCCCGTGTGCTCAAAGCTTACCGTAAACCCACGCTTTTCCGCAAAGGTGTGAACCTTAAGGCCCTTCAGTGGATCCAAGAAGTAACCAGAACCGGCTTGGCTTATCTGGTAGCCCGTAAAGATCCCTGTCGGCCAATTGAGCTCCGGCGAGTCGTCAATCCCGTCCCGGAGAAGTGGCGGGGTCGTTTGATCGTGCTCGACGCGACAGCGTATCCCCCGGTGGTGGAACGAGCCCTAAAAAGGCCAGGGGTTCAGGTGCTCGATATTAGAGTGCCCGTTGAAATGCGGACAGCATGGATAAAGCGGAGCGTGAGCAAGACGGCGATTGCAAGAGAGAAAGGACGCAAAACGGCCATTAAGGCCCTCAAGCAAGCTCTCAAAGAGATCAAGGCGGAAAAGATCCTCATCTTTTGCCATCAGGCGATCAAGGCCAAGGTCGAGGAGGTTGTGGCTCAAGATCCCCGGAAAATCGTTGTCACCCATCATTTTGGGGCCGAAACGAGAGGCACAAACCAGTTTGCGGATTTTGAAACGGTGATCCTCCTCGGTTTGCCGGTTGTCAATCCTGCGGCTTACTATGATACGGCTCTGGCCCTCGGTTTGAGCGAACAGGAATGGGAAGACTGGCTTCATCTCCTGGCTCAGGCCGGGGCATGGCAGGAAATTCATCGGACTCGCCCTGTCCTCCAGCCAGGCAAACAAGTGCTGGTGATTGCCCCCCGATGGCCCTTCAAGGAGTGGCTCGGTAGGCCGCGAAGAGTGATCGAACCGGAAGAGGTTAAAGGTGCTCTGGATCTTGCGACCAAGGTTCTCCTTTTGTGGGTTGAGGATTTTGGGTTCGTTTATGTCGAAATCGCTCTCCTTCTGAGCATCGGTCGCCCTGAGCAGATCCCGCCAGTAGAGGTCCGAGCCGAGGTCTGGCAACGGATCAGGGGTGCTTTCCCGAAAGAGTTTGTGCGATTTTTCACAAAGTTGGAATCCCTTTATAGGGCAAGTGGGAACCCCTTGAGCCGGTCGAAACATCCTAGGCCTTCCCAAGAGATCCCTGTTAAGGGAGGGGCAAGGGGTTCCCAGAAGCCCTTTATATATATTCTTAAAGGGCACCGGGAACCCCTTGAATTGGGAATTTCTGGGAACTCCAAGGGGTTCCCACCCCCCTTTAAGGGAAATCTCATCACTAATGCCGATAACAAGATTGAGTTTTTCGATAAAAAGTGGTGGCCGAAACTTTTTGCCCGTCTCCGGAAGGCCCGTCCGGATCTTCCTGTCTTTGAGGTGCAGATCAGGACCAAAGGCGGCCTGCAAAAGACCCGCGGCATTGGTGATATAAAAACTGCTCAAGACTTTTATCGGGCGCTTGGCCGAGAAATTGATTTCAACTCTTGGCGCGAGGTGGTTAATGTTTGATGCAAAAACCCTACTTTCTCTGTTGGGCATAGAGCTTTCCGATGAGGAACTGGAGCAAACCCTCATCCAGGTAGCCCGACAAAGCGGCCAGCCTCTGATCGAACAAAAGATGCCGGACGGCTCCTGGCGCATCGTGGGCGTTGGCTCGATCAAGGCCATGCGGCGGTTTTATCGGCGGATAGGCATGCGGCCCAGGGTTTCTTTTAAAGACTTGCGGGAAAGGTGGATCACGCAATGAAAAAGCCGTGGTCCAAAGACCATGGCCTGGGGGATGAAGATGAGTATGAGACTTGAAGCCGGACTTGAAACTAACCTACTGCAAAGCTCGGTTCACAGTCAAGGCCTTACCTGGTCCCTGGTGAGGCCTCGGAGTGACCTGCTGTTACGCCCCTACCAGGGGAGGGTCCTTGAGCGCATAATGGACGCCTACCTTGATGGGCGGCAGTCGGTGGCGATCTCGCTTCCGACCGGATGCGGAAAGACCATCGTCTTCCTAGCCCTGGCCCGGGGTGTGGTTGAGGCCGGGGGCCGTGTCCTCATCATTGCTCACCGGGATGAACTTATTCGACAGCCAGCCGAGAAGCTCTCCCTGGTGTGGCCCGGAGCACCTGAGCCGGGCATTATCAAGGCCGAGCGGTTTGAGCCGGACTGCCCCATAGTCCTGGCTTCGATCCAAACCCTATGGCGCAGGCTTGACCGCTTGCCCCATGGTTTTGACCTCCTCGTGATAGATGAGGCCCACCATGCGGCGGCGTCAACCTACCGGGAGACCCTTGACCGGCTACTTGAGCTCAACCCGGCCATGAAGATCCTGGGCGTCTCGGCGACCCTCTTCCGCAGAGACGGGGAGAGCCTCCGGGAAATCTTTGAAGAGGTAGTCTTTGAATACAGCGTCCTTGAGGCCATAGCGGATGGCTATCTTTGCGGGATTGACTATCGGGCGGTCAAGACCGGGTGTGATCTCTCCGGAGTGAGGTTTGACTATCGGGCCGGGGATTTTGCGGTCAACCAGCTGGCTCAGACCGTTAACACCCCGGAGCGGAATGAGTTTGCCGTTGAGACCTGGCTTGAACTGGCAAAAGGGCGCAAGACCATAACCTTTTGTGTGGATGTAAAGCACGCCCGGGACCTGGCTGAGACCTTCCGGGCCTACGGTGTGGAAGCTCAGACCGTAACCGGCCAGACCCCTCTTGAAGAACGCCGGGCCATGCTCAAGGCCTTCGCCCGGGGTGAGATCCCGATCATCACGAACTGCCAGGTGTTAACCGAAGGTTTTGACGACCCGGCGGTGGACTGCCTTCTCCTCGCCCGGCCCACAGCAAGCAAGGCCCTTTATGTGCAGATGGTGGGCCGGGGGTTAAGGCTTTACCCTGGAAAGAAGGACTGTTTAGTGCTTGATTTGCTTGACAACTCAAGCCGTCACAGCCTGGTTTCCATCGCAGACCTTGATCCGAAGCTAAAGCGCCGGATTGAGCTTGAAGAGGCCGTGGGGAGGGGAAGTAGGGAGAGCGTCCAGCTAGACCTTGCCCTCGCTTCCCAGATCCTGGGGGTGGAGGAGCGCCAGATCTTCGATCCTTCGGCTTTCTACTGGGCCCAGGGAGAACACGGTTGGGCCGCAAGCCTGGGAGACGGCCGGACGCTTTACATCCGGCGAGTCAAGAAGACCAAAAGGGAAGAGCTTTTTGTGCCTTACCTTATCGAGCAAGAAGGCATCCGGGCTCTCACTTCTCGGCCCGTGGACATCGAATTGGCTTTTGGTGTGGCTAACGGAGTGCTTCGGGATCAGGGGGCGGCAGCCCTTTACAGGCCGGACGCCTCCTGGCGGAACTACCCGCCCACGGAGAAGCAGATTGAGTTTTGTGAGCGGTGGGGCCTGCCCAGGCCCAGGACCAAGGGCGAGGGGGCAGATCTCATAACCCTGGCGATAGCCGAGTGGAATTTCAAAAAATTCAGCTGAATTCAACTGATTAGGTGGCTTTTTTGATTTCGGCCAGGCCGGAGATGTCTTTGAGCTTTTGGCTGGCGTTCAGGTTTCTATTCCAACTGGCCTTCTTCCGAGTGGCTACCTTGTTTTGGCGCACTTTCTTCTTTCTGTTCCCAATCAGGGCTAATCAACTCGAAACTGAATTCGCCTGGAGTGAAGTTAAGCTTCATTTTTCTCCTCCGCCACTTCCCGGCCATACTTGCGGAGAAGATCCCTCATAGCCTCCTCGAGGAGGTCGTTTAGAGGCCTTTCTAACTCTACCGATAAATGTCTTATTTCTTTCAATAATTTCCGATCAAGCTTGGTGGAAAAAGGCCTACGATCTTTCCCCATTCTTTCCTCCTGATGAATTTATAGCCACTTTTTATCTTTTTAGCAAGATAGACCTACATCTTGACTAATTGTTACTATAGGCTTACTATCATCATAGCATGATAGAAAGACTATAAGCCCCCGACAACGGAAGAGGAGGTAAAAATGGCGGTAATCCACACCTGGCGAACCAAGGATGGAACCAAGACCGGCAGGTTGACTCCTCTAAAAGCTATTCAAGCCAAATGCCTGGACTGCTCTTGCTGGAGTCAAAGGGAGGTTCGTCTCTGTCCGGTAAAGCTCTGCCCCCTCTGGCCGTTCAGAACAGAAAAAATCTACGCCCAATTCTTAGAACAAGAGGGAAGGGTTTCGGATGAGCCTTCAAAATAGGCCTTCTGTGAAAATTGAAATCCTGAAACCCTTGAATACCAAGGCCTTTTTTGAAGAATTTTTGACGATCTCTTCAAACAGGTATCTACCTACCTGTTGGCGGAGATCGCCTCTCAAGTGGGCTTCTACGCTGCGGTTTTCAGGCAAAGAAGCCCATTTCTGTGAAAGGACTAAACCAAACCACCGAGGAGGAGGAACCATGAAGGAGAAAGCTTTCCCCAGGTATTACAACCAGGCCCAGGCAAACCTGGCAGAGGCCCTAATCCCTTCCTTTGGGGCGGGAGAGGCCGTCGGCAGGCTTATGGTGGCTGCTGCTCGTGGCCAGCGAGCAGCCCGTGAGATCATGGCCCTGCGGGAGAAATGGGCTGAAGAGCAAGGCGAGGCCCCAGATCACCAGACCGTTAATGTCCTGGATTATCAGGGCATTTCAGGCCTTGCCCAAAACCCCATCCTCACAGACCGGGACCTTGAGGCCCTGGGGATGCTCCTCGTGCGCATCTCCGAACTCCAGGCGGGAAATGGCCTTGCCTGGGAATTCAACCGCATTCAAACCGGAGAGTGGCTGGAACGGTTAGCCTTCAAACTAAATCTCGTCTCCGCCGCGGAGGCTGAGCCGGAGAAGATCAAGGCGCTCATCGAGGACCTGGCTGCCGAGATCGAGCGGATCGGAAAGATCCTCTCCCAGGCCACACCCTGGGAAGAGCCGGCGAGAGAAGCCGCCTGGGAGGTGCGGAAAAGGGCTGAAGAAAGAGTAAACGACCTTATGGAAGAGATCCTTGAAAACGAAGAGGTCTCGAGGAGAAAATTATGAACAAAAAAGAATTTCTCACCCGCCTTGCCGAGCTTGTGGAAGAGGCCGTAGATACCTACCAGGACCTTAACCGCAAGACTTCAGACCAGAAAGAAGGCCTCATCGAAGAGGCCATCTCCTGGGGAATTTGCGCTATTTATCTCATCAGGGCCGTCGAGGCCCTCATTGGAAGGAAAATTTCCATTACTCCGCTATCTCCAATTGAAGAACTGGAAAAAGTGCTTGATGAAGAGTTAAAATCTTAAGAAACAATGTGAGACGCTTGAAAAAAAATGAAACCTTTGTCTCCTAAAAAGGCCAAATTCGTCGAGCTACTTTCCGGCGGGCTTTCCAACGAGCAGGCTGGAAAGAAGCTCGGCATAAGCCGGGCCACGGCCTGGCGATGGGCAAATGAGCCTGAGATCAAGGCCCGGCTTTCCGAGCTACACCAGGAGCGCCTGAAACGGGCACACGGAAGGCTCCTCTCGGCCACCGAGACTGCTATTGAGACCCTGGAGCGCCTTTGCCATCACAAATCAGGCTACGTGGCCGTCCAGGCGGCTAGGTCTATCCTTGACTTGGTCCTTAAGCTTCACGAACATCTGGAGCTTAAAGAACGCCTGGAAGCCATAGAAAAAAGACTCAAAGAGCTTGAAGGAGAGGGCCATGTTAAGAAGAAAGCTTGATACCCTGGAGAAGAAAGTGGAGAGCCTCTCCATCGCTGAGGAGAACTACCCTTCAAAGATTGTGGTTAACCTTCTCAGCTGTAATCATCCGAACAAGAAAGAGAGGCTTCTCTCTCATGCTGAAAGTGCAGCAGAAATCGTCATAAGGGCCGGTTGCGGAGGGGACGAGAAGGACTGCAAAAACTGCCCTTACTACGCATTCCAGGGTGTCAATCGTCTTCGATTTGGCTGACTAGCCGGGAGCTTAGCCAGCAGTAAAGAGATTTAACCGGTATGACGTAAGACCTCTGCCCAAGCTTGACATATTCCAGGTCTCCTGCCTTTAATGCCCGATAGACCAGGTCAGGATGGCGGTCTAAAACTTCTGCTATATTTACTGGCTTCCAGAACCGCTTATGGCCAAAGTTTCTCTGGAACCAGGTATCAAACCAATCAGGGATGATGATGTCTTCAGAGAAGCCCTTTTTTTGGTAGGTCTTTTTCTGAGGAGCCTTGATTTTGAGCTTGAGCCTCTTCGGCATGAATGAATACTTATCTGCTACCTTGCCTAGGCACAAGGTAAATCATCCGGGTAAGGGGCCAATTTTCGCTCTCAGGTGGGGAATAGGTGGGGAAAAATGCTAGGTGAGGGAAACCCGCTTTCTGAAACCCTTGAAATTATTGGTGCCCCCGGGAGGACTCGAACCCCCAACCAACGGCTTAGAAGGCCGCTGCTCTATCCGGTTGAGCTACGGGGGCACCTTGTATTCTTTAATTTAGCCTTTTTTTTAGGAAGGGCAAGAGTGAGTTTATTCTTCGATTTTGATTACCGGCTGCGGAGCCCTTATGATCTCGCGAATCTTTTCTATTTCTTCGGGAAGATCCGGATCAGCTTGGCAAACAGGGCATTGCTTGACGTGTCTTTCTATTAGCTCCATCATACGGGCCGGCGCCAGAGCGTCCTCTTTTACCATTTGATACCAGTCTCTGGCTAGTCTTTTAAGCCTCTGGCACTGCATTTACCTTCTCCTATTCAAAGTTTACATCGTTGTGGATAATAGATTTCTTTCTTTCTGACAACACATATCGAGCTGATTTTTGAAAAAGTAAAATCTCAAAGAAATGATTATCAAATCTTTCTAGATTTTTCTTTAAGAATTTTGGTCAGGTTTTGAAAAGTTAAAAGTGTTCAAAAGAAATGTTAAGGGGCTTTAGGAACAATTCCTATATATAATCTTATAGAGATTTTACTAAAAAATATTAAAATATTTGCTTTTTTATATAAAGTTTTGTATTATTTCTTTTAGAAATACACCCTAATACCTCCTCTATTTTAATAACGGGCGCGCTAGTCGCGCCCCTTCTCCATTGGCAAAAATGTCTTTTTTCTTTATATTGCGTCTAAAATAAGGGAGGTTTTATGATCAGGCTTGGGCAAAAAGTAGGTCTTAAATGTCGTAATTGTGCTGGTGAACTTTATTTAGTTAGGACCTGACGCCGTATTGCTCTCCGTTGTGAGAGCTGTGGGAATTCTTTCAGCGTGAGGGAATATTATGACGAATTAACCCCTGAACTTGAAGAATTATTTTATAATATTCGCTGTGACCGTTTTTTATAAACTTTAGGAGGCGAACATGAAAGAGTTTAACGTAGCCGTAGTGGGGGCCACTGGAGCGGTGGGAAGAATGATGCTTCAGGTGCTTGAGGAAAGGAACTTTCCCGTTAAAAACCTACGCCTTTTTGCTTCAGAAAGATCTCGTGGTTTAAAAATCCCTTTCAAAGGCGAAGAAATAGAAGTTGAAGTTTTGGGCGAACAAAAAAGTTTTTCCGGTATAGACATAGCCCTTTTCTCAGCCGGGGCTTCGCGTAGCCTGGAATACGCCCCTAAATTTGCCGCTGACGGCGCCGTAGTGGTTGACAACTCCAGTGCTTGGCGTATGGACCCTCAAGTTCCCCTCGTAGTGCCAGAGGTTAATCCTCACGCGGTAGCGGATTACAAAAATAAGGGCATAATTGCCAATCCCAATTGTTCAACCATTCAGATGGTTGTGGCCTTAAAACCCCTTTACGATTTTAGCCGTATTAAGCGGGTGGTGGTTTCTACATATCAGGCGGTATCCGGGGCCGGGCAGAAGGCTATAAACGAACTTATGGATCAGACCAAGGCCTGGTGTAAAGGAGAGACACTTCCTGAGCCTCAGGTTTTCCCTCACCAGATTGCCTTTAATTGTCTGCCGCACATAGATGTTTTTTTAGATAATGGCTACACCAAAGAAGAGATGAAAATGGTAAATGAGACCAAAAAAATTATGGAAGACGAAAAAATCGGCGTTACCGCTACCACGGTGAGAGTGCCGGTGTTTTACGGGCACGCCGAGGCGGTAAATATTGAAACCGAAAAGAAGATCTCCGCTGAGAAAGCAAGGGAACTTCTTAGCAATTTTCCTGGCATCGTGGTTATAGACGAGCCTGGCGAGAAGAAATATCCTCTACAGATTGAAATTGCCGGCCGGGACGAAGTTTTCGTTGGCCGCATTCGCGAAGATGAATCCATTGAAAACGGTTTGAACCTATGGGTAGTGGCGGATAATCTCCGCAAAGGAGCAGCTACCAACGCGGTTCAAATCGCCGAGCTTTTGGCCGAGAAATACCTTTAAATGCTTCTGGAATTAAGGCTTAAGAACTTCGTTTTAATAGAAGAGGCCCGACTCAGTTTTGAGCCGGGCTTTGTTGTTTTTACCGGTGAGACGGGGACAGGCAAATCCCTTTTAATAAAAAGTCTAAAACTCGCCCTTGGGGCGCGCAGCAGCCCGGGCCTTATTAGGCCAGGAGCTAAAGAGGCCATCCTTGAAGCCGTAGTCTCAGCTGACGAGAGAACGAAAAGACACCTTGAAAAATTTGGCCTTGAGCCTACTCATGAATTAATTATAAGGCGAGTCATTACTCCTGACCGCTCCCGGGCCTATCTTAACGGTTCTCCAGTTACCCTTCAGATGCTTTCAGAAATTTTAAGTGATCTCGTAGTCATTGCTGGCCAGCACGAGTATCAGACACTTAACAAGCCTGAAGAACGCCTTCTTACCATTGATACCTTTGGCGAACTATTTTCTTTAAGAAAAGCTTACGAAGAGGCCTATCTTGACTTTCGTCAAAAACTAGAAAAGCTCCAATCCCTTCAAGAAAAGGTAAAAAACGCCTTAAAAGAAGAAGACTTCCTTAAGTTTCAACTGCAGGAAATAGAGGCTGTCTCCCCTGAGCCGGGAGAAGATATAGAGATAGAAGAAAAGCTAAAGCGCCTCAAAAACCTGGCCCGCTTGAAAGATCTTGCCAGTAACGCTAACGCAGGAGTGGAAAAAAGTTTTTCTTTAGTTTCTGCGGCCAAAAAGTCTCTGGGCCAGGCGTTAGAATTTGATAAAAAACTTGCACCCCTAGCCGAAAGGCTTGAAACACTCAGCTACGAGCTTGAGGATGTAAGTCTTGAGCTTTCTGATTATTTGAGAAGCCTTGAAATTGCCCCAGATGAGTTAGAAGCCCTGGAGGAGAGGCTTTTTGCCATAAAGCGTTTGAAGCGCAAATACGGGCCCACACTTGAAGACGTGCTTTCTCATTATGAAAAAATAAAAAAAGACCTGGAAGATATTTCTACAGGTGAAGAACACTTACAGGAACTTGAAGAAGAAGCCAAGCTTGCCGAAAAGAAGGCCTTGGAGCTGGCCGAAGAACTTTCTAACAGGCGCAAACAGACCGCTGAGCTTTTAAGCCAAAATGTAAACAGGCTCCTTAAAGAACTTGCCCTTGAAGGAGCAAGGTTTCGTATTTCCTTTACGAGGAAAGATCTTTCTCCTACAGGTTTTGACCAGGTTGAGTTTTTAGTCACCACCCATCCTAAAGCCCCTTGGCGGCCCATGGCTGAGGTGGCCTCAGGGGGTGAGCTTTCGCGTTTCTTTCTGGCCATAAAGGCCGCGCTTTCAAAAAGAGCCTCGGCCCAGGCCCTTATTTTTGACGAAATAGACGCAGGTGTTGGCGGTATGGTGGCCCATCGTTTAGGGAAGCTTCTGGCAGAACTTGCTACCAATTACCAGGTAATCTGCGTTACCCACCTGCCGCAAATAGCTGCCCTGGCCAGCCAGCACTTTGTGGTGGAAAAAGAAATTACAAGCGATGAGGCCCTTACTTCCATAAGGCCTCTTTCAAACGAAGAAAGAGTAGAAGAAATTGCCCGCATGCTAGGCGACCCTACGGCCAGAGACGTAGCTAAGAAACTTCTTGGCCTATGAAGAAAAAAGCTCTACTTCTATTTTCTGAAGGTCTGGATAGCATTTTAGCGGGGAAGCTTATTGCCTCGCAGGAAATAGACGTAGTAGCCGTGCGTTTTATTACGCCTTTTTTCGGCTGGCAATGGAAAGGGCGCGAAAAAGAGTTTGACCAGTACATCAGGGAAGAATTCGGTTTTACTGCTGGCCTAATAAAAGACATCACTGAAAAATACTTGGAAATATTAAAAGCCCCGCTGCATGGATACGGAAGCCAGTTTAACCCCTGCCTTGACTGCAAGATCCTCATGTTGAAGGAGGCCAAGAGTCTTTTAGACGAACTTGGGGCTGGTTTTATAATCACTGGTGAGGTGGTAGGCCAGCGTCCTATGTCCCAACTTAAACACTCTTTGAGGCACATTGAAAAGGCCACCGGGCTTGAGGGGCTTCTATTACGCCCGTTATCGGCCCTAAAACTTAAAGAGACCCTCCCGGAAAAACAAGGAATTGTTAAGAGAGAGAAACTTCTTGATATTTCCGGGCGTGGACGAAAAAGGCAATTGGCCCTGGCTAAAGAGCTTGGTCTTAGGAAGATTCCCTCTCCGGCCGGGGGGTGCCTGCTCACGGATCCGGCTATTGCCCCGCGAATTAAGCGTTACTTTGAGCTAAAAGACGGAAAAGTAGCCCCGTGGGAGGCCGAGGTTTTGACTTTTGGTAGGCATTTTGAGTTATCCAAAGGGAGCTGGCTTATACTTGGGCGTAACGCCGAAGAAAACGAAAAAATTTTTCGCCTGTCCCCGAAAGATAGCGTCCTTTTAAAACTTTCGGATATACCCGGGCCTTTAGGCCTTTTTTTAATATTTCGCGAGGAAGATTTAGAAGAAGCGGCCAAGCTGGTTAAAAAATACGCCCCAAAAGCCCGAAATCTTGAAAAAGTAGCGGTAAAAATCATTTTTGATGAAAAAGAACGAGAGATTTACGTATGAAAATATTTACGACTAAATCTAGAAAATGTATGATGGCTAAAACCAAATTTAGGAGAGCACTTTGAGAAAGAAGCTAAGCGAATTAGCGGCGTTTGTTGGCGCTGAACTAAAAGGAGAAGACCTGGAAATAACCGGCCTAAATGCCCTTGAGCTGGCCGGAGAAACGGAATTATCTTTCCTAGAGTCAGGGAAATTTGTTGAAGCGGCCAAGAACTCCCGGGCTAAGGCCATTTTGGTATCCCCTGCGCTAGCAGGCAAGATAGGAGGAAAAAGCCTGCTTATAACTCCCAATGTGCGCGCTGCGGTGGCCAAAATTGGCTTTCTTTTCTACGAGCAAAAGGAACACCCAAAAGGAGTAAGCCGTCTGGCCTTTGTGGCTGAGGGAGCAGATATCCACGAAGAGGCAAGTGTTTACCCTTTTGTTTACGTTGCTGAAAATGCAAAAATCGGCCCCCGAGCCGTGCTTTATCCTGGAGTTTACGTGGGAGAGGAGGTAGAGATAGCCGAAGAGGTTGTTATCTACCCTAACGCAGTGATTTATCCGCGTACTAAAGTCGGGCCGAAAACAATTATTCACGCCGGCGCAGTGGTTGGCTCAGATGGCTTTGGCTACGCCCAGGAAAACGGACGGCACTTAAAAATTCCCCATTTTGGCCGGGTAGAAATGGCCGAGGAAGTAGAAATCGGCGCTAACACCACCATTGACCGCGGCACCTTTGGCGCAACTAAAATCGGCCCGGGCACCAAAATAGACAATCTCGTCCAGATTGCCCACAACGTTCAGATTGGAAGAGGCTGCGCTTTTGCTGGCCAGGCCGGCTTTACCGGAAGCGTGCGGGTGGGTAATTTCGTTCTGGTTGGCGGTCAGGCCGGTATATCGGCTAACCTCGGAGACCAGGTGATGGTGGCGGCCAAAGCCGGTGTAGCCAAGGAAGTACCGTCAGGAAAGGCCGTTGCCGGAGCCCCAGCCCAGGAAATAGCGAAGTGGCGGCGTTGTGTGGCCGCCTATGAAAGGCTCCCTGACATGCTCAAAGAACTTAGAGAACTTAAGGCCAAAATTGCCGAGTTAGAGGAGAGGTTAAATGAACGAGATAAGTCAAAAGGAAATCCTTGAGCTTCTGCCTCATCGCTATCCTTTTCTTTTTGTAGATAAAGTCGTAAAGCTTGATCCAGAAGTCCCCATGATTGAGGCTATTAAGTGTTTTACCTGGAATGAAGAGTTCTTTCAGGGACATTTCCCCGGTGAGCCAGTAGTTCCGGGAGTGATTCTGGTAGAGGCTATTGCGCAGACGGGAATTATCTTTTTCAAGAAACTTAATCCCGAGTTTCGCGAGCGGCTCTTTGTTTTTGCCAGTATTGAAAAGGCCAAATTCAGGGCTCCTGTTTATCCTGGGGATGTGGCCAGGTTTGTTTTAGAAGGCTATAAAGCGCGCCGCAATATTTTGAAGACTTCGGGCAAGGTCTATGTAGGCGATAAACTGGTGGCTGAAGCCGATGTTACCGCGGCGGTAAGATAGCATGAAAGCAAGTATCCATCCTTCGGCTAAAATTGCTGATAATGTGAGCTTAGGCCCTGGTGTTATCATCGGTGAAGAAGTAGAAATTGGCGAAGGCACCGAAATTGGCCCGTATAGCGTTATTTCCGCTCGCACCAAAATAGGCCGCAATAACAAGATAGGCCCTTTTGTGAGCATAGGTTTTCCTCCCCAGCATCTGGCCTGTAAGGGGGAGAACACTTACGTAGAAATTGGTGAAGAAAATGTTATTCGGGAATATGTTTCCATTCACCGCGGCACCACTTTAGATGACGGTCTAACCCGTATAGGCAACCGCTGTTTTATCATGGCTTACGCTCACATTGGCCATGATTGTAAGCTGGCTGACGAGATAATCCTCACCAACAACGTAAACCTTGGCGGGCATGTAAAAATAGACCGGGGGGCCGTGCTGGGTGGTGGCGCTATGGTGCATCAGTTCTGCCGTATTGGGGAGCTTGCCTTTGTTTCTGGTTTAAGTGGAGTGGATAAAGACGTGCCGCCGTTTGTGCGCGTCTTTGGTATTCCGGCCAAGATTGCCGGGTTAAATTTAGTAGGTTTGAGGCGAGCGGGTTTTGCTTCCGCAAGCATTAAAGCCCTCAACCGGGCTTTAAAGATTTTCCTAAGAGAAGGAACCATAAAAGAAGCCCTTCAAAAGATAAAACTAGAATATCCTCACGAGGAAGTGATTGAAAAATTCGTAACCTTTGTGGGAGGGGAGAGTAAACGGGGTGTTATCAGAAAGTTCCTCAGTGAATGAACCGCTGAGAAAAGTAGCCCTTATTGCTGGTGGTGGGCAATACCCTCTTCTCTTTGCCAAGGCCGTTAAAAAGGCCGGTAAACCCCTTTTGGTAATTACCTTTAAAGGTCAAGGAAACACCGATTTGGTAAAACTTGCTGATGAATACTACGAAATCCCTATCACCCAGTTTGGCAAACTCCTAGAAATTCTCAAAAAGAGTAACACCGAAGAAGTAGCCCTGGCTGGCCATATTCGTAAAAACAAGGCCATTTTAACGGCCCGGCCTGACCGGAAGACATTTTCCCTCTGGCGAAAGCTTAAGACCAGAAACGACGACGAGATTTTGCGGGCGGTGGCGAGGGAAATAGAAGAGATTGGGGTTAAGGTTATTTCGCCTACCAAGTATTTGCCCGAACTTTTAACGCCGGAGGGCGTTTTGACCAGAAAGAAACCGACCTCAGCCCAGATAGAAGACGTGATTTACGGCTTTGCCATGGCCAAGGCCATTGGTGAACTTGATATTGGCCAGTGTGTGGTGGTGAAAGACCGCATGGTAGTAGCGGTGGAGGCCCTTGAAGGCACTGACGCCACTATCAAAAGAGCCGGCACTTTGATGAAAGACACGGTGGTGGTCAAGGTTTTTAAGCCTTCGCAGGACCCTCGTTTTGACCTACCTTCTGTAGGGCTTAAGACCATAGAAAGCATGATTGAGGCCAAGGCCCGGGTATTGGCCCTGGAAGCCGGACGCTCTCTTTTTTTTGACCGCGAAAAAGTTTTGTCTTTAGCCGATAAGGTGGGTATAGTGGTGGTGGGAGTGCGTTATGAGTAAACTAAAAGTAGCGGTAATTGGCGTTGGGCATCTCGGGAGATTTCACGCCCAGAAATTGGCTCAGCTTGATGAGGTCGAACTGGTAGGGGTAGTTGATGTCCTTCCAGAACGGGCAGATGAAGTAGCTCGTGAATGCGCTACGCGGGCTTTTTATGATTTTCATGAAGTTCTTCCCCTGGTAAAAGCGGTTTCTATTGTAGTGCCAACAGTGCATCACTTTGAGGTTACTAAGAAGGCCCTTGAGGCTGGTTGCCACGTGTTTGTGGAAAAGCCTTTGGCCAGCACCCCCGATGAAGCCCGGGAGCTGGTAAAACTGGCGGACAAGCTCGGTTTAATCCTTCAGGTAGGGCACATAGAGCGCTTTAATCCGGCCATTAAAAAACTTCTGGCCGAGGTGAAAGAGCCAATTTTTATTGAAGCCCAGCGGGTATCTAAGTTTTCAGCTCGCTGTCTGGATGTAGATGTTATCCTTGACCTCATGATTCATGACCTTGACCTGGTATTAACCATCGTAAACTCAGAAATCAAAGAAGTGCAGGCCACCGGGGCGCCGGTAATCACTGATAAAATAGACCTGGCCAGTGTAAGGCTCATCTTTAAAAACGGAGTGGTAGCTAACCTTACGGCTAGCCGCATAGCGCTTAAGCCTTCGCGTTCTTTCAGGGTTTATCAGCAAGGGGCGTACTTGGCCGCTGATACTCTTGAAAGCACTTTTACCCGGGTGGAGCTCCCTCAGAGAAACGGTGCCTTGCCTGAACCTGAGAAGTTTTCTCAGGTTGATCCACTATTTGAAGAGCTTTGCGCCTTTATTTCTGCCATAAACCAGGGGGAAAAGCCACCGGTGAGCGGTGAAGAAGGTTTTGAGGCCTTAGATTTGGCCTTTAAGATCAAAAAAGAGATAGAGAAACAAAAAGCCCATTTTCTTGCGAGAGAAGGGTCTTGTCTTCCGGATCTCATAAGGCATTGCGTGTCTTCCTAGTAGCTGGCGAAAGCTCTGGTGACCTTCACGGGGCCTCTTTTGTAAGGGCCTTACGAGAGATTTTGCCAGGAGTTCATATTCAAGGCATTGGGGGCCCAAAGTTAAGAGCCACTGGCTTCGAATGCCTTTATCCTGCTGAAAACTTAAGCATAGTAGGCCTTCCAAGTGTGCAGGAAGCGCGTGAAGTCTTGCGAGTTTTTAAAAGAGTAAAAAAAATATTGCGGGAAAATCCGCCTAATCTTTTGGTTCTCATTGATTTTCCGGAATTTAACTTGAGGCTTGCCAAATACGCCAAACGTTGTCAGGTACCGGTTTTTTACTTCATAAGCCCGCAGGTGTGGGCCTGGCGTACTTATCGGGTAAGGCTTATAAAACGCGTGGTGGATAAGATGGCCGTAGTTTTTCCTTTTGAAGTGGATTTCTATGCCCGTCACGGCTATAAAGTCCATTTTGTGGGGCATCCTCTCGTGGACGTAGTCAAGCCCGCTCTTAATCGTCAAACTTTCTGTCGTCTCGTGGGGCTTACTCCTGAAAAACCTATAGTCGGTATTTTCCCTGGCAGCCGCCGCCGCGAGGTAAGAGACCTTTTGCCTCTTTTTGTCGAGGCCTTTAATCTGGTTAAGCTGGAAAAGCCAGAGGTTCAGGGGGTAATTGTTCGGGCCGAGGGCCTTCCTGATGATTTCTTTTTAAATACTCACGGGATAAAGGTTGTCAAAGGTTATCAATATGATGTTATGGCCCAGTCAGAGGCCGTACTTCTCGCCTCTGGCACAGTAACCCTTGAAGCCACCATTGTTGGTGTGCCCATGGTGGTGGCGTATAAGCTCAATAGGCTGAGTTACTGGCTGGCCAAAAGATTGGTAAAAGTGCCTTACGCCAGCCTCACCAATTTGCTGGCAGGCAAAGCCCTGGTGCCTGAGCTTTTGCAAGAGAAGGCTACTCCGGAAAACCTGGCCAAAGCCCTTTTAAAATACCTGAATGACCGGGAATACAACCAGAAGGTGCGCCGAGAGCTTGCTAAGATAAAAGCTTCTTTAGGGCCGGGTGGAGCGGCCTGGCGGGCGGCTGAGCTTGCGGCTTCTCTCGTTAAAGAAAGACGCTAGCCATTATTTGCGCACCAGGATTTCTATCCTTTTAGGCTTGCGCAGCACGTTTATAGTAACGTCAGCATCGTGGTTTACAATGTCAAGGTCAATAGACGTTCCGTTTACGCGCAGGTTTCTCAGTTTGAGACGCCTTAAAAAGGGTGGAAGCACCGGATAACAAAAACAAAGCCCAGAAGGGATAAATTCAAGGCCTAAAGCTGCTTCTATAAGCATAAAAACGGCACCAGCGGCCCAAGCCTGGGGGTTACAGGCCACAGGATAGGGAATGGGCCCCTGGTCAGGGCGGCGCTTGAACCCGCAAAAGAGTTCAGGCATACGGTGAAGAGGGAAGTGTTCACTAGCATGGGCTAAACCCGTAAGAATTTTGGCTACAAAATGTTTCAGACGATAACGGGCAAGCCCCCGGGCAATAATGGCGTTATCATGCGGCCACACAGAACCGTTGTGATAAGAAACAGGGTTAAAGAGGATTTCCTTTGCAGAAAGCGTGCGAACCCCCCAGCCAGAGAACATATTCTCGCTAAAGAGCCTTTTGGCCACAGAAATGGCCTGCTTTTCTTCCGCCAGGCCTCCCCAGAGGACATGGCCGGCATTTGAGGTGTAAACCCGGCAGGGGCGTTTGTCTCCATCAAGGGCGAGGACGAAAAAGCCCATGTCTTCATCCCAGAAAGCCTTTAAGAACTTTTCCCTGAGTATTTGGGCTTCTTGTTTTAATTGTTCGGCTAAAGAAGTTTGGCCAAGGGCCTTTGCCAGCCTGGCCATTTTAAGATAGGCCAAATAAGCATAAGCCTGGACTTCTACCAGGGCAATGGGGGGGCTCGCCATGGTGCCGTCAGCGTGGAAAACGCTGTCATGGGAATCCTTCCAGCCCTTATTAACTAGACCTTCTTCTGAAGCCTGGTATTCAATAAAACCGTCGCCGTCAAGGTCGCCGTATTCCTTCATCCATAAAAGGGCGGCTTCAAAATGGGGCCAGAGGTCTTTTATCAGATTGATATCCTGGGTTCTTTCGTAATAAGCTCCGGCTAGAACTAAAAAAAGAGGAGTGGCGTCAACAGTGCCGTAATAGCGGGCAAAGGGGATTTCTCCCGTAGCGGCTAGCTCGCCAAAGCGCATTTCGTGAAGAATTTTGCCTGGCTCGGCGTCACGGGCAGGGTCAAATTCAGTGGCCTGGGTGGCGGCAAGAAATCGCAATACTCCTTTGGCTATTTCAGGGTTTAGCCAGAGACTTTCAAGGGCAGTGATTATGGCGTCTCGGCCAAAGTAGGTGTTAAACCAGGGGATTCCGGCATAAGGATAGAGCCCGTAAGGGGTCTCTGTAAGCATCATGAAGAGGTCACTTTCCGAGCGTTTAAGCCAGGCGTCAAAAAACTCTTGAGGTGAGCTTACCTGGCAACTTGTGCGGCGCAGGCGTTTTAGCTCTTGCCGATTGGAAAGATAGGCCCTTACAAAAGGGACAGGCTCATCTTCCTGATCAAGGAAACAGGCTATAACCACAAAAATATTGGTCTTTTCCTTGGGGTTGAGTTCAAGGTGAAAGACTGCTTCATTGGTGTTTAACTCTGCCGGAGGTGGGTCAAAGATTATTTTGGTAATACGAAGCTTCCCGTCAAGCCCGAGGTACTTAAAGGTTACCGAGGCCGTGTCAACTTGAACGGGGAAAAACTTGCCTTTCTTTTTTCGTTTGAATCCTCTTACTTCAAAGATGTCCACAAAGTCGGCGTCGTAAGCAATACTTAAGGGTAGATGAATTTTACAGGGAGAGAAATTTTCTATCTTGACGGCCTCGTAACAGGTGCCTTTGTAAAGAAATTTTTGTCTTAGAATATGAACACTTCCGCGGGGTAAAAACTCTTCCTCTTCAAGTAGCATGTCAGGGTTAGTTAGATCACTTACCACCATCAGATTGTCTTGCGTGGTGGCGGAATTGAGCCAGAAGGGGCGGGCCTGGCAAAAATGTAGTTCAAGTTTAGATAGAAAACGGGTACCGCAATGATATAATCCCTGCTCTCCAAGGCCTTCCTGTCTGATATCGCCATGGGGGTCAAACAGGGCAAACGAATCCCCGTGTTTTAAAATAAGGGCCTCTTTAGCCAGGCCCGGAGAAGTGGCCAGTATGTAAAACTGCTGCAATTTTGGCTCGGTTATACACTTTTTCATGCCGCCTTAAGCAGAGGTTTTTTCTGTTCCAGTATGCTTTCGTAAACAGCAAGATAATTTTTGGCCATAACCTTTGAGGTGAAACGCTTTTCAAAAACTTCGCGGCATTTTTGGCGACTGAGCTGCGAGACCTTTTCCACGGCTTTAACGGCTTCGTCAAGGCTTTCTACTATGAGACCGTTTACTCCGTGTTCAATGATCTCTGGCACTGAACCACAACGCCAGGCTATAACCGGAGTGCCACAGGCGTTGGCTTCTATCATCACCAGGCCAAAAGGCTCAGGCCAGTCTATAGGGAAGAGCAGGGCGTAAGCGTTGCCCAAGAATTCGTCTTTTTCGCGATCGTTTATCTCACCTATGAACTCTACCCAGGGGCTTTTAAGCAAAGGCTTGATAACGGCTTCAAAGTAGGCTCTGTCTGCCTGATCAACTTTGGCGGCTATGAGAAGCTTCATGCCCGCGCGCTCGGCTATTTTAATAGCCCGGTCTGGCCGCTTTTCAGGAGATATGCGCCCTAAAAAAGCCAGATATTTGCCAGGCTTTTCGCGGAAACGATAAAGGTCTTCAGGTAAACCGTGGTAAACCGTGGCCACCCAACGGGCCATGGGTAAGGGTCCACGCTGGGCGTTGGAGATGGAAACCACCGGGGCTTCATTAAATTCCTGGTAAAGAGGCTTTAAGTCGGGGATATCTAAACGCCCGTGAAGGGTGGTAACATGGGAAATATTTAAGCGTCTCATCAGAGGAAAATGTATGTAATCAATGTGAAAATGGATAATGTCAAACTGATGAGCATACCGGGCTACTTTTTCAAGCATTATTATGTGGTGCGCCAGCGGATCTTTTACGGTCGGGTCAAGCCTTAAAGACCTTTCGGTGCAGGGGATAAGCCTGGCTGAAGTCTGAGAGTCTTTAGAGGCGAATAGGGTGACTTCGTGCCCCATTTTGACCAACTCTTCGGTTAAATAGTGAACCACGCGTTCAGTTCCACCGTATAGTTTAGGAGGCACACTTTCATGAAGTGGCGCCACTTGCGCAATCCTCATCTTTTCCCTCCCAATTTTCCGTTCTTTGGGGAATTTAAAGTAGGACTACTAAAAATTTAAGTCCCGGAAATTGCGAGTCAATTTGTGTTTAATACTTGAAAAATTTTCGCCTGTCCCTAAAATTTGGTTATCTTTAAAATATGGGTCTCAATCAAATTTCCAAGATTGTCATCCTTACCGGGGCAGGTATCTCTGCAGAATCTGGAATTCAGACTTTTCGTGACAAAGGCGGACTGTGGGAAAAATATAGTCTCGAAGAGGTGGCTACTCCTCAAGGATTTCGCAAAAATCCACGGTTTGTACACGAATTTTATAATCAGAGACGTCGTGATCTCTTCAAGGTTAAACCCAATCCAGCTCATTACGCTTTAGCTCGTCTTGAGCAAGAGTTCCCAGGAGAGGTTCTTCTAGTAACTCAAAATGTTGATGATCTACACGAAAGAGCTGGAAGTCGTAACTTGCTTCACATGCATGGAGAGTTGTTAAAAGTGCGCTGTGAGGCTTGTAACGTTATTCTTAAAGAAGAAGGAGAAATTTTTCCGGAAACTAAATGTCCTAAATGTGGCCGCCAAGGGACTTTGCGTCCTCATGTAGTTTGGTTTGGGGAAATGCCCTTTTATTTAGATGAAATTTACAAGGCCCTAAAAGAGTGCGATCTTTTTGTGGCTATTGGTACCTCAGGAACTGTTTACCCAGCCGCAGGCTTTGTAATGATAGCTAGAGAATGTGGGGCCTGGTGTGTGGAGCTAAACCTTGAGCCTTCAACAGTAGCCGATTATTTCCACGAACATCATTATGGACCGGCTTCTGAAGTTGTTCCTGTCTGGGTAGATAAAATTTTGAAGAGAGAAACAAACTAATTACAAAGCGCAGCTCTGCTAATCAAAATTTGCCTATCCCTGTTGTTCAAGTTTCTTGACACTTTCATTCAATTTGCGCTAGCCTCAATTACAAAAGATCTTCAACTAATTCAAGGAGGGCCTATGGAGATTGCCAAAATTAGAAACTTGGTTCTACTTTCTCAAAGTGGTGCAGGAAAGACCTCCCTGGCTGAGGCTATGCTATTTATCGCTGGCAAGACCGGAAAGCTAGGGAGAGTAGATGAAGGAAGCTCAATCCTTGATTTCGAGCCTGAGGAACAAAAACGCAAGATCACTATTTCCACAGCTTGCCATCATTTCTCCTGGAAAAAACATGAAATTTTCTTTTTAGATCCTCCAGGAGACGATAATTTTAATGCTGAAACCAAATTAGCTACCTGGGCGGCGGATAACGCCCTTTTAGTGATAGACGCTACGGCGCCTGTCAAAGTACAAACAGAAAAAGTTTTTGCCTTTGTGAAAGAGTTCGGCCTACCTTGTGCGGCTTTTATTAATAAGCTTGACCGCGAACATACCGATTTTGACCAGGCTTGCGCCGTTTTAGAAGAACGCCTGGAGATAAGGGCCGTGCCTGTGGCCTATCCCATAGGACGCGAAGAGAACCTGAGTGGCATAGTAGATCTTCTTACCATGAAGGCCTATGAATTTTCAGACGGTAAATTGAAAATTGTGGATATGCCTTCTGAATTAGAAGAAAAAATAGAAGAACTGCGGGCCAATCTTATCGAATATGCCGCTGAAAGTGATGACGACTTGCTGGAAAAATTTTTAGAAGAAGGCGAACTAACTGCTGAAGAAATAGTCAAAGGCCTTAAACGAGGTATTCTTGAAGGCCGTTTTGTGCCTGTCTCCTGTGGTTCCGTAGATAAACTAATAGGTATTCAGCCTCTTTTGGATTTGATTGTTGAATTTTTGCCATCTCCAGTAGAAAGAGGCCCTCGTGAAGGGAAAACCCCTGAAGGTGAGCCGGATCGTCGTGAACCGCATCCAGAAGCCCCGATTTCTCTTATTATTTTCAAAACTTTTATGGACCCTTACGCTGGAAGACTTTCCTTTGCTAGGATTGTTTCAGGCACTCTTAAAAAAGAAGGAACTTTGCTTAATCCGATACGGGATGTAAAAGAAAAATACGCTAACCTGGCTATTCCTGAAGGCAAAGAAATGTCCCCTTGTGAGCAGGCAGTGCCTGGAATGTTTTGTGTAATTCCTAAACTTTCTGAAACCAAAACAGGAGATACCCTTTGCGACCCTGAAGCTCCTATCATCTATCCCATGCCCACTCTTCCCCACGCGGTATTAACTTATGCTTTACATCCTGAGAGTCGAAGTGATGAGGAAAAAATCGGGGCAGCACTGGTAAAACTTCAGGAGGAAGACCCGAGCCTTGTTATTAGCCGAGATGAAGAAAGCCGAGAGATACTTCTTTCAGGGCTTGGCCAGATTCATATTGAAGCCACTATTGAAAAACTTTCCCGCAAATATGGTGTAAACGTTAAGCTTTCTCTTCCCAAAATTCCTTATCGCGAGACCATCAAAAAGCCTAAAGAGGGTGTTATTTATCGACACAAAAAACAAACTGGTGGTAGAGGGCAGTTTGCTGAGGTACATTTTAACATTTATCCTCTGCCGCGAGGGCAAGGGTTTGAGTTTGTGGAAACCCTTGTAGGGATGAATGTACCCCGAAATTTCGTACCTGCGGTGGAAAAGGGAGTGCGCCAAGCTTTGGAAAAAGGACCTCTTGCTGGTTATCCTGTAGTGGATGTAAAAGTCCAGTTCTACGATGGTAAGAGCCACGAAGTAGATTCTTCAGATATGGCTTTTATGATAGCTGCTTCTCAGTGTTTCAAAAAAGGGATCCAGGAGTGCCAGCCTATTTTGCTTGAACCCATCATGGAGCTTGAAATCGAAGTTCCAGATGATGTTATGGGAGATGTGATTGGCGATATTAATGCCCGAAGAGGTCGAGTTTTAGGGATGGAGCCCAAAGCCGGTAAGCAGGTAATCATGGCCCAGGTGCCACTGGCAGAAGTCCAGCGCTATGCCCTTGATTTAAACGCTATTACTGGAGGACGAGGGACTTTTCGTATGAAATTTTCTCACTACGAAGAAGTTCCCCCTCAAATTGCTGAAAAGATAATGGCTGAAGCCAAAGAGGAGGAGAAATAAATGGCCTATACGGCGGGTGTGTTAACCCTTTCAGATAAAGGTGCCCTTGGGGAAAGAGAAGACACCGCTGGCCCTTTGATTAAAGAAGCATTGCAGAAAGAGGGTTTTGATGTAGTGGCTTATCGCATTTTACCTGATGATTATGAGGAAATTCTTGTAGTTTTAGTGGACTGGGTGGACAGAAAAGGAATCGATCTTATCGTTACTACAGGGGGCACAGGGCTTGCCCCACGTGATGTTACTCCTGAGGCGACTAAAGCTGCCATTGAAAGAGAAGTTCCTGGAATAGCCGAGGCTATAAGGATGGAAGGTATGAGACATACGCCTTACGCCATGTTAACCAGAGGAATAGCTGGTGTTAGAAAACAAAGTCTTATTATTAATCTTCCGGGAAGTCCCAAGGCCGTAGAAGAATCCCTTGAAGTGATTCTTCCTGTATTGAATCATGCTTTGGAAAAGCTTAAAGGAAGTCCTAAAGAGTGTGCTAGAAATTAGTTAGGAGGAAATCATGAGCGTAGAAATTAAAAAAATAGTAGTAGGGCTTGATGGTTCAGAAAAGAGTTTCAATGCTTTAAAAGAGGCCCTTAACTGGGCCAAAAGACTGGAAGCAGAAATTATTGCTGTTCATGTCTTGCCTATCCCTTCAGAATTTGTCGATTTGGGCGGAATGATAATAGAAATAGAAGCAGAGCTACGCAAAGAAGGAGAAGCTATTTTAGAACGAGGGGCTGAAGAAGCTAAAAAGGAAGGAGTGCCGTACACCGGTGTGCTCCTTGAAGGGAATGCACCTGAAAGCATAGCCAATTACGCCGAAGAATACGACGTAGATTTATTGATAGTTGGTTATCAAGGAAAATCAATGCTTTCAGAATTGATTATGGGAAGTGTTACCTCTAAACTTTTGAATATTTCTAAAGTGCCTGTTCTCGTGGTTAAATAAAGATTATATTCTGGTATCCGCCTCCTGCTAAAAACAATTAAAATGCGAGGAGGCGGTTTTGCTTGGTTAGAAAATATTTTTAAAAGGGGTTTATATGGACGAGAAAGAGAAACGTGAAGAATTGCCCCCGGTCAACTTTAGTATGTTTGTTCTTTCGCTAAATACTTCGGCATTAGTGCATTTGGGAGAGCTACCTGACCCCCAAACCCAGGAAAAGAGAAAAGACTTAGCCCTTGCCAGGCAAACGATTGATATTCTTGATATGTTGAGGGAAAAGACCCGCGGTAACCTCACCAGAGAAGAAGAAAAGCTTCTAGATACTATTCTTTACGAACTTCGTATGATTTTTCTTAAGGTAAGTGGCCAATAGGGTTTCCGTTTTTGCTCCGGCAAAGATAAATCTTGTCTTGAAAATCATTGACCGTCGAGAAGACGGGTATCACGAGCTTTACACTATCTTTCAAAAGATTACTTTTGGGGACAGGTTAATTATTTCTTTTAGAGAAAAGGGCCTCTCTCTCGAGGTAAAAGGAGAAAATGTGCCCTTAGGTCTAGAAAATCTTTGTATAAAAGCTGCTCATCTTTTTGTCCAAAAAACAGATCTTAATTTTGGTCTTCATATTGAGTTGCAAAAGAATGTGCCCCCTGGTAGCGGTCTTGGAGGAGGAAGCAGTGATGCGGCTGCGGTTTTACGAGTGCTTAACGAAAAATTTAAGTCCTTCAGCGAGTCAGAACTTATCGCCTTAGCCAAGGAATTGGGAGCAGATGTACCTTTTTTTGTTTCGTCCTTTAGTACTGCTCTCGCCCGTGGTATTGGAGAAAAGCTTTCTTTTTGGCCAACTTTTCCGGCGTGGTATGTAATTCTTGTTCCCAAAGTCGAAATTTCTACCAAGTGGGCCTATGAAAATTTAAGGTTGACAATTCCGCAACTTCCTCCTAATTATGACGCAAACCAGCCCTTGTGGGAGCAGGGGCTGGTTAATGATTTTCAGGAACTTATTTTTGAACATTATCCCCAATTGAAGGGGTTAAAAGATAAATTATTATCTTTGGGCGCCAAAGCCGCTCTCTTAAGTGGGAGTGGTGGGGCCCTTTTTGGTGTTTTTAGGGAAGAGGCCCAAGCCGTGAAAGCGGCTAACGCTTTTTTAAAAGATAACTTAAAAAAAGTAGAGGTAGCTACGAATTATTACGAAAAGACCTCTAAGGAGGGATAAAGATATGTTTCTCAATCACTTAAAAATTTTTACTGGTAATGCCAATCCAGATCTTGCTCGCAAAATATCTGCCTACCTTAGTATTCCGTTAGGGCAGGCAGTGGTTAAGACTTTTAGTGACGGAGAGATTTACGTTGAAATTAAAGAAAACGTGCGTGGTTCAGATGCTTTTGTTATTCAGCCTACCTGCCCTCCGGTGAACGATAATCTTATGGAACTTCTTATTATGGTCGATGCTTTAAGACGGGCTTCGGCCAGAAGAATTACAGCGGTAATTCCATATTACGGCTATGCCCGCCAAGACCGAAAGGTTATCCCTCGTACTCCTATTACCGCTAAGCTGGTAGCCAATCTTATAACCGTGGCTGGTGCTCGCCGAGTCTTGACTATTGACCTTCACGCCGGGCAAATCCAGGGGTTTTTTGATATTCCGGTGGACCATCTTTACGCCGCTCCTGTGCTTATCCGCTATATAAAAGAAGAATTCAGGGGTAAAGATCTTGTTATTGTTTCTCCTGATGCTGGTGGAGTGGAAAGGGCCCGGGCTTATGCTAAAAGACTAGAAGCTGGCTTGGCTATTATTGACAAGCGTCGTCTCCGTCCAAATGAAAGTGAGGTTATGAACGTGGTTGGTGACGTAAAAGGGAAAGTAGCCATCATCTTAGATGACATGATTGATACCGCTGGCACCATGTGTAAAGCAGCTGAAGCCCTTTCTGAAAGAGGAGCCAAAGAAGTTCACGGTATGGCTACGCACCCTGTTCTTTCCGGGCCAGCCCTTGAAAGAATTAAAAAATCACCTATGAAATCCATAGTTGTTACGGATACCATTCCTCTCAGGGAAGAGGCGAAAAAACTTAAGAAAATAAAAGTTCTTTCGGTGGCAGAGCTTTTAGGTGAAGCTATCAGGAGAATCCACCATGATGATTCCGTAAGCTCACTTTTCGTATAAAATTTTTGAAAAAGTTTAGGAGGAAAGCAACATGAAAACTATCG
Source organism: Thermodesulfatator indicus DSM 15286 (assembly GCF_000217795.1). Classification (NCBI taxonomy): domain Bacteria; kingdom Pseudomonadati; phylum Thermodesulfobacteriota; class Thermodesulfobacteria; order Thermodesulfobacteriales; family Thermodesulfatatoraceae; genus Thermodesulfatator; species Thermodesulfatator indicus. The sequence goes on from NC_015681.1 coordinate 1,591,698, forward strand.
AACTAACCGCCACGATAAGACCTAAGACTGGTAAAGAAATAGCCCGCAAGTTGCGAGCTCAGGGGTTAGTGCCTGGAGTTATTTACGGCCCGGAGACAGAGCCTGTACCTTTGGCGGTAAAGCTTAATGAACTAAAGAAATATCTTTATCGTTATCGTGATGAACAGCTTATTTTTAACCTTACCCTTGAAAACAACGGTTCTACCTTAAAAAAGATAGCCCTGGTCAAAGATCTTCAGTATCACCCAGTTACTGATGAAATTCTTCACGTAGATTTTTATGAAATTTCTATGGAGCGTGAAGTAGAAGTGGAAGTGCCCATTGAATTGGTTGGTAAGGCCAAGGGAGTTGAAACCGGTGGGCACTTGCAGCAGCTCCTTCAAACTATGACCGTGGCTTGTTTACCAGGCCTTATTCCTGACAAAATTGAAGTAGATGTTTCTGAACTTGATCAGGGTGATGTTATCCACGTGAAAGATCTTACTCCGCCAGAGGGTGTGCGCTATTTAGATAACCCTGATGAGCCGGTGGTAACAGTACTTGCACCTGAGGAAGAAAAAGAAGAGGCTGAAGTTGAAGAAACCGCTGAAACCGAGACTGAAACCAGCGAATAACCGTGGGCAAGTATTCCTGGCTTTGGGTGGGCCTCGGTAATCCGGGGCCCCGATATCGGTTTACCAGACATAACTTTGGTTTCCTGGTTTTAGATGAACTTGCAAGTCTTAAGGGCCTTAAGTTTTCTCAGGGTGCCTATCAGTCATTAGTCTCTGCTTACAAAGATGCCTTTCTCGTGAAGCCTCAGACCTTTATGAATCTTTCTGGAGAGGCGGTGGCTCCCTGGAGCCGTAAATTAAAAATTTCCTCTGAACGGATTTTGGTAATACATGACGATTTGGATCTGCCGTTAGGTCGTCTTAAATTTGTACCAAAAGGTGGGGCTGGCGGACATCGAGGAGTAAAGTCCGTTATTGACGCCTTAGGTACCAAAGAATTCCCTCGACTAAAATTAGGGATAGGGCGCCCCCCTCAGGGAGTTACCGTAAGGGAATACGTGCTTTCTCCTTTTTCAGAATCAGAAATACCTTTAGTAAAAAAAGTATTAGAAAGGGCAGTTGAAGCCCTTGATTATCTTCTCGAACACGATCTTCCCAAAACTATGAGCACCTTCAACCGCCCTGTAGATTAATCCTAAATTCTGGTTTGAAGGTAATCTTACTTGGGTGTTCCCATCAGCTCTTTCAAAGCCTTTTCATAAGTTTGATAAGCGTCTTCGCCAAAGAGAACCAGGCGCACCAGCGCTGGCTTCTGGTGTTCTTTAAGAAAGGAAATGATAGTAGAAAGCGCTACTCTAGCAGCCTCCTTTAAGGGATAACCATAAGCTCCCGTAGAAAGAGAAGGAAAAGCTACGGAATTTATATCTTTTTCTAGACAGAGTTTTAAAGCCGAACGGTAAGCGCTGGCGAGCAGTTCAGGTTCTCCGTGGTTGCCGCCACGCCAGATGGGGCCCACGGCATGGATTACGTATTTGGCTTTGAGGTTTCCGGCTCCGGTGATTACCGCGCTTCCGGTTGGGCAACGTCCGTAGCGGCGGGCCTCTTCGGCAATGCTTGGCCCACCTGCTCGGTGAATGGCCCCATCTACACCGCCGCCTGGAATTAGCTCCTCGTTGGCGGCGTTAACAATGGCTTCGGTGTCCTGCTGGGTTATGTCTCCTTTTACCAGCTCTAATACGCAATTTCCTATTTTTACCTGCATAGCTAACTCCCCCTTCAGCCTATTTAAGTGGCTTCGGGAATCATAGCCTTTAATTCTTCAAACTTTTTCCTGGCTTCAGGAGTCAAATTCTTGGGTACGGTTATCATGGCCTCTACATATAGATCTCCTCGCCCTCCATCAGGTCGGGGGATCCCCTTGCCACGCAGGCGAAACTTCTGGCCACACTGGGTACCAGGGGGCACCTTCATTCGCACCTTGCCGTCTAAAGTGGGCACTTCCACCTGGCCACCGAGTACCGCCGTAAATAGGCCTATGGGCTGTTTGAGGTAAAGGTCATAGCCTTTGCGTTCAAAACGCGGGTCAGGTTTGACTACCAGTTCCAGATAAAGGTCTCCTGGTGGGCCACCTTTACGTCCCGGCATCCCTTTTCCTGGTATTCTGAGCCTTGTGCCAGTTTCGGCTCCGGCTGGAATTTTTACTTTCAAGCGCTCTGTTTCTCTGATTGTTCCTGCTCCCTGGCAGGTGGGGCAGAGTTTGGTAGCCTTTCGGCCCACGCCCTTACAATGGGGGCAGATTTCAATCATTCGCACGGCGCCGCGTTTGTATTCTTTTTTGCCTTTGCCGTTACAATAGGGACAGGTCTCGGCACTTGAGAGGTCAATACCCTGGCCATGGCAGGCAGGACACGGTTTTTCAAGAGGTACTTCTATTTCTATTTCACCGCCTAAGGCCGCCTGCCTGAAGGGGACCTCTACGCGGTAGAGCACATCTGCTCCTGGTTCTGGACCAGGTTCCCAGCCCCTTTCAAAACCGAAGAGGTCGGCAAAAATATCAGCAAATCCTCCAAAGGGACTTTCTTCGTCCATGAAGAAACTAAAGTCATAAGCCCTTTCTCCGCCCGGAGTGGTAAAACTAAAGGCACTGGCTGCCTGGCGGAGCTTGTCGTACTCAGCCCGCTTTTGTGGATCAGAAAGGATCTCGTAGGCCTCTTGAATTTCTTTGAATTTTTCTTCGGCTTCTTTGTCTCCTGGATGAAGATCCGGGTGATATTTCCGCGCCAGCCGCCGATAGGCCTTTTTGATTTCCTCCTGGCTGGCGTCTGGGCTAACCCCTAATATCTCGTAAAGGTCTTTTTTGACCATTTTAACCTCCTTATTAGAAAGAATATGTTTCTAACTATTGTCTATTGTTATTAAGCTTAAGTCCAATTAAACTTGTTAGTCTCTATGGAGGCTTTGGCAAGGGGTGATATAAAAAATAATCGTCGGGTCCTCTCGGTAAGCGAACTCACCGCTGAGTTAAAAGATCTCCTTGAACAGAAATTTCCTTTTGTCTGGGTAGAAGGCGAAGTTTCAAATACCAAGAGTTCTGCCAATGGCCATCTTTACTTTTCTTTGAAAGATGATGGGGCCGTGCTTAAGGCAGTTATGTTTCGGAGCTATCGCCCCAACCTTGCCTTTAAACTTGAAGACGGCCTGCACGTTCTCTGCTTTGGCAGGCTTAGCCTTTATGAGCCTCGTGGTGAATATCAACTAATCGTCCAACAGGTAGAACCCGTGGGCTACGGTGCTTTTCGCCTGGCCCTTGAACAACTTAAGAAAAAGCTTGCCGTCGAAGGCCTGCTTGATGAAGCCCGCAAAAGGCCTCTTCCCTTCTGGCCAAAAGCAGTAGGTCTTATTACCTCTCTTCATGGGGCTGCTATTCACGACTTTTTGCGCGTGGGCTTTTTCCGCAATCCTAAAGCCCGTGTAATTATTTATCCGGTAAAGGTTCAAGGTGATGAGGCTCCTCAGGAAATTGTTGAAGCCCTTTACTCCCTGGGAAGGTTTTCCGAAGTAGAAGTGATTGTTATCGCGCGGGGTGGGGGTTCTTTTGAAGACCTTTTGCCCTTCAACCACGAAGGTCTGGCCAGAGCCATTGCTGCTTCACCAGTGCCGGTAGTTTCAGCCGTTGGCCACGAAATAGACGTAACTATCTGCGATCTGGTGGCTGACGCTCGGGCGCCAACGCCTACCGCGGCGGCTGAACTTGTATTTCCCAATTTAAATGAGCTCGCTTATGACCTTGGCCTCAAATTCAGAGCCCTACACAAGGCTTTAAAAGAAAAACTCTTGCGAGAAGAACAAAAACTCAATCATTTGAAAAAGCAGCTTAAAGACCCTCGCCAGAAAATTTATGAAAGCAGAGAAAGGCTTGGCCTGCTTAAAAGAAGGCTTGATCTTTCTTTTGCGCGCCACCTGGAGACCAAAAGAAATAAGCTCGTCTCTCTTGTGAGACAACTTGAAAGCTTATCTCCCCTAGCCGTGCTAGCAAGGGGATATAGCATCACCCGCAAACCTTCTGGTAAAGTAATCAAAGAAGCCCGAGAAGTTTTACCAGGTGATGAATTAGATATTCTTTTGCATCAAGGTAAACTCCGAGTGGAGGTAAAAGAGATTTTTCATGTTTAAAAGACTGCTTCGCCCATACGGGCTCGCAGTGACTAAATGGTAGATGGCTGGTGGCAGATGGCTGACGGTAGATGGCTATTGGCGCAGGGATTGCATTTCCTGTCCCGAGCGCTAGCGAAGGGATCCCTGTCGCAAGGTTTAAGCAACCAAATCAATCCCTTCCCGAGGCGCCAGGTGCCGTGGCGATCTACATTATGTTTTCTGAATTTTGTAAAGATCTCAGAGAAGTCGCCTCTGGGGTGGGTTTAGAAGTTAAACTTTAGTTGGGAGCAAGGGGTGAAAAATAAATTAGTCCTCTTTTTTTTCGCTTTTTTTACGATATTACCCATTAAAGCTTTGGCCTTAAGTTATCTTCCGGAAAAGCCTTATCCAGGGGCACCGTTGCTTCTAGAGCTACCTAAAAAAGTAAAGAAAGTTGAATTCCTCGGTAAAAATTATAGGCCTTTTGCCTATCGCCAAAGGTTCTATGCCCTTTTAGCCGTGCCTTTAAATACCAAACCAGGATCTTATCCCTTAAAAATTTACGCCGAAAAAATTTATTCCTATCAAGTCAAAATTTATCCCAAAAAGTATCCTGAAGAGCATCTGGAAGTGCCTCCTAAGATGATTCATTACCCGCCAGAGGTGATTGACCGCATAAAAAGAGAAGTAAAAGCCATTAAGCAGGCGCTAAGAGGCTTTACTCCCGAGCCTTTGCTTGAAGGCCCTTTTGTGTGGCCGGTGGCCGGGCGTCTTTCAAGCCCTTTTGGCTTTAGAAGGGTTTACAATGGCGTGCCAAGGAGCCATCATTCTGGCATTGATATCGCTGTTCCTAAAGGTACACCTGTAAAAGCGGCCAATAGCGGACGGGTGGTCTTGACCGGAGATTTTTATTTGCCGGGGAAAATCGTAATCATTGACCACGGCCTGGGCATCTACACTGTTTATTGTCACCTTGATAAAATTTTGGTTAAAACCGGGCAAGCGGTGGACAAAGGCGAAAAAATTGCCCTCTCTGGCGCCAGCGGGAGAGTTACTGGCCCGCATCTCCACTTTGGCTGTTACATTGAAGGTGTTAAAGTAGACCCTAAAATGCTCCTTGAGGTGTTTTGATGCGCTACGAAGAGGCCTTAAAAAGGCTTGAAGTCATTGTTCACGAGCTTGAAGAAAATGAGCTCCCCCTTGAAGAGGCGTTAAAGCGTTATGAAGAAGGCGTAAGGCTTGTGCGCTACTGCGAAAGTCTCCTTCAGGAAGCCCAGAAAAAAATAGAAGTCTTGTTAAAAGACTCTGAAGGCCATTTAGTGCGCCAGGAATTTTCTTTATTCGAGGAATAGATGGGGCTTTCAGCAGATTTTTTTGATTGGCTTAAGAGCAAACAGGAGCTCGTTAATAGGGCCTTAGAATTTTATGTTCCTTATCTTGACGGTCAGGCCAGGCGTCTTTTTGAAGCCATGCACTATAGCCTTATGTCAGGCGGAAAGAGGCTAAGGCCCATCCTCGTTATGGCTGGCGCTGAGGCTGCCGGAGGTAAGCCAGAAGACGTTTTGCCAGCAGCCTGTGCCATTGAGTGTATCCACACTTATTCTCTTATTCACGACGACCTGCCTGCTATGGACGATGACGACTTACGCCGCGGCAAGCCCACCTGCCACAAGGCCTTTGATGAGGCCACGGCTATCCTTGCTGGCGACGGGCTTTTGACCCATGCCTTTCGCCTTCTGGCGCACGAAGAGCTGGCCGATAAATTCCCGCAAGAAAATTTACTTGAAGGCATTCGCCTGGTGGCCGAAGCCGCTGGTCTTTACGGTATGGTGGCCGGGCAAATGGCTGACCTTCTGGCTGAAGGTCGAAACGTAACGGCCGAAGAACTAGCTTTTATCCACCGCCACAAGACCGCCGCTTTGATTAGGGCCTCAGTGCTTCTGGGAGCCACGCTCGTAGGGACAGGCAAAAAAGAAAAAGAGGCCTTATCAAGCTACGGCTGGAATATCGGCCATGCCTTTCAGATTATTGACGATATCCTTGACCTTACCGCTGATGAAAAGACCCTTGGGAAGCCCATAGGCTCTGACCTCAAAAAGAAAAAGGCTACTTATCCGGCCTTATTTGGGCTTGAAGCTTCACGTGCTAAAGCCCGAAGCCTCCTTGAAGAGGCTCTCTCTTCTATAGCCATATTGGGTGATAAAGCTAAAACCCTGGCGGACATTGCCTATTACGTGCTTGAAAGAAAGCTTTAAAATTTGAGCCTTTGGGCCAAGGTTTTTAAAGTTAACCCCTGCCCTATCACGGAAAATACTACGTTGAAATAAGTAAGAGATAACAAAGTAGATTTTAAGGGATGTTCAGGCAGAGAAAAGGCAAGGGCAACGGCAATACCACCTTTTAGACCGCACCAGGTAAAAAATAAAATTTTCTGAAAAGAAAGGGATTTTAGCGGTTTGGCTATAGCCATACTTACCGAAACGCTTAAAAAGCGCCCACAAAGAACTAGAAATATACTGGCTAAAGCCAGAAACAGATTAAATTGATTGATAACCAAAATTTCAAGGCCGATTAGCAAAAACAAAACAGCGTTTAACAGGCTATCAACAAGACGCCAGAAAGTATCTATATGTTCTATGGTCTTGGGGCTCATGGCCAAACGCCGACCGTGGTTCCCGATAAGGAGCCCAGCGGCTACTACCGCTAAGGGACCAGATAGATGAAATTTTTCTGCCAGAGAAAAACAGAGCATAACTAAGGCTACGGTAATTAGGACTTCCAGTTCATAATCATCAACATCTTTTAGCAATAAAAAAGCCAAAAATCCTAGTAAAGCACCTAGGACCAGACCTCCGAAACATTCCTGGACAAGAAAGACCAGAATGTGGAAAACATCAATTCCTGCTTGGGTTTTAAGCATTTCCAGTAAGGCCAAAAAGATAACTACAGCCACACCGTCATTTAATAAAGATTCGCCCACAATTACTATCTCGGTTTCTTTAGATACGCCGGCTTTTCTTAAAGTAGCAAGTACGGCTACGGGATCAGTCGGAGAAATCAAAGCCCCGAATAATAAGGCCCAAAGGATTGGCAGGTGTAAACCAAAAATCTTGGCTAAAAAATAAAGAGAAAAACCAATTATGGTGGTTGACAAAAACACACCAAGGGTAGCCAAACTAAGAATACTTCGTAAACGTTTAAGCAGGGTATCTAATTCTACGTGAAGAGCTCCGGCAAAAAGAAGAAAACCTAGCATCCAGTGTAAAACCGCTTCTTCAAATTCAATATCCTGAACAACTTTTTTAAGGTGAATGGTTAAGGGACATTCAGGCCAAAGACTTTCCGCGGCAAGAGCCAAAAAGCCAATAAAAATAGCTACTAAAGTGGCCCCTATACCGCTTGGCAACTTAAGTAGACGATAATTAAGGTAGCCAGAAAGTACGGCGAGACAGAGTAACAAGGTTACCAAAGTATAAAGGGACATAGCTCTCGCCTCTTTTTCCGTTTTAAGTTAAAATTTTGTAAAAATTAAGTAAAACTTAGGGGAAACCATGGCCAAACTTTTAGAAAAAGTCAACTCTCCTGCTGACCTCAAAAAATTTAGGCTAAGGCAGCTTGAAAAGCTAACTGAGGAATTGCGGGAAGTCATAGTTAAAACAGTAGCGGAAACCGGTGGCCATCTGGCACCTAACCTGGGCGTAATTGAACTTACGGTGGCTTTACACTACGTGTTTGATTCCCCTAAAGATAAAATCGTCTGGGACGTTGGCCACCAAGCCTACGCCCACAAACTTTTGACTGGCCGTCGCGATAAATTTCACACCCTGCGTCAATATGGCGGCATAGCGGGTTTCCCCAAACGTTCCGAAAGCCCTCACGATATCGTTGACGTGGGCCACAGCAGCACGTCAATTTCTGCGGCCCTGGGCCTGGTGACCGCTCAGGACTTTCTCAAACAAGAAGGTAAAGTCGTAGTCGTTATTGGTGACGGCTCTATGACCGCCGGGCTCGCCTTTGAAGGGCTTAACAACGCCGGCCATCTCAAAAAAGACTTGATTGTTATTTTAAACGACAACGAAATGTCCATCTCACCGAACGTGGGCGCGCTTTCGTCTTTTCTTTCCCGAAAACTCACCGGCCCGGTGGCCAGGCGACTTAAGAGAGAACTAGAAAGCTTTGTCAGCCATCTCCCCGGGGGAGAACACCTGGTTACGGCTATTAGAAAGAGTGAAGATGCCATTAAATGCCTCTTGACTCCGGGTATGCTTTTTGAGGCCCTTGGCTTTCGTTACGTCGGGCCTATTCCCGGCCATAATCTGGAAACACTTATTGATACCCTAAGAAACGTGAAAAATCTTGAAGGGCCCACTCTGGTGCATGTGCTGACCAAAAAGGGTAAAGGGTATCGTCCGGCTGAAGAGGAACCTGAAAAGTTTCACGGCTTGGGGCCTTTTGACATAAAGACCGGCAAACCCAAAACAAGTAAAAACAAGCCCCCTTCCTATACCAGTGTTTTTTCCAAAACCATGGTCCGCCTAGGGGAAATGGAACCAAGACTTGTGGCCATTACCGCGGCTATGCCTTCCGGCACCGGGCTTAAGGCCTTTTCTGAGCGTTTCCCCGAGCGCTTCTTTGACGTAGGTATCGCTGAGCAGCACGCCGTCACCTTTGCCGCTGGCCTGGCTTTGGGTGGTATGATTCCGGTTTGTGCTATTTATTCTACTTTTCTCCAGCGGGCTTTTGACCAGATTATACACGACGTGGCTTTGACCAACCTCCATGTAGTCTTTGCCATTGACAGGGCTGGTATTGTCGGTGAAGACGGCCCCACTCACCAGGGCCAGTTTGATCTGACTTACCTTCGCCTTATTCCTAACATGATCGTTATGGCCCCTAAAGACGAAAATGAACTCCAGCACATGCTTTATACAGCGGTAAAATGCCAGGGGCCTGTGGCTGTGCGCTATCCTCGCGGAGCAGGCGAAGGAGCAAGTCTTGACTGGGAACTCAAAGAAATCCCCATAGGTAAAGGCGAAATCTTTCGCGAAGGGGAAGACATTTTGTTAGTGGCTATAGGGAATATGGTTTATCCTGCCCTAAAAGCCGCAGACCTTTTGGCTAAGGAAGGTCTTTCAGCAACGGTGATAAACGCTCGTTTTGTAAAACCCCTTGACGAAGACCTAATCACCGAATGGGCCCTGCGCACCGGCCGCGTGGTCACCATTGAGGAAAATACCCTTTTAGGTGGTTTTGGCTCAGCGGTGCTGGAACTCTTTCAACAAAAGGGACTTCGTTTCCCGGTAAAACGGATAGGGCTTCCTGACAAATTTATAGAACACGGGGCTCCGGCTCTTTTGCGGGAAAAATACGGCCTTACCCCGGAAAAGATTGCCGAAGAAGTGAAAGACTGGCTCTTGCACCAGGAAAGGCCAGATATTCGGGTGCTTACGGCTTAGTTGGTTTAAAAAAACTTGCGAAGAAGATAAATAAGAGCCGGTAAAAGAAGGACATCTCCCAAAAGGGCAAGGCCAATGACCAAAGCACTTAACATACCGAACTGAACCGTAGGTATAAACTTGGATACGCCCAGCACCAAAAAGGCTGCCACTAAGGATAACGAAGTAGTGAAAACAGCGCTTCCCTTTTGCCTCAAAGTAGTTTTTACCGCGGATACAGGTTCCCTGTTTTTCCTGTTTCGTTTGTAACGAATGAGGAAATGAATGGTATCATCTACTGCTATTCCTATAGCTACAGCAGAAATAGTTGCCGTAGAAGTATTTAAAGGAATACCCATAATGCCCATAAAACCAAAGTTGACTACCAACGGAAAAATATTTGGGGGAATAGATAAGAGCCCCAGTCTAAACGAACGTAACACGAGAAACATTATGCCAAAAATAAGAACGGCAGCGGTAGCCAGACTTTCAACCTGGCTTTTTACGATATCTTCAGCGGTACGGTTAACCAGATAAGTCTTTCCGGTAACGGTATATTTGACCCCTGTACCCTTGAAAACTTGAGCCAGTTTTTGGTTCAGTTCGGTGATGGCTTCGTTGATTTTTTCTGAGCTATGCTCAGGGGTGCGAGCCGATATACGGGCCCAGTTTTGGTCTTCATTTAAGAAGTGGGCTAACTCGTCTCCTCCGTAAAGTAACAAGTACTGAGATATCAACTCGCGGCTGTCAGGAACACGAAAATAGTTTTCATCTTCCTGGTGAAAGGCCCTATTCATGAGTTTGAAAAATTCTGCAGGCGATATGGCCTGGTAAAATAAGGGATGTTTTTCGAGCCATCGGGCTACTTCATCTATCTTTTTCAGCAAATGGGGGTCAAGAAAATCTCCCTTTGGGTTTTCAAGGGAAATTTCTATAGTCTGAGCCCCACCAAGGTGTTTATCAACGAAATCTATGTCTTTGTAAACCGGAGTGGAATGATGGAAAAAGTCAATAACGTTAGTATCAACTTTTATCTTATCAATTTGCAAAATGCTCAAAACAAAAAGTAAAACAAAAAGAATTAGAACTTTATATGACCACCAGGGATAATTTTTGGCCAGTGGTTCTACCAAAGTTTTATTGAAACCAAGTTTGAATTTACCCTGCCTTATCCAGGGCAAAAGAAAAGCAAAGAGAGTAAAGGTAAGAAAATACTCTATAAACATGGCCAGGGCGGCAGCGCTACCAAATTCGCGAATGGAAGGCACTCGTGAAATCAAAAGAGAGCCAAAACCTATGGCTGTGGTAAGGCTCGTTAAAAAGCAAGGCGCCCAGGTGATAGCTACAGCTCGTGATACAGACCTTTCTCTAGGCGATAACTTGAAGTAAGTTACAGTTAGATGGATTACATCAGCTAGAGCCAGAGCCATAGTTAAAGGAGCCAATACCGAAGTCATAGGGCTTAAGGCTCCACCTACCAGTTTTAAGGAAGCCATAGCAGCTATTAAAGAAAGATTAATAATGACAGCAGCCCCTAAGACTGCCCGCCAAGAATGTAAAAAGATGTAGATGAGTATACATAACAGAACAAAACATCCGGGGATAAAGACCATGAGGTCTTTGTTCATATAGGCGGCCATGTTCACGTTCACTACCGGCCATCCAGCAAGGTGTATTTCTACAGAAGGGGGAGGTGGATTTTTTTGCAAAATACTTTCTACTTTGTGCATGAGACGGTTTTCAAAGTTAAGATCTTCGCCACGGTAAGTTGTTCTTAAAAGGAGTAGGGTAGTTTTAAAGTCTTCTGAAACCAGATTGCGGAAAATCAGAGGATTTTTCCGGGCTCTTTCTTTCAAATGAGCAAGAGTTTTAGGGTCAGTAGGTATTTCGTCACCTATTAAAGGTTCAACTTCAAAAGTTTCTTCTCCACCACGGATATCTTCAATAGTGGTAAGAGAAAGAACGCTTTCTATCTCGTCAACGTCTTCAAAGACCGACGTTAATTTTTGGATATAGGCAAGAGTTTTAGGATTAAAAATCCCTTTGGGGTTATGGAGTACTACCGCTATACCGTCATCTGCCCCGAACTGTTCTCTAAATTTTTCGTAGTAATGCCACAAGCTATCTCTGGGAATAATGGCGTCAGTAGAGGTTACAACGGGAAGGTGAGCTACCTGCCAGCCACAAAAGATCATGAAGCCAAAGATTATGATTAGCCAGACTTTTTGGTATTGCCAGACAAATTTTTTATAGATTTCTTGCGCTTTCAAAGGAGTCCCTTTTCAAGAACTTTAAAAGACAATTTCTAAGCCAAGATAGACCTGATCATTGGCGTCGTAAACATCAAAAAAGGTACCTTTTGGGCCGTCTATCAAGTGCAATCCTCCGAATATTTTTACATCATCGTTGATTTTGTAAGATATTTCCGGATTCAAGTAATAGCCTCTGGTTGTAATTCCGTAAGTGCCATCAAGACGAACCTCGAGATAGTCTTCAAGATAGCTTTTAGATATCCTCATAAAGATATAGGAGTCAAGTTTGGGATCAAAAAGAATGTCTTCTGACCAGCCAAGTATTCTTTGCTGTAAAAACTGTAAATTAATGTAAAGGCCGTTTTCAAAACTATAGTCCAGGCCTAATACATAGCGCCAGTAAGGTTTTCTTGTAGCCTCAAGGTTTTTCTTAAGAAAAACCCGGTCAGTATGATAGGCAAATTCACCCCTTATGCCCACATCATTATAAGTGGTTTCAAAGGCAAATCCTAAAATATTATCTCGCGGAAAGGATACATAGACCGTATCTCCAGTAATAGACAAATTTGATAGCTGGGCTTTTAAGTCTTCTATCGGGTTAGAGGGAGTGTTGAGGGTAAAACCTTTTATGGGGAAAGATTTGACGTAATAATAAAAAGAACGGTCATGGGCGTAAAGATAAGAGACTTCCCAGTCTATATTACCGGTAGAGCCGCTTAAACGCAGACCCCATTCGGAATTTCGCAAAGAAGGAGAGGGCTTATTTTTATCTATTTTTAATGAAAGACTGCTCAAAGTAGGGTCAGCTGCCAATCTTTTGCGTAAGTGATCAAAAACAGCCCAATCTGAACCAAAATCGTCCCGTTTGGGGTAAAGAGGCCAAAGAGTAAAGACCCCTTCTAATGTGAAAGTGTCTCCAAAATATTGGACCCTTAACCACGGCCATGGATGTTGCCTTTCTTCAATGGGAAGGGTGAAAAGTTCTCTAAGGTCCTGCCAGGTGAGATTGTCAAGAATGGTGAGTTCATCAACTTTACCCCACCGAATAAGCTGGTTACCTAAAGTTACCTCCCAGGTGCTTTCTACAAACCGCAAATACGTTTCCCATAAAAAGATGTTGGTTTGTTCGCGACCATCGCCATCGCCATAGGCTAGACGATCAAGCTCTACCGAAGCTTTTAGGTCAAGGTAATCCGTAGGGCTGTCTTTGGCTTCAAGACGTAGTTTTTCGTGGTCAATTCTTTGGTCTTCAAAAGGGTTTTCGTTATGCAAATCAATGGCTCCCCGGCCCCAAAGACGGCCACTAAATTCGATATCACTTGCGTAAGCTAATTCACTAAAACAAAAACAGAGCAAAGCAAACAAGAGGATCTTTTTTACCATCTTTCCAGTCTCCTTTTGGTAAATATTTTAGGGTCAATACCTTGGTCATAGATAATTTTATTGATTTTTATGATGGTTAGACGTTTTTTCTTTAGATTTTCCATTTGTGATTCAAGAATCGTCCAGTACCCTTGGATTTTTTCCCACTTTTGGGCGGAAAATCTTTTAAATAGCTTGCCTTTGCGGTCGTAGATATCTATACGGATAGGTAGATAGCCATCTTTAGTTATCCACTGCACCCAGTAACCGTAAGAAGAATACTTTTTCTTCTTGGGCGTAGTTTTAACTACATAACAAGGGGTTCCTTGTAATATTTCCTCTCTTAATAACTCGTGGCGATACTTAGGGGGATAACGCCTATCTAAATCTTCATAAAGAAACTCTGAGTTTACAAAACGGTGAAACTTAAAAGAACCAGCAATGCGACGGGTACGCTTAAGAGCCGGCAAATATAAAAATTGTTCTTCTTTTCCGTTATGATAGGAAATAGAAAGAAAGGCCGTACCGGCAATATCTCTAGGGGAAAGAAATCGCATAAGGGTATAACGGGCCTTTTTGTCTTCACGGGTAAAAATTTTCATCTTGCGAGTTTTTTCTCTGCCCCGGGCTTTTTTAAGGATCATTACGCTTTCTGCTTGCGAATCTTTTCCTTGCGGGCGGTTGTAAACCTTCCAGGCGATTTCTTCGCCAGTAAGGGCCAAGGCCTTATTGGCCATTAACCAAAAAATTATAAAAACAATTGTTTTTCGCATATGAGTCCCTCCTTTTGTCTTATCGGAAAGATTTTTTTAAGGTAAAACGATGGCAGTTGATACCTCTTTTAGGTGAGAAGTTAAACCAGCTAAATGTCTCCACCCTCCTATGTGAACCAGTGGTTTCCTCTTGGCAAGTGTTTTAATTTTCTTAGCCATATAAGTTTCACGCAATTTATCGTAAGGATTCACTGGTGGCTGGTAAAGACCTTTTAGAAACAAATAAACCAGCCCTTTCTCTCTTTGTGGATTAAACGGCATGGTGGTTAATTTTTTTAAATTTTCAGGGGTGAGGGCTTGTTCTAGTTCTTTTAAGTATTTCCTGGCTGGAGCATTCAGGTCCACAGGTACTACTGGTGCTATATTTAATTCTCTGGCAATTTTATATTCATAAGGCATTTCAAGAATTCTTCTGAAATTTTCAAGGGCTGGGGTAAGTGATAATTTTTCTTTAGCTAGGATCTCTAAAAAAGTTTTAAGCCAAATTTTTTCTTTTTTACGACGCAAAGATACGGAATAAGGACTAATCTCTACTGTTATAACGGCCGGCTTTATAAATAGCAAAAACTTTTTCAATATTTCTTGGTTTTCAGGTAGGCGGTGAATGGTTCCTAGAACAAATATTTCCTTTTGAGAAATAAATTGCCTTACCTTAGAATCACTGTCAAAATTAGCGTTAATTTTAAGTATAGCCATTTTAAACACTATTATATAGGAGGCCTTGTGGAAGTAAAACGTCGTTTAATCTTTCCTCTTGATGTCTCTTCTCTTAATGAGGCTCAAAAGTGGGTAAGCCAGCTTAAAGATAATGTTGGGGTTTTCAAAATAGGGCTTGAGCTTTTTGTGGCCCATGGTCCTGTAGCCATAGAAAAAGTAAGAGAAGCTGGGGCTGATGATATTTTTTTAGACTTAAAGCTCCACGATATTCCGGCCACCATGGAGCAAGCAGCTAGGGCTGCTAGCCGCCACGGGGTAGACATTCTTACGGTCCACATGCTGGCTGGACGCCAGGCAGTACGTCGCACTGTAGAAGCCGTTGAAGGGGGTACTAAAGTATTCGGGGTTACAGTCCTTACCTCTCACACCCGGGCTGAACTTATGGAGATAGGTTATGCCCCCGAACTTTCTCGCGACGTTAAAGAAGCTGTTTTAAGGTTAGCAAACCTTGCTTATCGCGCTGGTTGTCACGGCGTAGTTTGTTCTGGAAAAGAAGTCTCAGCGGTAAAAGAGGCCTATCGGCACTTGAAAACTATTGTCCCAGGGGTAAGGCCAGAGTGGGCAGCAGACCCACAGGATCAAGCCCGGGTGGTTACTCCAGCTGAAGCTATTCTCAATGGAGCAGATTATCTGGTTATCGGGAGGCCTATAAGACAGGCAGATGACCCTTGTGGGGCTGCTCAAAAGATTCTTGCTGAAATGAAAGAGGCTTTTGAAAAAAGAGGATTTTAAATGGCTAAAAGAACCGGACTGGCCGAGCTTCCTTTGCATGGAGGCCATGCTCCACGGTGGCTTTTTAGCCGTATGGTTAGGCTTTCTAAAGCTCTGGTAGAAGTTATCGTTTACGAGTTTGGGCCTGAAGAGTTTTTGCGCCGCATGGCGGATCCTCATTGGTTTCAGGCTTTTGGTTGTGTGTTGGGGTTTGACTGGCATTCCTCCGGGCTTACCACTACGGTGTGTGGGGCCTTAAAAGAGGCCTTAACCCCTATGGCCAACGATCTTGGTATATTTGTTTGTGGAGGCAAAGCCAGGGCATCACGAAGGACTCCTCAGGAAATTGAAAGCTGGCTTGCAAAAAAGGGATTGCCATCTGATTACAAAGTTTTGGTGGATTATAGCCGTTTAGTGGCTAAAGTGGATAATACCGCTTTACAAGACGGCTATCAGCTTTATCACCATACCTTCTTTTTTACCAAGAAGGGGGCCTGGTCAGTAGTACAACAGGGAATGAATCAGGAAACTGCTTATGCCAGGCGTTATCACTGGCTTGGTGAAGAAGTAAAAAGCTTTGTTAACGAACCTCACTCAGGTATTGCTTCTCAGCGCCGCGAAAAAAAAGTGCTAAACTTAGTGGCTAAAGATAGTTCAGAAGTTAGAAAGGTGTTGATAAATTTGCTTAAAGAGCCACCTGAAAAAATTTTAAAAGAGATAAACTCAGCTAAGAAGCTGGTTTTTCCTGCCCGTCACAGGTTGTCTGAAAAAGATCTTTCACCAAGAGGGCTTAATAAAGTCTTGCTAAAAACCTATGAAAGACAACCAAATTCTTTTGAAGACTTATTAAAAATAGAAGGGCTTGGCCCCAAAAGTTTAAGGGCTTTAACCTTGGTGTCAGAGTTGATTTATGATGTTTCTGCTTCTCGAGAGGATCCCGCCAAGTACTCCTTCGCTCATGGTGGTAAAGATGGTATCCCTTTCCCTGTTGATACAAAAATATACGATAAAACCATCAACTATATTGAGGAATTGTTAAAAACGGCTCGCATTGAATATTCTGAAAAAAATAAAGCCTTTAAGAGGTTAAGAAAAATTTTCAATTGACCTTATTTGGTAAAATTTAGTTGTAAATGTTGTTTTTAGGGAAATGGCAAGAGTTTTTAAAAGGTCAATATGGTCAGGTGGTTATTTTTAACTCTTGACCAGAGAAGAAAAATTTTTTAAAAGCACAAGATAGCCTAACGAAGCGAGGAACCATGGACAAGCTCAAGGAACTTATCAACGAAAATAGAGCAGATATAGAGACCAGGTGGTACGAATTAATACTTGAAACTTATCCACCAGAGGCAGCGGCTTTTTTCCGTAAAAACAAAGACCAGTTCGACAATCCTGTTGGTGCTAAAATTAGTGCTGGTGTTATAGGTATTTTGGAAGAGCTAGCTGGTAAAGGTGATGAAAAACGCATTGCGGAATGTATTGACGAAATAATAAGATTAAGGGCAGTCCAAGAATTTACCCCGTCTCAAGCTGTAAAAGTTTTCCCCTTGCTCAAGCGGGCAATAAGAGAAGTCCTTGAAGACGAATTAGAAGATAAAGGCCTTTTACAAGAGTTTTTGAAACTTGAAGAACAAATAGACGAGATAACCTTGAAAGGTTTTGAAATATACCAGCAATGTAGGGAAAGATTGTATCATTTAAAGGTTGAAGAATGGAAGAGTCGTATGTATATGCTGCTAAGAAGGGCCAAGATGATTTATGACGAAAGAGAAGGAAGTTTGCCTCCGCAATAATATGATAAGTTAAGAGAGGTATATATATGGGTGCTGTATTCGCATTACTTATCGCTTTAGGTTTAGTTGTCTTTGTTTGGCTTGGGGCTGGGGTTATTGGTTTTAAAGCTTTGTTCGCGGTGGTAATTCCTTACGCGGCGTTTTTGGTCTTTCTTGGGGGAATAATTTATAGGATTGTTGAGTGGGCTAAAGTGCCTGTGCCGTTTAGGATTGTTACCACCTGTGGTCAGCAAAAGTCTCTTAAGTGGGTCAAGCGCAGTCGTCTTGAGTCTCCGTTCAATAATTTTGAAGTAGCTATTAGAATGGCTTTGGAAGTCTTTGCCTTTCGTTCTCTTTTTAGGAACCTTAAGGCGGAGCTTAAGGGACCAAATCTTCTTTATGGTTCTAGTAAATGGCTTTGGCTGGGGGCGATAGCTTTTCATTATTGTTTTCTTATTATTTTGATTCGCCATCTGCGTTTCTTTACTTACCCTGTCCCTGGATTTATAGGAATTATCGAACAGGTTGACGCTTTTCTTCACATAGGTCTTCCTTTCTTCTACATTACAGACGGAGTCATTTTGGTGGCCTTGACATATCTCCTTTTACGTCGCTTGTCAGATCCGAAGCTTCGCTACATTTCTTTAGGCTCTGATTTTATGCCTCTTTTTCTTATATTAGGACTGGTTATTTCGGGTATCCTTATGCGTTACTTCTTTAGGGTGGATCTCTTTCAAGTTAAAGAATTCACCATGGGTCTTGTTCACTTCAGCCCGAAGGTACCAGATGTAGGAGTAATTTTTTACATACACCTTACTTTCTTGTGTGCCTTGATGGCTTATTTCCCCTTTAGCAAACTAGTCCATATGGCGGGTGTTTTCTTTAGTCCTACAAGAAACTTGGCCAATAACAGCCGCGCTAAGCGTCATGAGCCGGCGCCTTGGTGGCAGAAGCCCAAATTTAAAACTTATTGTGAATGGCAGGAAGAGTTTAAGGAACAGCTTGAGCAGTCTGGTCAGCCTATAGATGAAGATTGTTATAAGAAGAAAGAAGCTTAAGAATTGAAATAATAAACGGAGAGGTTAGCCATGGCCAAGATGCCTAAACCTGATGAATTACTTAAGACTCTAGATTGGACACCACCTGAGAAGGACTGGATGGACGATGTTCCTCCAGAGATTAAACCTGGGCGTTTTTGTTATCCAGCCAAAAAGAATATTCTAGAAGAGATAGGTTTTCCTAACCCGCGTGAGTGGTCTCCATTAGATGATGACTGGAAGCTACCGTCTAATAGCCGCGAGATTGTTGTAGAAGGTATTATTGATCGTCTTAAAAAGTATCGATCCTTTAAGCTTTTTATGGACATCTGCGTGCGTTGTGGTGCCTGTGCCGATAAGTGTCACTACTTTTTGGGATCTGGTGATCCTAAAAATATGCCTGTTTTAAGGGCAGAGCTTC
This sequence comes from Thermodesulfatator indicus DSM 15286, assembly GCF_000217795.1. Taxonomy (NCBI): domain Bacteria; kingdom Pseudomonadati; phylum Thermodesulfobacteriota; class Thermodesulfobacteria; order Thermodesulfobacteriales; family Thermodesulfatatoraceae; genus Thermodesulfatator; species Thermodesulfatator indicus. The sequence goes on from NC_015681.1 coordinate 1,610,305, forward strand.
TTCGCTCTGTTATTAAAGGTGAGCTTACTTGGCAAGGTAAGTTTTTTGGAAAGTTAGCGGGAGCTCGGAAATTAAACGAGGATATAATCAAGGAATGGTTTTATTACTTTTATCAGTGCAGTGAGTGCCGCCGTTGCTCTGTGTTTTGCCCCTACGGGATCGACACTTGTGAAGTTACCATGATGGGGCGTGAATTGCTCCATCTTGTTGGCTGTAATATTAACTGGATACTTGAGCCTGTTCGTAACTGTTTCAAGATTGGAAACCACTTGGGTCTCCAGCCGCATACGGTTAAAGAAAATATTGAGTTCCTGTGCTGGGACATAGAAGAAGTAACCGGCCTTAAAATGGAGGTGCCTTTCAATAAGAAAGGTGCTGAAGTACTTTTCGTAACTCCATCTGGTGACTATTTTGCTGATCCTGGTATTTACACCATGATGGGTTACATAATGCTCTTCAATTATCTTGATATTGACTGGACCATGAGCACCTATGCCTCTGAGGGTGGCAACTTTGGTTTGTTCACCTCTCACGAGGCGATGGCCAAGATTAATGCCAAGATCTATCACGAGGCCGAGCGCTTGGGTGTCCGATTTATTATTGGTGGTGAATGTGGTCATATGTGGCGTGTAAAACATCAGTACATGGATACCGCTACAGGTCCGGCCCCTAAGAACCTTGAAGTACCTCGTAGCCCGATTACCGGGACGGTTTTTGAGCATGCCAAATCTACCAAGATGATCCACATTTGTGAATTTACAGCAGACCTCATTGCTCATGGTAAACTTGACTTAGATCCTTCACGCAATGATAAGTATGTGGTTACTTATCATGATTCTTGTAACCCATCTCGTGGTATGGGCTTTTTTGAAGAACCTAGGTTTATCCTTAAGAATGTATGTAACAATTTTTATGAAATGCCTGAAAACACTATTCGTGAAAAGACATTCTGTTGTGGTAGTGGTTCTGGTCTTAACACGGATGAATTTATGGACATGCGTATGCGAGGTGGCCTACCCAGGGCCAATGCTGTTAAGTATGTCCATGAAAAATATGGTGTCAATATGTTAGCCTGTATTTGTGCCATTGACCGTGCGGCTCTGCCCACCCTTATGAATTACTGGGTGCCCGAAGTACAGGTTTGCGGGGTCCACGAATTAGTAGCTAACGCCTTGGTCTTTCCTCATGAGAAGAAAGGGGAAAGAGAGCGTGAACTTAACTTGCGTCAAGAACCTTTGAAGCCGGAGGGCGAAGAAAATGCATGATGCCGGCAAAGTTATCCCAGGAATTGTTGTATTGGTTGTGTTGGTGACGTTGCCATTTTGGTGGAATTTGGGAAAGGCTGCCCCCAGGATAGAACTGGAGTTGCCAAAGCAGTACAAAAATTGTGTGGAAGATAGAAAGTTTATGGCTCGTGATCACATGAAGCTTCTTAATGAATGGCGTAATGAATTAGTTAGAAACGGACAGTTTGAATATGTTAATTCAAAAGGGCAGACTTTTCCTATAAAGTTTCAGGAAGGGTGTCTAAAATGTCATCCTAGTCGTAGTAAGTTTTGTGATAGGTGTCATAATTTTGTAGAAGTAAAACCTTATTGTTGGAATTGTCACTATTCGCCGGAGGAGATGAAAGTATGGGCGACAAAAAACGTAAAATTAAAAGAAGAGGCTTTCTCAAAGCAGCCGGCTTCGCATCATTAGTTGGGGTTTGGGCTTCGGCTACAGCTGGCCTTTTATCCGGACAGAAAGTAAGGGCCCAAACATATAAGCCTGGCCCAAATTCTTTGGTGGCCGGTCGGTGGGCAATGGTTATTGATACCCGGATATGTACCGAACACCCTGAGTGTAGGGATTGTATAGAGGCGTGCCATAGTTGGCATAATGTGCCCAAGTTTCCTGATAAAAAACATGAAATAAAATGGATTTGGGATACGCACTTCCATAATGCGTTCCCGTACCAGTATAATGAATATGATGCGGACTATATAAAAGAAAAACGTATTATAGTTTTGTGTAACCATTGTGAAAGTCCTCCGTGTGTTAGGGTGTGTCCTACACAGGCTACTTTTAAACGAGAGGATGGCATTGTAATGATGGATATGCACCGTTGTATTGGCTGTCGTTTTTGTATGGGAGCATGTCCTTTTGGAGCTCGTAATTTTAATTGGTTTGATCCTCGTCCTTATATTAACAAACCTAATTACGCCTATCCTACTAGGATGCGAGGCGTAGTAGAAAAATGTATTTTTTGTTTTGATCAGTTACATGAAGGGAAGTTGCCAATATGTGTCAGAGCATGTAAGTATGGTGCTATAACCTTTGGAGATTTAGCTGATCCTAATTCTAAGGTTAATGAATTGCTCAGGAAGCATCATACAATACGTAGAAAAGTCAATTTAGGTACTGGTCCTTGTGTATTTTATATCATTTAAGTGAGGTGGACCTATGTTTGAGAAGGCTTTAGTTGGAAGTAAAAAGTATTATGCTTTAGTATTTTTCTTAGCGTTTTTGTTTCTTATTGGACTTGCTTGTTTTATATATCAGATGCAAGTTGGTTTAGGTATTACTGGGATGAGTCGCGATGTTTCCTGGGGTCTCTATGTTTGTCAGTTTACTTACCTAGTGGGGATTGCAGCCTCGGGGGTTATGGTGGTCTTGCCTTATTATTTACATAACTATAAGGAATACGCTCGGTTAGTTATATTTGGTGAGTTCATGGCTATAGCCGCGGTTTTGATGTGTATTCTTTTTATTCTTGTTGATATTGGTCAAACTCATCGTGTTATGAACGTGGCTTTACATCCTACTCCTAATTCTGTCATGTTTTATGACATGATAGTTTTATGCGGTTATTTGATGCTTAATATTATTTGCGGATGGACCGCTCTTTCTGCCATGTATAAAGGTACTAAATATCCCAAGTGGGTTAAGCCTTTTATTTATCTTTCTATTCCCTGGGCCTTTAGTATTCATACTGTTACGGCCTTTTTGTATGCTGGTATGCCTGATCGTCATCTTTGGCTTACCGCTGTAATGGCTCCTCGATTTCTTGCGTCAGCTTTTTGCTCTGGGCCGGCACTTCTTTTAATTTTACTTTATATTGTTAAAGCGTTTACGCGATTTGATCCAGGAGAAAAAGCTATAAAGGCGTTAGCTAAAACTATTACTTATGCTTTGATTGCTAATTTGTTTTTGTTTGGTTGTGAGCTTTTTACGGCCTTGTATAGTAATATTCCCACCCACAAGCATCCATTACAGTATCTTTTCTTTGGCTTAGAAGGGCATTATAAATTAGTGCCTTGGATGTGGACTGCATATATTTCTATGGCAGTGGCCGCTATACTATTAGTCATTCCTAAAGTTCGTAATAATTTACAAATTCTTCCTTTCCTTTGTGCACTAGTTGTTTTGGGAACCTGGATTGATAAGGGAATGGGATTGGTTATAGGTGGTTTTATTCCTAATCCTCTAGAAGAAATTACCGAATATACCCCCACATTACCAGAAGTTATGATTGCTATAGGCATTTGGGCGTTTGGTTTTCTGGTCATTACTATCCTTTATAAAATGGTTATTTCTGTAATGGAAAGTAGAAGATTAATTTAATTCTTACTGAGGACCAATAAAGCCGGGCCCATGCCCGGCTTTATATTTTTAACGAGGATTTATTGCGTATGTCTTCTTTAATAAACTTTCCTCGTCTCTTGATTTCTGCACAAAAAGGAGGGGCAGGGAAGACTTTAGTTTCTTTAGGTCTGGTTTCGGCTTTATCGTCTATTGGAAGTAATGTTATTCCCTTTAAAAAAGGCCCTGATTATATCGATGCTGGTTGGCTTGCCTTTGCTGCTAAGCGGCCTTGCTATAATCTCGACCCTTTTTTAATGTCTTCAGAAATCATTCTTTCTTCTTTTTTGTCTCATGCTGCCTCTGATGCTATTGCTATTATTGAAGGTAACCGTGGTCTTCTTGATGGAGTTGATGTTCAGGGAAGTTGTAGCAGTGCACAATTAGCCAGGATCCTCAAGACACCTGTTATTCTCGTCTTAGATTGTACTAAAGTTACGAGAACTTTGGCAGCTTTTGTTAAAGGTTGTCAGGTTCTTGAACCTGATTTGATTTTTGGTGGTGTTATTTTAAATCAAATTGTTCGCCTTAGGCATGCTGATATTATTACTCGCTCTATAGAAACTTATACTGACCTTAATGTTTTAGGAGTGCTTCCTAGACTCAAGAACTTTTCCTTTCCTATGAGACATTTGGGATTACTTCCTTGGCAGGAACATGGAGAAGGCGAAGTTATTATTAAAATTTTAACAGAAAAGATTAAAGAAAATGTGGACTTAGATAAAGTTTTAGAAGTAGCTCAAAATGCTCCCTCTTTTTCTTCAAGTGTGCCAATATTTTGGCCAAATAGAGAAAAAGATGTAAAAATTGGTGTTTTTCGAGATGAAGCCTTTCAATTTTATTATCCTGAAAATTTAGAAGCTTTAACTGCTCTTGGGGCAGAGCTTATTTTCTTAGATGCTTTAAGAGATTCATCTCTTCCTAGTCTTGATGCTCTTTACATTGGTGGAGGGTTCCCTGAAACTCAGGCCGAATATTTAGAGGCCAATTCCTCTTTGAGAAAAGACATTAAAGAAGCTGCCCTAGCTGGCCTTCCAATTTATGCTGAGTGCGGTGGCTTAATGTATCTTGGACGTCGTATTTTATGGCAAAATAAAGCTTTTGATATGGTAGGAGCCTTACCCATTGATTTCGAGGTGGGAGAAAAGCCTCAAGGACACGGATACGTAAAGGCTAAAATTGTGGCTGAAAACCCCTTCTATCCTTTAAATATGGAATTATCGGGACATGAATTTCATTATTCAAAACCTATAAACTGGCAAAAGGGTGATTTTTCTTTAGTGATGAAACTTTCCAAAGGCCATGGTTTTTACCAAGGCTATGATGGAGTGGTGTATAAAAATATTTTTGGAGCCTATACCCATGTCCATGTTTTAGGTATACCGGTTTGGGCCGTAGGTTTAATAGAAGCGGCCAAAAAATGGAAAGAAGGTTTAACTTTTGATTTTAGAAATATTTGTCAGGATCAAACTTTGGTGTTAAATGGAATTAACAATTTTATTAAATCTTAAAATAAGGAGGCGCGTATGTTTGAAATTACCATCGATTACGACAAGTGTGCTGCAGACGGCGAATGCATTGATTCCTGCCCTGCTCAGGTCTTTGATGAAGGCGAAGATGGAAAGCCTGTGATTGCTCGCCCTGAAGATTGTCTTGGCTGTGAGACCTGTGTAGAAGTTTGCCCTGAGGGTGCTATCACTGTTACTGAAATGTAGCTTTTAGAAGGGGGCTTGGCCCCCCTTCTTTAATTCTTCCTGAATTTTTTTAAATTCCTTTTCAAACTCTTCAAATTTTTCATATTTAATAAACTCTTCCAATAGCCTTATCTTTATTTGCCAATTGGGATCCTTTTTAATTTCGGAATGTAAAGTTAGAAATTTTTTCAATTTTTCTTGGGCTTTTATTTTTTGCCTTTTTCTTTCTTTGATAGCTTTTTCTTCGGCCTTTTTAGCCCATTCCAGAGATTTTTCTAAATAGAATTGAGTATAACGATAATTTTTTTCTTCAAGAGCTTTTTGGGCTTTCTGAAAGTAGTCCTGAGCCTTTTGCCACGGCTTGGGAGCAAATTTAGGAGCTCCCTCCCAAAAGGCCTTTTCAAGAGCTTTTTGGGTTTTTTCTAAAAGCTCGTTAGGGACTTTTTCCTTTTTTAAAACTTTATTAAGATAAGGTATCTGTTTTAACAGATTTTCTACTTTTTCTGGTAGGGTGAATCCTGTGGAAAAAAATAAGGTACCCAAAAGTAAAATATAAAGAAGGGCCTTTGAAGTTTGCCGAAAATTTACTATATGAAAGAAAAACATTCTCATGAAAGAATTATAAAAATAAGGTGGGAAAAGTGAAGAAGATTTTATCCATTTTTTTATTGTTACTGCTTGTAGCCATTGTGGGTGTATTGTCTTTTTTGTTTTTCTTTAAATTTGAAGGTAATCCTCCTGTAGTTGAAAAGCTTTCCCTGCCTAAAGCCTTAGGTAAAGAGGCTAGATTAGAATTAAAAGTAGCTGATAATCGTTCTGGTATTCGAGAAATATCTATCTTTTTGGAACAAAATAAAAAGATTGAAAAGGTCTTTGAAAAAAAATATGAAGTAGATCCTATATGGGGCTCTTCAGTAAAAGAAGCCGATTTTGAGGTAACTTTTTCGCCTTTTAAATTGGGTTTTAAAGATGGCCAGGCTACTTTAATAATCAAGGTGGTAGATGCTTCTTGGCGCAATAAGTTAAAGGGAAACTGGATTGCCTATCAAAAGAAAGTTTTGCTTGATCTTACTTCGCCCCACATTGTGGTTAAATCCCCTATGCATTATTTTGTTCCAGGCGGCAGTAACTTGGTGGTCTATTCTATTTCAGAGCCAGTAGTTCGCCAGGGTATAATGGTAGATAATTTATTTTTTAAAGGTTATCCCGATCCTAAAAAAACTAATCTTTATTATTGTCTAGTGGCCATACCTCTTAACAAAAAACGTGTACATCGTATGTATATAGAGGCTCAAGATGAAGCCGGGAATAAAGCTACTTTCCCCGTGGCCTTTTATTTAAAGTCTAAAAAATATCGTCGAGATGTAATCAATATTTCAGATCGATTTCTTGAACGAAAGATACCCGAATTTTGGGATCGGTATCCTCAAATTCCCAGAGATGACATGTTAAAAGCTTTTATTTATATCAATACAGAACTTCGTAAAGAAAACAATAAGAAAATATCAGAAATTGCCAAAATTTCACAAATAAAAGAATTCTATGGCTATAAATTCTTTTTACAACTACCTAAATCAGCAACTAGGGCTTTATTTGGGGATTATCGTACCTATTACTACAAAGGCAAAAAAATAGGCAATGCTTATCATATGGGAATTGATCTTGCTTCAGTAGCAGGAGCTCCTGTTCCAGCTGCTGCTTCTGGAAAAGTTGTTTTCGCTGATTATTTAGGCATCTACGGAAATACCATTATTATAGACCATGGTTATGGTCTGTTTAGCCTTTATGCGCATCTTTCAGGTTTTACGGTGGCCAAGGGAGATATGGTTAAAAGAGGGCAGTTAATAGGTTATACAGATACAACAGGACTAGCGGGAGGAGATCACCTTCACTTTTCGGTACTAGTCCAAGGCGTTTTTGTGGAACCGCTTGAGTGGTTTGATCCTAATTGGGTTAAAACCCGTATAGCCGAGAAATTGGAAAATAATCAGTAGAGCCTTTGAATTTTAATAGAAATATGGCTTAGGCTCATTTATTTTGTCATTGTTAGCTAGCTCTTTTGGTTGGTGGCTCAAATCTTGAGACATGGGCCGGCGAGGTCTGGCGAAGTAGTCTCTTAAATAAAAGATTTTGCAAAGGTCTCTTTAACGTAACAGGTAAGGTTTGGCTGGATAGGGTTTAATTTTTTCTGCCGTGAGCAGCTCTTTTAAGAGATTTAATTTCTTTTCAAGGTTTTTTTCTTTTTTGACTTGCCTAAAGTAATGAAGGCCAAATGGAAAGTTTTGTAAATACCAGAAAAGCCACAATTCAAAACGTTTTTCTTGAAGCTTTTTGGGTAGAAGCTTCTCTATCAAACTCCAATGTTTAGAGGGAGCATCGGTAGGAGAAGGCGGATTAATAATTTCTTTATTCTGGAAAAATTTTTTGATATCACGGAAGATCCAGGGCCGCAAAAGAGCAGCCCTTCCAATCATTACACCCTGGCAACCAGTAGTTTCAAATAATTTTTGGGCATCTTCTGGAGAAAAAATATCTCCATTCCCTATTATCGGGATAGAAAGATTTTCTACCAAAAGCTTAATTTCTTCCCAACGAGCTGGTCTTTTGAAACCTTCCTCAGCAGTGCGAGGATGAAGAGTAATAAATTCAATGCCAGCGGCTACAATAGTTTGGGCAAAATGTAGGAGTTTATCTGGATTGTGTTCAAAACCACTTCTTATTTTGGCAGAAATTGGCTTTGTAGTAACTTCTTTTACGGCCGCAACTATTTCAGCGCATAAGCTCGGCTTTTTCATAAGAGAAACACCCCAGCCATAGCGTTGTATAGCTCCTCTAGCACAACCAAAATTTAAATCATATCCAGCAAAGAGGTTCAATTTTTCCAGATGTTTAACGGCTTTGCGAAATAAGGCCGGGTCTTTACCTGCTAGCTGTGCTATTAAAGGTTTGTCTTTTTCAGCAGTTATTAAATAGGGATCTTTTTCCGGATTTTGATAAACAATAGCCCGAACATTTAGCATTTCTGTAAAAAAGAAATCGGGTTTACCATAAGAAGCTACTAATTCTCTAAAGGCGGCGTGGGTAAGGCCGGCCATAGGGGCGAGCAATAAAAGTTTTTTCATCGCTTTGTATAATTAGCAAGCTTTTACAAGGGCTTGTTAACTAATGTGGGTTTTACGTGTTGCGATACCACTTCTTTAGTGGCTGTTACTTTTAGTTTTTCGAACAAAAAAGTTAATTTTTCGGCTAAAGTGGCCATTATTTCTTTTTTGATTTTCGGGTCAAGATTCCACCACTCTTTTTTGAATGGTCCGAAGCCTCTTTTGCGTACTTTATAAATGAACTGGGCCTCGGTCATGCCTTCTTTCCATTCGTTTTTAAAGTTTTCTTTTAGGTAGGTGTAAATTTTCTGGCGGAATTCTTCTGGCAAAGCCGGGTGATCATAAATCAAATTTTGAAAACCAGTGGCTAAATGAATTTCACAGCACCTCACTTCAGGAAAGAGGTGAAACATTTCGTCTGGAAGAGTAGAAGCACCGTGCTGTACCGCCCCTGCCAAGCCAAATTCCTGACGAGCAATTTCGGAAAGTTTTTTTAAGGTGTCAAAGTCAACGGCCACTTTGGCCACTGAGCCGTCAGGCAATACCACTCCACCATGGGCTGTACCTGTTTGGACGCTTATCTTAGAGATCCCAGGTTTTCTTTTTAAATGGAATAAATATTCTTCCATAAAAGCCCGCAGCTCTTCTGGAGTGCTATTTTTCCCGCCGATTTCGCCAATTTCACCACCTACAGTTACCGTAATGCCTTCGGGTTGGTGTTCCCTTATATAGTCGGTCATCTCTGCAGTTAGTAATGAATTATAGTGTTGCTGTTCGCGGAGAGTTGGTTTGTCAAGAACTACCAAAGTGGAGGCGTCAATGTCTATTTGATAAAACTCGGCCTCAAGGGCTTCATCAATGAGTTTAATAATGTTTTGTTTTTCTTTTTCAGGGGCAGCAAAAAAGGCCTTGCGATTAAATTGAAAATGATCTCCCTGGATAAAAACCGGCCCTGTGTAGCCTTCGCGAGCCGCTGCCGCTGTAACCACGCTGGCGTATTCCAACGGGCGTTGTTTGGTATAACCCATTTCAGACCGGGCTATTTCAAAAATAACCGCTCCTACATTCTGGGCTATAGCTACCCTAAAAACAGTGCGGGCAAAGTCATAGGTGAGCCCGCGGATGTTTATAGCGGGTACGGTAAAACCCAAAAAATTTTGGGCCATGGCCTTATAAAGTTCAAAGATAGAAGCTGGTATGGCTCCAAGGGCCTTGGCTATTTCTTTTACTAAAGTAAGTTGCCTTTCTTTGAGTTTTTTATCTTCAGTGAAGACGGCTTCATAAACCAAATTATCAAGGGCCTTTCTGGCGGCTTCTTCGTCAAGGATTTTTATGCCTTCTCTAGTAATTTCAAAACCTTTCATTTCAGGCCTCCACTATTTTTCGGCTGAAAAGAAGATAGGCCGTATGGCCTATCATTCTATCTTCCGGGCGGAATCTTTCAGGGTTTGTTTTATAAAATCTTAACATTATTTCCAGCACTTCCGTACCAGCAAAAGGCAATTTTTCCATGGCCTTTAAAGTTTCGCTTACCTGGTTGGCTGTAGGAAGGAGGATCCCTAAAGGGCAGCCAGGTTTTAAGGCCTGCCAAGCGGCCTCAAGCAAGTCCCAGGGAGTTTTTAAATCAAGAAATACGGCATCAACCTCTTCTTTTTCGTCAAATTTTTCTTGAGCTTCCCCTTTAAAAACTACCCTCTCCGCCAGGCCAAAGCGGTTTAGGTTTTCTTTAGCTACATTTTGAAAGCGTTTTTCTTTTTCGTAGCTAATCACCCGCCCTTCAGGGCCTACGGCGTAAGAAAAGGCCATAAGAAGGCTGCCTGAGCCTGTGCCACATTCAAGAATTGTTTTGCCTGGCCCTACGTTTAGGCGTAATAAAATGTAGCCTATGTCTTTCGGATAAATTATTTGAGTTACTCGCTTTAGTTTCATCAAGAAATCATAGATAGTAGGTTTAAGGGCAAAGGCTCTAGAGCCCTTGGCACCCTCTAAAACACTGCCAAATGGCTTGCCAATCAGTCCTTCAAGGTCGAAATTATCCCGGTGCGTTTGAAAATTTTTCTTTGAAACTTCTACTAAATAAGTTCTTCCCTCTTCAGTACAAAGGAGAATAAGATCTTGAGGGTTAATCTTCATTTTCCCCGGCCTCATAAAAGGCTTTATAGGCACGAAAAGTCATATAAAGGTCTCCTTTGTGGATAATTTCAAAAGGAGAATGCATGGAAAGAAGGGGAGGGCCACAGTCAATAATGTCCAGGCCATGATAGGCAAGATATTTGGCTACCGTTCCTCCGCCGCCTTCGTCAACTTTACCAAAAGAGGCAGCCTGCCACACAACTCGTGCCCGATTAAGCACACGCCTGAGCCAGCCTACGTACTCGGCGTGGGCGTCGCTAGCGGCGTACTTGCCTCCGTGGCCTGTGTACTTGGTAACCACTACACCATGGCCGATTTTGGCGTCATTTAATTTTTCGTGGACTTCTATGTAGAAGGGATCAATCCCTGCGGTGACATCAGCAGAAATAGCCCTAGTTTTGAAAAGAGTATCAAGCACAATATCAGCAGCTGGGCTAATTCCCTGGAGTTTAAGAAGCTCGTAATAAATCTTTTCAAGAAGGCGGCTTTTGGCCCCGGTGTTTCCATCTGAACCTATTTCTTCTTTATCAAGGAAAAGGGCTACCGAGGTATAAAGGGGGGCTTCAAGGTTTAAGATAGCCGCTAGAGAAGCAAAGGCAGAGCTTCGGTCATCGTGGCCGTAGGCACCGATAAAGGCGCGGTCAAGCCCTACGTCCCGAGCCTCACCAGCCGGTACTATTTCAAGTTCTGCACTTATAAAGTCTTCTTCAACTAAGCCGTAACGTTCATTTAGAAGTTTTAAAATACCCAACTTAACTCGTTCTTTTTCTTCAGAATCGGGTAAAGGGATACCGCCAAAAAGAATATTTAATTTTTCACCCGGGATGGCCTCTGAGAGTTTTTTGTCTCCCTGAACTTTGCGGGCTAGATGTGGAAGAAGGTCGCAAATGGTAAAGACCGGGTCTTTTGGGTCTTCCCCAATTTTTATTTGGATTTTTTCGCCATCAGCTTTTATTACTACACCGTGCAGGGCAAGGGGCATGGCTACCCAGTGATACTTTTTAATACCACCATAATAATGTGTTTTAAGGTAGGCCATTTCAAATTCTTCAAAAAGGGGATGGAGCTTGAGGTCAAGCCTCGGGCAATCAATGTGGCTGGCAATAAGCCTGACGCCTTCGGTCACGGGTTTACGACCAGCTACCACCGCAACCACTACTTTGTCGCGAAACACGTGATACCATCTGGTGCTGCTGGTCGGGCTAAAACCCCTTTTTTCCAGTAGTTTTACAGTTTCAGCAGCACATTCTCTTTCGGTTTTGGCGGCATTCAAAAAACTTTTGTAGTCTTCTGATAAGGTTTCAATGGCCTTTTTTTCGTCTTCATCAAGCTTGTCCCATACGTGGTGAGACTTATAGGCCAGTTTTTCTTTCAATTCTTTAAGTTTGTTTTTTTCAGTCATGTTATCCTCCTAGATTAAACTTTTCCCATTACCCCTTGGCGGAGTGCGTCTGGGTGATGGGGCAAATTCTACTGAGGGTTGCTGACGCATGGGCTGTGGAAAAAGGCTCATGAGTTCGTATATTTCTTCAGGCATATTGTTGCTTACCGGAAGTCCCAGGGCTTTGGCTTCGTCAAAGGTTATAGGGTAATCGTGGGTCCAGCGCCCTTGAGACAAAAGTTTGGCCAGTTCTTTAACTTTTTCTTCAGGAAAGCGGCCGTTAAGGAGTTCTTCAAGGTTATATTCCATCTGGTTTAAGGCCTTTTCGGCCACATCGGCTAGAATCAGAGTTTCGTCGTCTATTTTGTCAAGAGGCTTGGTCTGGCGTACTTTTACCAGGGAAGCCGCCGGGAACTGCCCAACCTGAGGGTCCACAGGGCCTAAGACGGCGTGTTCATCCATGACGATTTCGTCAGCCGCCAGGGCTATTAGGGTACCACCACTCATGGCGTAGTGAGGAACAAAGGCGGTGGTTTTGGCTTTGTGGCGCTTTAAGGCTTTGGCAATTTGCAACGAGGCGAGAACTAATCCTCCTGGAGTATGAAGGATAATGTCTATGGGAACATCAGGGTCAGTCATGTGGATAGCACGGATGACTTGTTCCGAATCATTTACATCTATAAAGCGCATAATGGGGAAACCTAAGAGGCTCATGGTTTCCTGGCGATGTACTAGAAGAATTACGCGAGACTTGCGTTTTTGTTCTAGTTTACGGATCATCCTTTGGCGAGCAGCTTCTAAAAACTTTTGGCGCAAAATAGGCTGCATCATCATGATCATAAAAATTAGCCAGAAAATATCAAAGCCTGATACTCCAGACATAGGCTTCTCCTAACGATTTATTTTTTCACCTAAATTATAAGACACACCCCAGGGGCGTACTTCATCTGGGAAACAATTTTCCCCCACACAAAACAGGCGATGTAATAAAAGCCCCACTACAAAGCCACCTACGTGGGCCCACCAGGCCACTCCACCTACAATTTTTCCGTGAAGAATGGAAAGGGTACCTGAAAAGAGCTGTAGTAGATACCACCAGCCGATATAAAGTACCGCTGGCATTTCGAAAAAGAAAGGAAAAAAGAAGATAGGGATCATGACGATGACTCTAGCCAAAGGGAAAAGTCCATAATAAGCGCCTAGAACACCAGAAATAGCTCCTGAGGCCCCGATCATAGGAATAGTGGAATCCGGGTGTAACCAAACGTGGACCAGGGTAGCAGCTATGCCGCACAATAGATAAAAAACAAGGAAGCGCCTGTGCCCCATGCGGTCTTCTACGTTGTCTCCAAAAATCCAAAGTGTCCACATGTTTCCAAAAAGATGAATCCAGCCGCCGTGTAAAAACATAGCGGTAAAGAGGGAGATTACATTTTGAAGAGCCACGCCAGCGTCTCCCAGCCCAAATTGAGTGATACGGGCTGGTACCACGCCAAAATTGATCACTATGGCTTCGCGAACTTGAGCGGGTAAATTAAGCATAAGAATGAATATTAAACTGTTTAAAGCGATGAGGCTTACCGTGACTATTGGGAAGGTCTTTCTTGGGACTATGTCTTGTATGGGGATCATCCTAAAGCTCCTACAGCTTCTCCTCTAACATTTTTACGGAAACTTTCACTTTTAGAAACCAGAGCTTCAAAGTCTTCTTGGTTGATCAAGCCAAACTCAAAATCTTTTGCCCAATCCTTTAGAGATTTCGGTAATTTATGACAAATTTTGAAATTTTTCTGACTAGCCTGTTGGACTAAAGCCTCACGTCCTCCTTCAGAAAAAATTATTCCCAAACAGGAGTGAAAAGCTGCCTGAGGAGCCAGGGCATAAAATTCAGCGGCCCGCAAGGCGTAACGGTTACCGTTAAAGGAGACGGCTCCGCCTTTTTCTTTTACCAATTCAAAGACCTGGACGTCGGTGATGCTATCCCCAATGTAAAGGATTTCTTCTAAGGAAAGTCCGGTAACAGAGAGGCTCTTTTTTACGGCTTTGGCCTTTTCCGTGCCTCCTATGGGATTTACTTCGTTTAGAAAATACCCGGCGTTTGTTTCAGGAATAATTTTCCAGAATATTTCATCTAGTTTAAGAATTACCTTTTGGCTTTCAGGAGGAAGATCAGTCAAGCCCTGAGCCTCGTGGGGAATTTCAATCATGGGAAGGTTGGCTATCTCTTGAGCAAGTTTTTGTAGAAGTTTCTTTTCTTCAGGAAGTAGTTTTACCTGTTCTAAATCTACCCAGGTGCAAAATATATTTTCCATAGGAAAACCAGAAACTTCGCTTAGGGCTTCTAAATAAGGCCGATAACTGGTGCTGATAATAAAGGTCGGCCAGGTATCTTTAGCAAAACGCAAAAATGGTAGGGCTTCTGGGAGCACTTTTAGTGTCTTTTTCGAAAATTCACGCATTAAATCGTTGGTAACATCGTAGGCCTTTAAAAAGGGTAAAATCAATTTTAGAGTATCACCAGCTTTATAGCCAGAGCGCTTTTCAACATCCGCTAGGAAATCGTCGTATTTAGAAATAAGAGCGAAAAATTTATCCCCGTTGGGGATAAAAGCCTCACAAAGTTCAAAGGCATTGTCGTTCAAAGTCAGTGGGCCTTCACAGTCCAAATTCAACTGCGGCATACTTACACCTCCTTTTGCTCTTTTCTAATAAATTTTTCTAGGATAATCTAGCCATAAAAGAGAAAGGGAAGGGGAATGACAAAACCAAGAAGGTCCTGGCTGGATATTCTTTTCCAGGAGCAGTTTTTAAAGGTAGAAAGATTTTTGTATATCTTGGTGGCTGTCTTAATTTTGATAGCGTCAGCCGTGGTTATCGGGGATGGAGCTCTCGCTCTTTATCACCTACTGGTAGATGCTCACGATTTTACCCACGGTATTCTCAAGGTGATGGACCGGTTTCTTCTGGCCCTCATGTTTCTTGAAATCCTCCATACAGTACAAATTATCTTTGGTGAGGAACATCATCTGGCCTGTGTAGAACCTTTTATTATGGTAGCTATTATAGCTTCGGTAAGGCGTCTTTTGATCCTATCCTTTGAAATCTCTCATGCTGGTCAAATTCCTCTTGAAAGGCTTAAGTTTTACCTGATGGAAATGCTCATAATAGGCTTTTTGATTATCTGTTTAGTAACGGCGGTTATTTTCCTCCGCCGTTCTAGAGAAAGAAGGAGGCAAGGTTAATGGAACAAGGAGATCGTATTTTAGTGCTGGATTTTGGCTCGCAAACTACCCAGCTCATTGCCAGGCGGGTAAGGGAGCTTCACGTCTACAGTGAAATTAAACCATGTGTCGCTTCTATTGAAGAAATTAAGGCCTTTTCTCCGAGAGGTATAATCCTTTCAGGCGGGCCAGCCAGTGTCTATGATGAACATGCCCCTAAAATTCCCAAAGAGATTTTTTCTTTAGGGGTGCCAGTTCTTGGTATTTGCTACGGTATGCAACTCATGACCCACCTTTTGGGGGGAAAGGTTGAAGCCAGTGCTAAAAGAGAATTTGGTCCAGCTGAATTAAAAATACTTGATAATAGCGATCTTTTTTACGGCCTGTCTCTTGATAGAAGTTACCGTGTTTGGATGAGCCACGGTGACAGAGTAGAAGCCCTCCCTCAAGGCTTTGAAGCCATTGCTGAAAGTGAACATTCTCCTTATGCGGCCATAAAAAATTCTGAAACTCGCTTATACGGAGTTCAGTTTCATCCTGAAGTAGCTCATACCGAAATAGGCCGAGAGGTGCTTTCTAATTTTGTTTTACGCATTTGTGGCTGTAAACCTACCTGGACCATGAAATCTTTTATTGAAAGAGTGGTAGAAGAAATTCGCCAAAAAGTTGGCCCGGAAGAGAAAGTCATCTGTGCCCTTTCAGGGGGTATTGATTCTACGGTTACGGCGGTTTTGGTTCATCGGGCCATAGGGGAGAGATTAGTTTGTATCTTTGTCAATAACGGCCTTTTGCGCAAAGGCGAAGTGGAAAGTGTCTTAAATCTTATGGCCTCTCTTGGCCTTAATCTGCGTTATGTGGATGCTTCCGAGCGTTTTCTTGAACGCCTGAAAGGGGTTACTGACCCTGAGAAGAAAAGGCAAATTATTGGTCATACTTTTATTGAAATTTTTGAAGAAGAAGCCAAGAAAGTGGGCGATGTAACTTACCTGGCCCAAGGAACTCTTTATCCTGACGTAATAGAAAGTGTTTCTTTTAAAGGCCCTTCGGCTACCATAAAGACTCATCATAATGTTGGAGCCCTACCTGAACGCATGAAACTTAAACTGATTGAGCCGTTGCGCGAGCTTTTCAAGGATGAAGTACGCGAGATTGCCCGTGAATTAGGGCTTCCTGAAGACATTATCTATCGTCAGCCTTTCCCTGGCCCAGGGCTTGCCATTCGTATTTTAGGTGAAGTTACAAAAGATAGGCTTGAAATCTTGAGAGAAGCTGATGCTATCGTGCTTGAAGAGATTAAAAAAAGCGGCTGGTATCGTAAGGTCTGGCAGAGTTTTGCCGTGCTTTTGCCTATTAGAACCGTAGGTGTTATGGGGGACTACCGTACCTACGAACACGTTATAGCCATTCGTTGTGTGGATAGTGTGGACGCCATGACGGCTGACTGGACCAGGCTCCCTTATGACCTTTTAGCCCGTCTTTCTAACCGCATTATCAACGAAGTGCGTGGCGTCAACCGCGTGGTCTACGATATTTCTTCAAAACCGCCAGCTACTATTGAGTGGGAATAATTTGAATGGGGGGCGTTAGCCCCCTCAATTTTTACCAGGGTTCTACGTAAAGTTCGAAGTAAGCCCGGGCGTGAGCACAAGCCGGGCATTCTTCAGGGGCTTCAAGGCCTTCGTGAATATAACCACAGTTGCGGCAGCGCCATTTTACTTCCATTTCTCGCTTAAAAACTCGTCCTTCTTCAATTAAACGGGCAAAGGCCTCGTAGCGACGCTCATGATATTTTTCAGCCACCGCAATACGTTCAAAAATACCGGCAATTTCAGGAAAGCCTTCCTGACGAGCAATTTCGGCAAATTCTGGATACATTTCTTTCCATTCGTAATTTTCTCCGGCGGCGGCGTGCTTTAAGTTTTCCAAAGTGGTGCCTATTTTACCCGCCGGGAAAGAAGCACATATTTCGAGATCTCCTCCTTCTAAAAGCTTAAAAAGCCTTTTGGCGTGCTCTTTTTCGTGATTGGCGGTTTCTTCAAAAATATGGGCAATCTGCACAAAACCTTCCTTTTTGGCCACCGAAGCAAAGTAAGTGTAGCGGTTTCGGGCTTGAGACTCCCCCGCAAAGGCCTTAAGTAGATTTTTTTCCGTCTTCGTGCCTTTAATCTTCATCTTTACCTCCTGGTTTTATCTAGTTTTTTATTTGTTCACTAGGATTTTAACTTATAAAAAAATTTGTCAATAATAATTCTAAATTAGATAGCAAAATCAAATTCTTTTTTTAGCTCGCGTGATAGTAGAGCCAGGACCATGTCCTGCGGGCTCTTGTTTTGATAAAGCACCTGATAAACCGCGTCACAAATAGGTGTTTCTACTTTTACCTGCTCAGAAAGCTTTTTTACGGAAGAGGTAGTGCGCACACCTTCAGCCACTTGCGTAAGGTCAGCCAGAATGTCTTCTAGTTTTTCTCCCCGGCCAAGGCGTAAACCGACGGTGCGGTTACGAGAAAGTGAACCTGTGCAGGTTAAAACCAGGTCTCCCATGCCCGCCAGGCCTGAAAAAGTAAGGGGATTAGCCCCCAGTTTTACTCCCAGGCGTGATATTTCCGCAAGGCCTCTGGTAATAAGGGCGGCTCTGGCGTTTAAACCCAATTCAAGGCCGTCAGATATACCTACGGCTATGGCGATAACGTTTTTTAGGGCCCCTGCCAGCTCAACACCAATAACATCAAAGCTACGATAAGTGCGAAAATATTGGCTGGCAAAGGTTTTTTGCACAAAAGAGCAAATATCTTCTTCGTAGCCAGCAATGGTTACCGCGGTGGGAAGCCTTTTGGCAACCTCTTCAGCAAAGCTTGGACCCGATAATACCGTATAAAAGCTATGCCAAGCAGGAGTTAAAACCTCATTTACCACCTGGCTCATAGTAGAAAGACTTTTTTCTTCAATGCCTTTTATGGTGGAAACTAGAGGTACTGGCTTTTCTGGTAGGTCTTTACTTAGGGCTTTTAATGTTTCGCGTAAGGCGTGAGAGGGAACGGCGAAAACAATGAGTTCAGCTTTTTTGAGAACTTTAGGTTCTAAAGCGGCTTTTAGATTATGGGGTAGTTTGATTTTAGGTAAGTAAAATGGATTTTCGTGCCGCTCATTTATACTATCACAAACTTCTTTACGCCTGGCCAGCAGCCAAACTTGATTTTCTTTTTCAGCTAAAAGCTTTCCCAGGGCCGTGCCCCAACTTCCTGCGCCGATGATAACGACCTTCATGAAATACAATTTAAATATCTATTTGGTTAAAAATAAACCATTAGCCGGAAAAATTTAAAAATTTATTTTAACGAGCTCAATTAAATAGTTTAAATAGACGACAAATGGCATTGTCATTGTGAACAAAGCAATCCTTGTCTTTTGCCGTTTTCAATAAAAGATCTATAACCGCCAAATGGATACTATCATAGGCCTTCAGAGCAAAAGCTTTCGCAAAGTCACTCGCTCGCTCTAAAAGACTTTGGTTAAGGCCAATTTTCATATAGTGAGGCCAATCTTTTTTAAAATCTTCCTGGATGTTTTCTAAAATTTCTTCAGAAATAACGCCTTCACGAAATAGACGGGCAAAGGCTGCCTGAACCTCTACATAAGCGATTAAATGTGTAGCGACAATCTCTGCCTCAAAGACAGCCTGTTCAACGGTTAAGCTATGTTCTTCTTTTACATAGAGCTTTACTAAGCAGAAGTATCTAAATAGAGAATCACCGGCGGTCCTCCAAGATCCGCTCGGCCATTCTTTTACCGAATATTTTTGGTCGAGCCCGTCCACCTTTGGGCTTCCCACCATCCCAGCTGACCAATCCTTTGGCAATCAAGGCCTCGATTCCGGTTTTATGTTCTCCGGCGGGACAAAGCTTGGCTATCAGCCGGCGATGGCGTGTGATTTCAATAATTTTCCCCTGTTTGACCTCTTTTAAATAACGAGACAGATTGCTTTTAAGCTCTCTCACCGAAACTTGCATAATACCTCTTCTGGCATAATTGTGGCCATATTTTAACACATGAGGCTACATTTGGTATCTAGCACATTTTTATACACGACTCATCCGATAGCCGCCAGCTCCCAGGTCTTGCGCCATACGTATCTACTCTACAACCTCCCCGCCCAGAACTTCGGCCTGTTTGAGCACCGTCTGCGTGGCCTCTTCCTGTTTGTCCGGCGGGTAACCATATTTACGAAGGGTGCGTTTCACCAGAACCCTCAAATAAGCCCTTACATTTTCGCGCTGGGCCCAATCCACGGTGACATTTTCTCGTACCAGGCGCACCAGCTCCTGGGCGATCTTTCGCAAAGTTTTATCTCCCAAGACTTCCACCGCGCTCTCGTTGGCCGCAAGCGCATCGTAAAAGGCCACCTCTTCCTCGCTTAAACCCAATTCTTCCCCTCTTCGGTCGGACTTACGCATCTCGCGGGCAAGCGCAATCAGCTCTTCAATGACCTGGGCGGCTTCAATGGCGCGGTTCTGATAGCGACGGAGAGCGCGCTCAAGCATCTCAGAAAAACGCCGGGCCTGAACCACATTTTTGCGCCGCCGGGTGCGGATTTCTCCCTGCAAAAGTTTACGCAAAAGTTCCACCGCTAGATTCTTTTGAGGCATATCCTGGATTTCGGCTAGAAATTCTTCTGAAAGAATAGAAATATCTGGTTTTTTAAGACCTGCAGCCGCAAAGATATCCACTACTCCTTCAGGGTCCACGGCCCGATCCACCAACTGGCGAAGGGCGTAATCCAATTCTTCTTGGGGACGGGCGTCAAGAGGCGCGCGTTTCACCAGGGCGGAGCGTACGGCCTGAAAAAAGGCCACGTCGTCACGGATGCGTAGGGCCTCTTCATGAGGAACGGCCAGGGCAAAGGCCTTGGAAAGTTCGAGCACCGCCTTGACGAAACGGTCTTTCCCATCCGGCTGGGCCAAAATATGTTCCTGTGCAGCGGGAAGGAGGGCCAGACGTTCTTCAGGTGTTCCGGTTTTCCAGGCCGACCAGTCGAAGCCGTGAAAGAGATCACAACAAATTTCGTATTTTTCCTGCATGACCGCCACCGCTTCTTCCTGATCAAGGGCCGTGCGGCCCTTACCTCCGCTTTCGGTATAAACCGCAAGCGCCTGTTTTAATTCGCGGGCCAGACCAATATAGTCCACCACCAGCCCTCCGGGTTTATCGCGGAAGACGCGGTTCACCCGGGCGATGGCCTGCATGAGCCCGTGGCCGCGCATGGGTTTGTCGATGTACATGGTATGAAGGCTCGGACAATCGAAGCCCGTAAGCCACATGTCGCGCACGATTACCAGCTTCAAGGGATCATTTGGATCACGAAAACGCCGGGCCAGGAACTCCCGTCTTTCTTTGTTACGGATGTGGGGCTGCCATTCTGGAGGATCCGACGCCGAACCGGTCATCACCACTTTGATTACGCCTTTATCGTCATCTTCGTGGTGCCAATCAGGACGCAGGTGAATGATCTGGTTATAAAGATCGACGCATATCCGGCGGCTCATGCAAACGATCATGCCCTTTCCATCGAGGGCTTCCAGACGACGCTCAAAATGCTTCACTATATCTTTAGCGATCATGCGGAGGCGTGGTTCCGCCCCCACAATGGCTTCAAGTTGTGCCCATTTGGTTTTGAGCTTCTCCTTACGCTCGACCTCTTCTCTTTCGGTGACTTCCTCGAATTCTTCGTCGATTTTGGGCTTTAGCTCTTTGGGTAGCGCAAGCTTTGCCAGCCGGCTTTCGTAGTAGATGGGCACCGTCGCACCGTCTTCTACGGCTCGCTGGATATCGTAAATGGAGATGTAGTCGCCAAAGACGGCTCGCGTGTTGCGATCCTCAAGCTCAATCGGTGTTCCCGTGAAAGCAATAAAAGAGGCATTGGGTAAGGCATCCCGAATATGGCGGGCAAAACCGTCAATGAAATCGTACTGGCTTCGATGAGCTTCATCGGCAATTACCACAATGTTGCGCCGTGAAGAAAGTAGCGGATGCTGGTCGCCCTTTTCGTCAGGAAAGAACTTTTGAATGGTGGTAAAGATGATACCTCCGGCTTCTCGTGAAAGAAGCTCCCGAAGATGAGCCCGGCTTTTGGCCTGAACAGGCTCCTGGCGTAGAAGTTCCTGACAGCGGGAAAAAACTCCAAACAGTTGATCATCCAGATCGTTTCGGTCGGTGAGCACCACCACCGTAGGATTTTGCATGGCCGGCTCACGAATGATGCGTCCAGCATAGAAGACCATGGTCAAGCTTTTGCCGGAGCCCTGCGTATGCCATACTACCCCGATACGCCGGTCGCCAGGCCGCCCACCTTGGCCCCGCACTTCATAACGGCCTATTTCTTCTCTCACGCGCAAGCCTTCGTCTTTGGCGAGCGCAGCTGCCCTCAGGGTCTCCCGCACCGCTACTCGCACGGCATGGAATTGGTGGTATCCAGCCACTTTTTTGGAAAGCCTTCCGCCGTCGTCTTCGTACACCATAAAATCTCGGATCAGTTCCAAAAACCGCTCCAGGTCGAAAACACCCTTAAGAAGGACTTCAAGCTGGAGGACGCCTTCGTCCTCCACTCGCTCGCCTGAGATCGTGCGCCAGGGTTTGAACCATTCCCGCCCGGCGGTCAAGGTACCCATCCTGGCTTCCAGCCCGTCCGAAATGACTAAAAGTTCATTGAAGGCAAAGAGAGTGGGAAGTTCCGCTTTGTAAGTCTGAAGTTGCTGATAAGCGGTCCAGATGGTGGCTTCTTCGTCCGCCGGATTTTTCAATTCGATGATGACTAGCGGAAGCCCATTTACAAAAAGCACGATGTCCGGCCGGCGGGTATGGCGACCTTCGGTAACGGTAAACTGGTTGACGGCCAGAAAGTCGTTATTTTCGGAATCGTCAAAGTCTATTACGCGCGCCTGGGCACCGGCTATGGAGCCATCCTCCCGGCGATATTCTACCGTCACTCCGTCCACGAGCATTCGGTGGAAGGCCCGGTTACGAGCCTCTACGGTGGCGCCGGGAGGATTTACGAGCTTTCGGAAAGCCTCATCTAGGGCCTCGATAGGAAGTTCCGGGTTTAGCCGGGCCAGAGCATCCTTCAGGCGTTGTGGGAGAATTACCTCCTGATAATCGTCCCGCTCGGCGAAAGGCTCCCCGGGAGCGATCTCCGGCCCGTGCTTTATTTGCCAGCCTAGGGATTCGAGCCAGGCCAGCGCCGCCGATTCAACTTCGGATTCAGCCATTTTATAAGGATTACTCACGATTGTTATTCCTTGTTCAATTCTATAAATGCCTGGAGATAACTTTCATAGGCTCTTGGATCTAAATAAAAAAGCACCTCGCTAGGCCTATATTCCAAAATATCGCCCAAGACATTTATACGAACGTATTCGCCATTTTCCTCATCTACGTATTCATTAAATACAGAGTTATCTTCGTATTCCAACGGTTTTTCCGGCTCAGAGAAAGGGAACCGATGGACTGTAAAAAGGAAATGTACAATGGTGTCTACAGTCCTAGCAACAATAACGGCATGGACCTTATCAAGACCTTGAAAGTCTGGCCCCTTGCCATGAGATGCGAAACCATAAGTATTCCTTAACTCAACTATACTTTGAACAACAGTTTGAAGGCTCCCGTTTAACTTACGTATCGATTCGTTTGCTTTTTCTTCTCTAATTACATGACTTGGTACGAGTTGGAGAGCATCAAGAGAGGTTTTAAAAAGTTTGGGAAGCTCCCATTTTTCTTCGTATGGAATACCTCTCTCAGAAAGAATGGCTTTGCATACACTCTCGAGGAGAGTTCTAGCCAAGTCAAACACCAGGCCTGGGTTAGCCTTATTCAAAGCATCTTCAAGAGCTTCAATTTGTTCGTGAATATGAGTAAAACCGGATTCACTTGCTTCTCTGGCTCCATACATTACAAATTTAGTAAAGTCTCTATTGTTCACAAGGCTTTCCTCTTCGAGGAGATTCTCCTATTTTTGTTCGGGCTTTTCTGTACATGTCTTTAAGTTAGGATGGATTATACTCGTATATTATTCATTTCAAATAGCTAGCTAACACTCTTCTTCTGCGACCAACTGAAGAGCAACTTTATATCCCATTCCTTGCAAAAACCTTGCATTTTGCATAAGATTTAATTGACTAAAAAATGGAAGTAAAGATGTTACATCGCTTCCGATTTTCTTGCTAATAATTACATAAGTAACCTCATAACTCGAAGGATTTGGTCTTTGTGAAGCATCAGGAATCAATTCTAAAAACCTCTCTCCGTTATCCATAGTTGCTATTTTTTCACGTATTTTCTCACGAACAGAACTATCTTGTAAAAACACTCTCGCAGATACTGTTCCTTGAGCAAATAAATGACTTAAAGTAGCGGATCTTGTTTTCTTTTTAACGTGAATAATCTGCTTTTTATCGGATAACAAATCGCAAAATTCTATAGAAGATACAGCATCTGTAGGCTTAACAAGAATTTTATCTAAACAGATAAAACTATCATCTTCTTGAGCTACACGTAGATTATATTCAGATTCTCGCTCTCCAGTTCTAGCAGTAGGTAAATTATAAACTGGAGGAGGTATTGACTGGACAAAACTTTTTACGCGTTCGGCAAAGCTACTGTCAATTTCGAACCATTTTCCCTCGATTAAAACATATAAGCGACCTTCATGTATTATTTCCCACACAATGCAATTGAAAAGTGACCACTTATCCTGAAATTGTTCATTATTAATCCATCGGACTGAAACTCTATAGCTTTTTAATTTTTCAACTGTTAGGTTGTTTGTCTTGTCTCCAAGTACATTTAGATATTCTTCAATATCAAGATCGTCGTACTCTTGTTGTCTTGTTCCGGTAATACGGAATTTATCTATGGATTGCCAATCAACAACTTCAGGTGGAGCTAAGTGAAGTTTTTCTATATTTTTGTTTTTTATTGCCTCCTCTAATTTAGAGTTTAGGAACTTAATTAGACTTGGATCTCTTACTTCGTTTAAATAGTCTACCCAGCCGAAATATTGTTTATATCGATTATCATAGTAAGCCTCTAAAATTTGCTTGCACTTTTCTCCAAGCTGATCAATTGTGATTTGTGCAGTAAAAGTCAGAGCATCAGCCCCAGTTAATCGCTTTGCAAAAGCTTCATCTTCAGGCTCTCCTGTTACAGCCCGAAGTAAATCTCTCGAAACATCCAAACCAAAAACTCCTAAATCTGCTCCTCGACTTGTTTGTTTTCGGGTAGCAAGCATCATGTCTTCATAAGTTCTCAAATCTAAGCTGCGCAATCTATTCGGATGAATTCGATTTAGAACTACTTTTAGACCAAAATTAAGCTCATAACAATCTGGCTTTAAAAGATTACGGCCATAACCAAAGGTAAACGCAAAAATCCTTTTTTCAGTTTTTATAAAAAGTACACCTGAAGCATTTGAAACACTTATCTCATTAAGATCCAAATCTAATGAGGGTTGAATAAACTCGATCCATTTAGGAGGTCTACTTAACGAAGTTGAATACCAAAACTCTCCTTCAAAAGGAAGTTCCGACCTAAGAGGAATTCTCTTAAGTGCATCAGGATTTCGTAATGCGTCCTGAAAAGAACTTATGTTATCTTTCAGCAGCAAGACCGTTAGCTTTTGTGTTTTTTTCTTAGTTGAGCTCACAAAATTTCCCCACAAACTTTTCCGCATCTTTGATGCGGATTTGTCCGGAAATGAGTTTGGGAAGAAGGGTGTCGCGTATATTAGCAAGGTTTAATATTTCTTTTTCGTTGTTCAATATAGATAAAAATAAAGAAGCAATATGTTTATGAAATATTTCTATAAGATTATTGGTCGGCATTAAAATATTAAGATTTTTAAATCTTGATTTGCTCAAGTTTGTAAAAACAGAACCGCCAGATCCGATTTGCATAATTTCTTTTCCTAAAATTTTTAAAGTCAAAAATGCAAAAAAGGGACTAATTTCTTTATATGGTATTACACTATTAATTTGTTGGTTAGTTTGAGAAATCTCGCTTGTCATAACTACTAAACCAGGAGTAGCAATACAACTTACACAAATTGAATACGGTGGTAAATATTTATTGCTTTGCAAATCGGCTCCTTTCTTGGATAGATATTTAGTTGTTTGGACAACGAATACCTTTCCATGCATATCAGGAATAGTGATAAAAGGAACTTCTTTGCCATAATTTGTTTTATCTTTTGTAGGTGGTGTCTTTCCGCAAACTACTTTACCTAAATCAGATACTCGCTTAACCCTCCACCCTCTTGGTATCGGTCCAAGAGGCGAATCCTCAAAGGAATCAGGGAAGAGGCGGGCAATTTCTGGAGAAAGTTTGGGGAGGTTGGAATCTTCTTTTTCGAGTTTTTCAAGGATGGCACGGCGGCGGGCGGCCTTTTCCGCCAGGGCGTCAGGGATGGGGTTTCCGGCCTTGAGAGCATTATCAATCACAGGGTCAAAGTCCACAAACCAGGACTTAAAGATGGCCTTCGCCATCTCCTCCAGCGTCTCATTCATCCGCCGATTAAGCTCTATCTTGTCATCCAACGTGCCGAGGATGTGGGCGATGGCTTTCTGTTCGGGGAGGGTAAAAAAAGGCAAACAAAATCGGCTTACATGTTCCCATTTTGCGCGAGGCATTCTAGTACCTTCAGATCCTTGAGATGCAAACTTAACAAATGCTTGGGATGCCATACAGTAAAATAAAAATTTCTGATCAAATCCGGACTTTGCTCGGACAACCCATATATCGGTAGAACATACTCCATCAAAAGGTGCTATAATTACTTTTCGAAAATAAGGTCGTAATTTGCCAAACAAAATATCACCTTTGCAAAATTTGAATTTTGTACTGATTGTATCTTCGGCTTTCCCCACGCCTTTAAGATGAAGTTCACCTTCTTGTATATGTTCTAATCCAATATAAGGTAAACCTTCTGCATCTTCAGGATTTATTGTTTCTCTTACTAAAGCTGCCATATCACCAAAAGCGATTTGTCTAACTTTTGTTCTTTTATCGCTTTTCATATTTTTATACCCTCACCCTTACTCTCTCCTCAATCCTTTCTCTGATCTGCGAATACAATCTGGCGTTAAGATTTTGGGGATCGCGTATGCGGACTACTAAAGCGTAAGGTTCTTCTTCTGCAGAGATAGCCTCTCCCCAGGGAAAATCATTACGCGTAACTACCACAAATAGTTTCTTTCTTCTCAAAATGGAATTTGTGTTAATCTGTCTCCAAGTCCAAGTTGCCTTCTGAACAGTGCCTTTACTTCGGTCTGTAAGAGTTGGATAAGCTCCTCTCAGTTCACCGATCTTTTCTAATTCTTCTTTTGAAGTTGCAGCATTAAACTCTTTGCAAACTTGCTCTAAACTTTCTGCCGCCACCAGGCGAAATTCCATGCGTGTAGCTTTATAAGAAATACGAGTAGTTCTTACCGCTGCAGTATAAGCAAGAGCGACCCGGATTTCTCGTATACGTCTGCCCGGAGAAAGGAAGTCCTCGGGGAGAGGAATTTCATAGAAGTGATGCCGTTTATTTGGTATGCGATCTTCGGCAATTAAAGTAACATCGTTTTCTGAAGAGTTGATTAACGCTTCCAGATCAACCAAACCATACCCACAGACTTTAAGAATATCTTTTTCTTCTTCGAATAAGTCTTTCCACTCCTCAAGTGTGTCTGCATGAGCAATTAAAAGAGCACGAAGCAGATTATGACTGGCTTCGGAATATTCCGAAAGGATTAAGCCTGCCAGATGGGTAACATGCGGAGCAGAAAAACTTGTCCCTGAATTTTCGGCAAAAGGTCCATTAGTAGAAAAATCTTTGTTAAAGGATAATTCGCCTAACCCTTGGCTTTTATTTAACACATTAAAAGATCCAGCCCGAACATTGATTGCCCAATTTCCCCCGTAAGCCACAAGCTCCGGTTTAATAGCCCCGCCTATAGAGGGACCGTGCCTGGTAAAGGGAGAGGGTTGATTGCGCCTGGCGATAGGGATTTCTGCCGGATCATGTCGATACCGCTGACTGTTGTAAGTTTGATCCCATCGGGCAATGCTTCCTACTGTAATAGCATTTAACGCCGGAGCCGGGTCCAGTATAGCCCACTCATCATTGAATAAATAATGTGGATAATTTTCTTTCCAAGAACGCCCATCATGTTGAGATGGCAAAACATTTCCGGTGGAAACAATAAATAGCACACCAAGTTCTCTAGCCAATTTATCTAAAGTATAAGCTAGCCCTCGAAGATGACCGCCCAGGTAAGGTTTTCGGCGATCTCCTAAAGATAGGTTGAAAATCCTACAGCCATAGTGTTCATAAAAGTATCGGACAGCTTCTTCTATGTGCTTCTCTAGAAAGCCCGTTCTATTTTCGTTTTTATCATCCAATATCCGGCCACTAACGATCCAAAAAACCGGAATAAATTGACGATTACGCAACTTTTCTTCTACATCACCATAAAGAGCTATCCCTGCTACCAGCGTGCCATGTCCGGTGCCATCTTGTGGGGGATAATCTGGCAGGAAACTCTGCACATCTCCTACAGCAGATTTTAATAAATTATGAGTAGAAACGATACCACTGTCGAGGATCCCTATTACTGGAGCAGTATCAGGAGGAGGTGGTGGGTCTGGAATTTCTTGAATATCTATATAAAGCAAGGTTCTTTCTAATCCATATTTAGGCGGCAAATCTACAAGGCGCACATCTCGATATCGTAAGAGCTCTTCCGCTTGTGCTAAAGAAACTTGGACTCGGAAAAGAGGAGGATCTCGCACCCAATCGAGGATTTCTATCCCCTGCTGGTGACACCAATTTTTAAAAGCTTCCTGTTGGAGCTCTCTTTCTCTTGAACTTTCCAGGGGCCACAATTCCACATCTAAGATGAAAGGCTCGGTTTTAGGAAATCCTTCGTTTCTAAGTGCCCAACCTTTGCGATGTTCCGGCGTCCAGGCGCCTATGTCTTGCAAGGCATAGATCAACTGCAGGTATTGAGGCCTGCCTCCCTCGGCTAAAGTGGCTAAACGAGCCTCAAATTCTGCGAGGGCTTCTTCGCTGGCGAAGGCCAGAACGATGTTTTTACCCTCCTGGCTAACGAATTCTACATTTGGTCCTAATTGTCCAAGTCTTTCTATAGGAAAGGCTTCTTGAATCTCTAAACGGATTAAAAGTCTTTCATCATAACCTTTAATGTCTTTCTTGGCTTCATGAGTAGCTTGTACTATAGACTTTTTGAGGAAACGGGCGTGCTGTATAAGATCATCTGGTTTTCGTACTCTTGGAGCCCCTTTAGGCCTTCTTTCCGTGATTGGTTCTTCCCGAATTAATTTTAGATGGCAATATTTTTCTTTTTGTTCCTCCATCCCTTAACCCTGCTTAATTCGTTTTTGGCGCGCTTCCTCCCTCTGGAGAGCGGCTATAAGATGGCGCTCCTTCAAAAATTCTTCTCCACTAAGAATCATTTGTTTAACTGCTCTTCGCAATATCCTTTCAATATCCGCATGACTTAACCCTTTAAATTTGTAAACAATATTTGTGTCCGAAATATCGAAGTCTCTCCGTACACCACGTAATTTAATTTCGAGTAAACGTCGAATCTGTTCAATATTAGGACGATCAAATACCAGCACTTCTTCAAAACGTCGCCAGATGGCGATATCAAGAATCATCTCATGATTGGTAGCAGCAATAAGCAGACTGCGCCCACGATAATCATCCAACATCTGTAAAGTGGCATTGACTACCCGCTTAATCTCTCCATGTTCTGTTTGGTCTGCTCGTTCTTTGGCTAAAGCATCGAATTCGTCAAAAAGTACTACCATCGGAATATTAGAGATGTAATCAAAAATTTTACGAAGATTAGCCGCCGTTTCTCCCAAAAGGGAAGACACTACACTATCAATCCGAACAATCCCAAAAGGACGGCCAAGTTCTGAAGCTATAACTTCAGCCGTTAAAGTTTTGCCACATCCCGGCGGCCCACAAAAGAGAAGGCGATTTGTTGGAACAAGGCCATAGCTACGAAGTCGTTCTTCGTAGTGATATTCCTTGAGGATTTCTTCTATAATGGAAAAGTTTTCATCAGAAAGAACTACATCTTCGAGGCGTCTTGTTGCTTGTAAAATGTGAATTAAGGGTAAACCACGATCTTTATCTTTTGGAGGCTGAAGATAATTCCGAGGGAGATTTTGAGGTCTTCCATAAAGAATCTTTTCCAGATCATTTGCTAAGAGATGGTGATGTTTTCTTCGTTCTTCGCGAATAATCTCTTCCGAGACTTGCCTAAAAGCTTCAATGTTTCCTTCTATACCTGTTTTAATCAACTGGCGCAAAAGTTTGCCACTAGCCACTTTTGTCTCCTAAAGTTGACTTATTTTTTTGAGACCTTTGCAAAATTTCTAGAAAATTCTCTTTCTCATGCTAAAATGAACCAAAACAACATGTTGTTATTTTTATAAAACAATGTTCATTTTGAATTGAACAATGTTCATTTTTTCAGCTCCCTCTCCAATTCCTCCACACTCGGCAGACTACTCTTAATCTCCTCCGGAAGAGCACGGGTCAGACGATAAGAAGAAACGCCAATCGGCTTTGTAGTATCTCTCAGAGCATACTCTACGATTACTTTGTTTTTGGACTTGCAAAGAATGATGCCTATAGAAGGCCTATCATCCGGGTGGCGGAGTAAATCGTCCACTGCCGAAAGGTAAAAGTTCATCTTGCCGGCGTATTCCGGCTTGAATTCGCCAGTCTTGAGTTCTATTACCACATAGCAGCGCAGTTTCAGGTGATAAAAGAGGAGATCCAGGTAAAAGTCTTCTCCCCCGACTTCCAGGTGAACCTGACTCCCCACAAAGGCAAAGCCAACTCCTAATTCAAGGAGAAAATCTCGGATGCGGGCTATGAGCTGCTTTTCAAGCTCACGCTCGCGGATGTCTTCCGTCAATCCCAGAAAATCAAAAACATAGGGATCTTTCAGCATTTCTTGGGCAAGGTCCGATTGAGGAGCAGGTAAAGTCCGGTCGAAATTGGTAATGGCCTTTCCCTTGCGATGATAAAGCCCGCTTTCTATCTGATGGACCAAGACGTTTCGGCTCCAGCCATGCTCAATGGTTTGCTGGATGTACCATATACGCTCAGTAGGATCTTTGACTTTCTCAAGAAGTGTAATGTTGTGATACCAGGTAATTTGTGCAAGCACCTCTTGCACAAATTTTTTATCAGGATAAGCCTCGGCAAAGGCCCGCATATATTTCAAATTCCGGGCGGAAAACCCCTTCAGGTCTGGAAACTCTCGCCTCAGGTCCTGCGCCAGACGGTCAATCACCTTCGAGCCCCAGCCTTCTTTTCTCTGACGTTCCAAAATCATCCGGCCGATTTCCCAGTAGAGCAGAATAAGCTCACGGTTGACGGAAAGGGCGGCCTTGACCCGCGCCCTCCGAATGCGCTCCTTTAAATCCGCTAAAAATTCGGCATAGCCCGTAGGCAATCTATTCTCCAAACCCAAGCTCCCTTAAATTACGTTTAATGGCCTCTTCAAGTTTTGCCCCTTCGGAAAACTGGGCCTCAAGCTCCGCCACCAGGCGCTTCATCTTCTCCTCAAAAATTTCGTCGTCTTCTTCCTGAATCTCTACACCCACATAGCGGCCCGGGGTGAGTATGTAGTCGTGCTCCCTGCGGATTTTCTCTATAGTCGCACTTATGCAGAATCCAGGGATGTCTTTATACTCACCAGCACCATCTTCAGCGCGCCAGGCGTGGTATGTCCGGGCAATTTTCTCGATTTCTTCATCTGTAAGTTCTCTATGGACGCGATCCACCATGACTCCCATCTTGCGGGCGTCAATGAAAAGGACTTCTCCACGGCGGTCACGAAGACGCTTCTTCTGCCCGGCAGGCGGGCGACCGCTCTTGTCCCTGGTCAGAAACCACAGGCAGGCCGGGATCTGGGTGGTGTAAAAAAGTTTATCAGGCAGGGCCACGATGCAGTCCACCAGGTCGGCTTCCACGATATTCTTGCGAATCTCTCCTTCGTTTGACTGATTGGAAGAAAGCGAGCCGTTGGCGAGCACCACCCCGGCGTAACCTACTGGTGATAGATGATGGATCATGTGCTGTAGCCAGGCAAAGTTGGCGTTTCTCGCCGGCGGAAGCCCATATTTCCAGCGTTTGTCGTGGCGGAGTTGTTCTGCGCCCCAGTTTTTCATATTGAAAGGTGGATTGGCCAGGATGTAATCGGCTTTGAGATCAGGGAACCGGTCATTCAAAAAGGTGTCGCCTTGTTCGATCTTTCCCTCTATGCCACGGATGGCGAGATTCATTTTACAGAGACGCCAGGTAGTGTAATTAAGTTCCTGGCCGTAGATGCTGATGCGGGCGCGGGCCCGGCCGCCGTTACCGTTGCCCGTGGCGTGGGCCTCCACAAAACGCACCGACTGCACAAACATGCCGCCAGAGCCACAGCAAGGGTCGTAAACCCGGCCCTCAAAAGGCTCAAGCATCTCCACAAGAAGCTTTACCACCGAAGCCGGAGTGTAAAATTCACCCCCTTTGCGGCCTTCGGCGCTGGCAAACTGGCCAAGAAAATATTCGTAAACCCGCCCCAGAACGTCCTTTCCCCGCGCTTCTTCGCCCTCTAACCGGATATTCGTAATCAGATCTATGAGTTGACCAAGGCGCTGTTTATCCAGGGCCGGGCGAGCATAATCTTTAGGAAGCACTCCTTTTAGGGAAGGATTCTCGCGCTCTAAGGCCTCCATGGCCTCGTCCACTATCTGGCCGATCTCTGGCCGACGGGCGTTTTGCTTGAGACGCTCCCAGCGGGCCTCTGGCGGCACCCAGAAGACGTTGGCCGCCCGATACTCGTCGGGATCTTCAGGATCGGCGTAAGGTTCCTGTTCAAGTCGTTTGCGATGTTCCTCGAAAGCGTCCGAGATGTACTTGAGGAAGATCAGCCCTAGGACCACGTGTTTGTACTCGGCGGCGTCCATACTTCCCCGCAGGGCGTTGGCTGCCTCCCAGAGCTTGGCTTCAAAACCGAGAAGTGCCCTGTCGTTTACCTCGACCTTTTGGGTACGACGAGAACGTCTTTGGGGTTTTTGTTTTCCTTGAGATTGGCTGTTTAACTCAAGACCAAGATCTTCTTGGAGGAATTTGTCGATAGGATTCTTGTTTGGCATAAGCAAACCTCGATTAGTATTTTATAGTTTTGATATGCTTTATCTTTCTATTTCTCGAGCTCTTCTTCGAATTCTTTTACAAATATTTTTTTAGCAAGCTGATTAAATTCTGGAAATTCTTTTACGAAAAGCTTAAACAACTCCCTTGCGCAGTAAACACATCCTCCATCAGCCTGCTTTAAAATATTTAAGATTTTATCTTCTTCTTTGGTCATTTTCTTCCAAGTTAAAACTATTTATTCGAGAAATTATTTCGGACTTAAGGGTAAATTTGTGAAAGATTGCTTTAGGGCCTGGGTAGGATTGAACATCCTGCACCAAAAAAGTCTGGTTTCTTACTTTTACTATCTGGCCGGGTTCTGGAATTATCATTTGTTTTGGACGGCTACTTATCCCTCTATCTTTTTCACCATAACAAAAAAAGACTTTATAGAAAAGAAATTTAATCTTTCCACAAAAATTTTAGAAAACCTTATGAAGTTCAACCGATAAAGGCGGGAAGAGGCGAAACTAAGGTAGTTATTGGGCTAAAAAATGGGGTGACCGGTGGGATTTGAACCCACGACCTCCGGGGCCACAACCCGGCGCTCTGACCACCTGAGCTACGGTCACCTCCAACAAAAACCTATTTAAATTTAAACTTATTTTTACTCTGCTTCAAGAGAACATAAAAAATGGCTGGGGGACTAGGATTCGAACCTAGACCGGCGGGTCCAGAGCCCGCTGTCCTGCCGATTAGACGATCCCCCAGCGCTTAACCAAATGATTATCAAATTTATGCCTCGTGTCAAGGAGGCACCCTACTTTCTTATCTATTTCTCTATTAAGGCTCTAGATTAAATCCAGGTGTTTTTACTGACTGGGTATTTTTATGTTCCCCAAATTTTAGCTGTTACTACTGGATGCCGAAAAAGAGATTAGCGGAAAACTTAAAGGGAGGTTTGGAAATGTCGGGCAGAGAAATTTTAGAACAACTAATGGCTATAAACAAAAACTGTCGAGAGGCTTTAGCTGAAAATGACTTCCAAAAGTTACAGGCCATTCTTGATCTCAAAAAGGAACTTATGAAGTTTCTTAAAAGCTGTAATTTTTCTGAAGAAGATATTCCTGAGATAGAGCAAGTTTTACATGATGAAGAAGACTTGGCGAAATTAGTAATTATGAAAAAAAAATCTTTAGTCGAGTTTTTGAACGTAAAATTTTATTAGGAGGAAGGCCATGCAAATATCTCGTCTTTCCACTCATAATATAGAGGCTATCAGCCAGTCTCAACAACCAGATAAAGATTTTCCTCGGTCAGCTTCTAATGAAGTTTTTAAAGAAAAGATAGAAAATAAAATGCCTGAAGACCAAAAAAGGCCAGAGAGTTATGAAAATATAGTAAAAACTATCCAGAAAGAACTTGAACAGCTAAATGTAAGGTTGGTAATCAGTGTGGACAAAGATACTAAAGATTTTGTAGTTAAAGTAATTGATCCTCAAACAGATGAGATTATTAGGCAAATTCCGCCACAGGAACTTTTAGAAATTAGAAAAAAGCTCGATGAATTGGTGGGTATCCTTTTTGACGCACGGGTTTAGAGGTGGAAGCAAAAGACGATGTTGTAAAAATTCTCATTGCTGAAGATGAAAAATTTTTTCGTATTCTACTTTTTGAGGAGCTTCAGGACCAAAAACGTCAGGTAAAAGTGGCTTCAAATGGTGCAGAAGCCCTGGATCTCCTCAAAAGGGAGAATTTTGATCTACTTATTACCGATTTAAAAATGCCAGGTCTAGAAGGAATTGAACTTTTGAAAGAAGCCAAAAAAATAAATCCTCGCATTTTGGTAATAGTGATAACCGGTTATGCTTCTTTAGACTCAGCTATCGAAGCCTTAAAAGAAGGGGCTTATGATTATATTCGTAAGCCTTTCAGTCTCGAAGAATTAAAAGTGAGCGTGAACAATGCTTGTACCTTAATATTGCTTGAACGCGAGAACAAAAGGCTACTTGAAGATTTGCGCCAAGTCTACAATCGTTTTAAAGAAAGTCTTGAAGAGCGTACTCCTTCCCCTAGATCTCTACTTGATGAACTGGAAAGATTAGCGAGACTCCGCCAGGAAGGCTTTCTTGAGGAAGAAGAGTTTGAAGCTATAAAAAAGATTTTAATTCAAAGGTCAAATTATGAATAAACCCCGATACTTAGTAGTAGATGACGAAAAGCTTTTGCGGGAAAACTTAGCCCTCTTAATTTCTTCTGCAGAAGACTGTGACGTTTATCAGGCGGAAAATGCTTATGAGGCCCTTGAAATATTAGGCAAATACCCTATTGATATGGCTTTTGTAGATATAAATATGCCTGGGCTTTCAGGGATTGAGCTGCTTAAATTAATTCGTAGAGATGGCCATAAAATACCTGTTATTCTTATGACGGGTTATCCTTCTCTTGAACTCACGGTTGAAGCTTTAAGAGAAGGGGCCAGTGACTTTTTGATAAAGCCTTTTACCTCCCAACAGCTTTTCGAAATAATTAATCGCTTTAAACAAAAGAAAGACACTCCAAAAGCAGAATATAATGATATTCTTGAGCTCTTAAAACAAAAAACCAGAGAACAAACTCTTCTTTTTACTATTAGTGACCGTCTTACCAGCTGCAATAGCTTATCAAAATTGTACTATGAAATTGTAAAACTCAATCAAGAATTTATTTCTTCTGAAGAAGCTGTTTTTTATCTCTTTGATCAAGAAAGAGGCATGCTTGTGCCAACTAGCTGGGTAGGTTTAAAGGAGGAACCTCAGAGTCTTTCTATAGAGGAAGCAAATCCCATAACCAAAAGCGTTCGCGAAGGACTTCCTTATTTAATCCCTCAAAAAGATACTGAAAAAGCTGCTCTTGTAGTTCCTTTTCGTATGAAAGAAGAAATTTTCGGGGCCCTTGTTTTGTGTCGAAAAGAAAATTTTTCTAAAGAAGACCTCTTTCTTGCCACTATCATATTGGAAAGAAGTGCTCCTTTAGTGGAAAATTTTATTTTATATGAAAGTATCGTTCTCAACTTACACGATGCTTTGAAGGCCCTAGTTAAAGTGCTTGAGGCTAAGGATCCCTATACAAAAGAACATTCTGAACGAGTTACCCGTTACGCTGTACTTTTGGCCAAAGAAATAGGGCTTTCCGTTGAGGAAATTGAATGCTTAAGAGTAGCAGGACACCTTCATGACATAGGAAAAGTGGGTATTCCTGACGCTATATTGTTAAAACCTGGCCGCCTGACCCCAGATGAATTTGAGGTTATAAAAGCCCATCCTCTTATTGGAGCAGAAATTGTAGGCCATATAGGCCTCCTTGCAGAAGAAGCAGAAATTATAAAATATCATCACGAACGCTGGGATGGAAACGGTTATCCTACTGGTTTAGCCGGCCAAGATATCCCACTTCTTTCACGGATTCTTGCCGTAGCTGATGCTTTTGATGCTATGACCAGCAAACGCCCTTATCGCCCGGCTATGAGTTTTGTCCAAGCTCTTAAGGAAATTAAAAATGGCAAAGGTAGTCAATTTGATCCGGAAATAGTGCAAATTTTTGTTTCCGTATTTAAGAATTTTTTGGAGGAAAGGAATAATGAACAAAGAGATATTTCATCAGTTACTGCCTAAAGCGGCCTGCGGTCACCTGATACAGGGATTAATTCATAATTTTAGTGGTCCTTTGCAAATTATTTCTATGCAACTAGAGATGCTCAAGTTTTCTTTGTCTAAAGAACCTGAAAATGAGCTTTCTAAAACCTTGAGAGAGCGACTTTCCCAAATGGAAGAGCAGATTGTTAGGCTCAAAGACCTTTTAGACGCTGCTTGTGTTTTGACTCAAAATAGCCCAACTCCCATTAACATTAA
Organism: Thermodesulfatator indicus DSM 15286; assembly: GCF_000217795.1. Lineage (NCBI taxonomy): Bacteria > Pseudomonadati > Thermodesulfobacteriota > Thermodesulfobacteria > Thermodesulfobacteriales > Thermodesulfatatoraceae > Thermodesulfatator > Thermodesulfatator indicus. Next base: position 1,646,551 of record NC_015681.1, read on the forward strand.
CGATGTGTTAAAAAGAATGCTGATATTTTGGGAGGCAGACCTAAAATTCAAGCACGATATCCCTAAAAACTTATTTTTTTCTCAAGATGAGCTCATGATAATAGCGCCACCTGCCCAGGTTTATCAGGGTTTTTGTGCCCTTTTCTGGGCAATAGTACCTTTTCTCGTTAAAAATAAATTCCCCCTTACGGTGAAAACTCAGCACGAAAATGTACCAGTAATAGATATCGAAATTAATGGATCTGAAAGTTTACCTGAAGATGACCCTTTTTTTGTTTTCGCCAGAGAAACCCTTTCTCCGTTTTTCAACTTCGAAGTATCTAAAAATAGATTAAGGCTTGTTTTTAATCCTTCCTAATGATCTCTGATAATTTGACTTGGTCCTTAGCTTTGTGGTTAGTCCCCAAAATGGGACCTCGGCGTTTTTTTAAGCTTTTAAATTTTGTACAAAATCCAGAAGAAGTTTTTTCTCTCCCTAAATCAAGAATTAAAGAACTTGGCTTAGAGTTACCGGAAAAAGAAAAGGCCTTAGCCAAGGCCAAAAATGAATTCGCTCTTGTTAATAAGCTAGGTGGAAAGGTAATAAGCTTTTTCGATGAGGATTACCCTCCTCTTTTAAGAGAAATATCCGATCCTCCGCCCATTTTATATGTTTTAGGAAACTTGCCTCAAAAAACAGGGCTGGCGGTGGTGGGTTCAAGAAGGGCTACTTCTTACGGCCGGGAAGTATGTCGTAAGTGGGTTTCGGTTTTAGCCCGAGCCGGAATCCCTATTGTAAGTGGGCTGGCTTTGGGAATTGATAGTATGGCCCACGAGGCGGCGGTAAAGGAAAATGCCCCTACCTATGCGGTTTTAGGTTGCGGGCTTGACGTAAATTATCCAGCTAGTAATTCCTGGTTGCGCCGGGAGATAATCGCCAAAGGTGGAGGTTTAATCACTGAGTTCCCTTTAGGGACTAAGCCTAGACCAGGAAATTTTCCTATTAGGAATCGCCTAATAAGCGGTCTTAGTGCGGCAGTTTTAGTGATAGAGGCAGATCTTAAAAGCGGTTCTTTAATTACCGCGAGACTTGCGGCCGAACAGGGAAGGGAAGTATTAGCCGTTCCAGGGCCGGTTTATTCTTCGCAAAGCCGGGGTACACACGCTTTAATACGAGATGGCGCCCTTTTGGTAGATCATCCTGAGCAGGTGCTAGAAATTTTTTCGTTATCTTTTTTAAACGAACGAGAAGAGTTGACACTTAGTGAAGAAGAGGCCAAAGTTTTAAATTGTTTTGAAGGCGAGCCCCTTGAATTTGATGAATTGATTTTAAAAACGGGTTTGGAAGTCGATAAATTATTACAAATTCTTACCAATTTAGAATTAGAAGGTTTGATTGTTAAACAATCTGGGAATGCTTATTTAAAGGTGTCGTTATGAAAAAGGGTTTAATTATCGTTGAGTCCCCTACCAAAGTGCGGACTATAAAAAAAATCGTAGGCAAAGACTTTGAGGTAGCGGCCTCTGTTGGGCATATCAAAGACTTGCCTAAAAGTCGTCTAGGAGTGAATGTTGATAACGGCTTTGAGCCTGAGTACGTAACCATTCGTGGCAAAAAGGAAGTTATCAAAAAATTGAAAAATGCCGCTAAAAAGGCCGAAGAGATTTATCTTGGCCCGGACCCTGACCGCGAAGGTGAAGCCATTGCCTGGCACATTGCCGAAGAACTAAAAAGCCTTAAAAAACCTATAAAACGTCTTTTGCTGTATGAGCTTACGGAAAAAGGCATAAAAGAGGCCCTTAAAAACCCCGGTGAGCTTGATCCTAACAAGTTTGAATCGCAAAAGGCCCGGCGCATACTTGACCGCCTGGTAGGTTATAATCTCTCGCCGCTTCTCTGGGAAAAGGTAAAACGAGGCCTTTCGGCTGGAAGGGTTCAGTCCGTGGCCTTACGCCTCATCTGTGAGCGGGAGCGTGAACGTGAAGCCTTTGAACCTGAAGAATATTGGACTATTGAGCTTCTTTTTGAAACTGAAGAAGGCCCTCTTTGTGCCAAGCTCAAGCGTTACAAAGGCAAAGCCGTAAAGCCTAAGAGCGAGACTGAAGCTAAGGCCATAGTGGAAGACCTTTTAAAGCAAGAATTTTTAGTTTCCAAAGTTGAAAAGAAGGAAGTAAAGCGAAAACCTCCGGCTCCATTTATTACCAGTACTCTTCAGCAGGAGGCCTGGAGGAGGCTAAGGTTTTCCGCTAAAAAGACTATGCTTCTTGCCCAGCGCCTTTATGAAGGTATTGAGCTTGGCGAAGAAGGCGCCGTGGGTTTGATAACTTATATGCGTACAGACTCGGTGCGCGTGGCCAAAGAGGCCCAGGAAGAAGCCAGGGCTTTTATAAAACAACAATTTGGACCTGATTTTCTGCCTAAAAAACCACACGCTTTTAAAAGCCGCAAAAGCGCTCAAGAGGCCCACGAGGCCATAAGGCCCACTTCACTACTTAGGACTCCTGAAAGTCTCAAACCTTATCTTTCGCGCGAAGAACTTGCCCTTTATGACTTAATTTTCAGACGCTTTGTGGCTTCCCAGATGGCTGAAGCTCGCTTTGAGCGCACGGAAATTCACATTGTTGGTGGAGATTACGAACTCTTGGCTAGTGGCCAGCGCCTGGTGCATCCAGGGTTTCTTGTTCTTTATCGTACTGATGAGGAAGAAGAGGCCAATTTGCCTCAGGTGGAAGCTGGCAAGAGCCTTAAACTGAAAGAAATTGACCCGAAACAGCATTTTACGCAGCCTCCACCCCGTTACACTGAGGCGAGCCTTATAAGGACGCTAGAAGAAAAGGGCATAGGTCGTCCGTCAACCTACGCGCAGATAGTTTCAACTATAAAAGACCGCGGCTATGTGGAAACAGAAAAAGGCTATTTAAAGCCTACCGAACTTGGTTTGCTGGTGAATGATCTCCTGGTAGCCCATTTCCCAAATATTATTGAAACAGGGTTTACTGCGAGACTTGAAGAAGCTCTTGACGAAATAGAAGAGGGCAAAAAAGAACGGGTAGAGCTTTTGCGTTCCTTTTATAAAACCTTTGAAGAAGTCTTGAGGAGAGCCGAAGATGAAATGGCCTCCCTTAAAGCGGGAGTGCCTTCGGGTATAAAGTGTCCGGCCTGCGGAGAAGAGATGATTATTCGCGTGGGGCGGGCTGGGGCCTTTTTGGCCTGCAGTCGCTATCCAGAGTGTAAAGAAACCAGAGATTATGAGCGCAATGAAAAAGGAGTTATCAAGATCGTAGAAAAGAACCGCGAAACCGGTGAGGTTTGTGAAAAGTGCGGCCGACCCATGGTGATAAAAAGAGGGCGTTTTGGCGAATTCATGGCCTGTTCTGGTTACCCTGAGTGTAAAAACACCAAGCCCATAAGCACTGGTATCCCGTGTCTTAAAGAAAACTGCCAGGGCACCTTAATTAAAAGGCGGGCACGCACTGGAAAGATTTACTATCGCTGTAGCGAAAAAGATTGTGATTTTATCCTCTGGCAGGAGCCTATTAAAGAAAAATGCCCAGAGTGTGGAGCTCCTTTTATGGTTCGTAAAAAAGAGCGCCGCAAAGAATATAAAGTTTGCCCAAAGTGTCAGTATAAAGAGGCCTTAGATGAGTAAAAACAGCCCAGAAGCCGAACTTAAGTGCCGTTATTGTGGTGGGCCAGCTATCATAGTGGGTAACTGAGCGCGAGCCCGGGTGAGGTGTCTCACCTGCGGAATAGAGCGTCCTGCCAGGGAATACGCCGATGAGATTGAAGCTTTTAAAGAAAAGCTCTGTGAGATAGCGGCGGGTGAAAATGCCAAGACCGATTCCGAACTTTAAATCGCCGCCTTCGGTAATTCTTGCTTTTACTAAGCCTGATTGTGAGCTTATAAAAAGAGAACTGGCCCTTAAAAAAGTTTCTTCCTTCTTTTTAGCAAATTTCTGGCGTCAAGGGGATATGGCCCTTTGCGGGCCGGTTTTGGGAGCCCCTCAAGCAGCTATCGTACTTGAACACCTAAAATCCGCAGGGGCCCAAAGGATATTAGCTTACGGCTGGGCTGGAGCTTTAAATGAAAATATCCCCCTGGGTTCTCTTTTTTTACCTAACGAAGCCTTATCCCTTGAAGGTACTTCTCAGTTTTACGGAGATTATTTTTTCCCTTCAAAAGATCTGTTTGGGTGGCTTTATCATGAATTTGTCACACAGGGAATTTTTTTGGGAGAGGGAAGAGTAGTTTCTACAGATGCTCTTTATAAAGAAAACAAAGAATTTTGCGACAAGTATTCTGATATAGCTCAGGTGGTTGATATGGAAACTTCAGCCATTTTTTGCGTGGGTAAGGCTTTGGGGCTTTCAGTGGTTTCTTTGCTTTTAGTATCTGATCGAGTTTGTCCTGATTTTCAAAAGTATCCCTTTAAAAAATTACTAAAGGTAACCCAAAATCTAATTCCTATTTTTAGGAGTTTCTTCTTCTAATTTCTTTTAAGCTTGCGAAAATTATTAGGGCAGGATAGGTTCAAGATACTGATACTTAGGAGGAGACTATGTTTGGATTAGGTGTACCAGAACTCATTATAATTTTTCTTATCATCGTTGTTCTTTTTGGGGCTAGTCGCCTTCCTCAAATTGGTGAAGGTTTAGGTAAAGGGATTAAGAACTTTCGCAAAGCTATAAACGAGGAAGCAAAGGAGAAAAAAGAAGACGATGTTCAAAAATAAACTTATAAATTTTTTGGCTTCTATAAAACTTGCTATTTTTCTTCTTCTAACTTTGGCGGGAACGTCCGTTATAGGTACTATCCTTCCCCAAGGGCAACCTATAGCCTTTTATTTCCAACGTTATGGAGAAACGTTAGGCCAGATCATAAAGTTTTTACAGCTTTATGATACTTATCATTCCTGGTGGTTTGTAACTCTTCTGGTATTATTCAGCATAAATTTGATCCTTTGTTCGCTTAAACGCTTGCCGTTTTCTCTTGAACTTTACCGCCGGGATCCTTTGGCCGTTGATCCTAAAAGGCTTCTTAGGATGCCTGCGGCCAAAAAAGTTTCTTTAAACAAAGATATATCCTCTGCTAAAAAACAAATTAAGAAACTTATTGAGAAAAAACTTGGTCGAGTTAAGGAAGTTGAGTTCGAGGACGGTGTTTTATTTTTAAAAGATAAGTTTCGTTTCAGCTATTTTTCTGTATATCTGGTTCACTTTTCTATTTTGGTGGTAATAGTTGGTGCTATCATTGGGGCTGTCTGGGGATTTAGAGGAAGTATGACTCTCCTTGAAGGAGAAAGTTCCAATCAAGTTATTTTGTTTGGTCTTGAGCGTCGTGTCCACCCCCTTGATTTTTCAATTCGCTGTGACAAGTTTGAAATAGAGTTTTATCCCAATGGAATGCCCAAAGAATATCGATCCGAAGTTACTATCATTGAAAACGGAAAAGAGGTGCTTAAAGCCCCTATAGAAGTCAATGCTCCTTTAACTTACAAAGGAGTTACTTTTTATCAGGCCAGCTATAATACATTTGCTCAGGTAACTTTACGATTAATGAAAGGGCCTCGTCAGAAAATTCTGGTTATTAAACCCTTTAGTCAAGTTGAGTGGCCTGAGGAAGGTTTAAGAATCGGGTTGCTCAATTTTCAAGAGGCTCATGGCTTAATTGCTGTGCAACTTTGGGTTAGTGAGAAGGATTCTCCTCCTATTTCTTTTTGGGTGCTACAGCGTCATCCCAGGCGTATAGAACTACCTAAAGGTGGTTCTATTATTGTAGATATTGCGGATATAAGGCCTGTTTATGCCACAGGATTGCAGGTAAAAAAAGATCCAGGGGTTTGGGTAGTATGGCTAGGTTTCTTAGGAATTATTATAGGAATTTTTGCCGCCTTTTTCTTTGCCCATCAGCGCTACTGGGTGGCTATTATCCCTGATAAGAATTCTACCAAGGTTATTTTGGCGGGATATTCTCCCAAGGCTCGCCATAAAGTGGAAAAGCTTATAGAAGAACTGTCCGAAGAGGTAGAGAACCTTAATAAGGCTTCTTGACAAAAAATTTGAAGGTTGTTAGAAATTTTCAAAAAGGAAAGGCGCGTAGCTCAGTGGGAGAGCGCTTGCTTGACGCGCAAGAGGTCGGCGGTTCGATCCCGCCCGCGCCTACCACGCACATAAAGGCATCTTTTGGGGCTATCCCAAAGATGCCTTTTCTTTATGTTTTAAAAGGGGAGAGGTATGAAATATCAGTTTACAGTTTTAATAGAAAAAGATGAAGACGGCTTTTATGTAGCGGAAGTTCCTGAATTGAAGAGTTGTTATGCCCAGGCCAAAACACTTGAGGAAGTGCTTAAACGCATAAAAGAAGTTGTTGAATTGTGTATTGAAGAACAAGGGCTTCCGGAGATCCAGAAACAGTTTGTAGGTCTACATCAGGTTGAAGTAGAAATAAGTGATAATGTCTAGATTGTCTCCTGTAAAACCTGAATTGTTAATCAAGTTTTTAGAAAGTTTGGGTTTTGTAAAGGCAAGACAAAAAGGCAGTCACATATTTTTTAGGCATAAAGACGGCCGTACAGCTACCATCCCTTTTCACAAAGGTGAAGAAATAGGTAGGGGGTTATTGTTAAAAATTTTAAGAGATGTAGAAGTTAGCAAGAAGGATTTTATTAAATGGCTAAGCGGGAATAAAAAGGGGAATTAAAGTGGAGCTAAAAATCGTTTTACCAGATGGTTCAGAAAAGGCTGTTAAAAAGGGCGTTAAAGTACGAGAGGTACTTGAAAGTTTTCTCACTAAGGAAACTCTAGGGGCCAAATTTAACGGCCAAATATTTGATCTAGAGACCCCTATCACCGAAGAAGGCACTTTTGAAAAGCTTCTTACTCCTGAAGACCCTGAGTCTCTTGAACTTTTGCGCCACACCGCGGCTCATGTTATGGCCCAGGCGGTAAAAGAGCTTTTCCCGGAGGCCAAACTCGGTATTGGCCCTACCATAGAAAACGGTTTTTATTATGATTTTGATTACGAGCGCTCCTTCACCCCTGAGGACTTGAAACAAATAGAAAAGCGCATGAAAAAAATCATAAAGAAGCGCTATCCCCTGGTGCGTGAAGAAATCTCCAAAGAAGAAGCCAAGAAACTTTTTTCAGACTTAAACGAACCATATAAGCTTGAACTTATAGAGGAAATCCCAGGAGATACCGTTAGCATTTATCGCCAGGGTGAATTTGTTGACCTGTGTGCTGGGCCTCATCTTCCGCACACTGGGTGGGTCAAGGCCTTTAAACTCCTTTCTGTGGCTGGTGCTTACTGGCGGGGCGACGAAAATAATCCCATGCTCTGGCGTATTTACGGCGCGGCCTTTTTCAAAAAAGAAGAACTTGAGGCTTATCTTGAAAAACTTGAGGAAGCTAAAAGGCGTGATCATCGCCGTCTTGGTAAAGAACTTGAGTTATTCAGCATTGAAGAAGAAGTGGGCCCAGGGCTCATACTCTGGCACCCCAAAGGGGCTTTAGTGCGCAAAATCATTGAAGATTTCTGGCGGGAAGAACACTTAAAGCGCGGTTATGAGCTAGTAGTCACCCCTCACATTGCCAGGAGGCATCTCTGGCAGATCTCAGGGCACCTTGATTTTTACGCGGAAAACATGTTTGCCCCCATGAAAATAGACGAAATAGAATACCAGTTAAAACCCATGAACTGCCCTTTCCACATCTTGATTTACAAGAGCCGTCGTCGCAGCTACCGGGAACTTCCCATAAGGTGGTGCGAGCTTGGTACGGTCTATCGCTACGAAAGAAGCGGCGTGCTCCACGGGCTTATGCGGGTAAGGGGCTTCACCCAAGATGACGCCCACATCTTTTGCCGAGAAGATCAGCTTGAAGAAGAAATTTTTAGATGCCTTGATCTTACGGTCTTTTTCTTGAGCACTTTCGGTTTTAAAGAGTATCAAATTTTTCTTTCCACCAGGCCTGAAAAGTATGTTGGCGATGAGGCCATCTGGGAGAAGGCTGAAGGGGCGCTTCGCAAAGCCTTGGAAGATAAAGGCCTGCCCTACGAAATTGACCCGGGTGAAGGGGTTTTTTATGGCCCTAAGATTGACATCAAAATAAAAGATGTCCTTGGCCGTTTCTGGCAGTGTTCAACTATTCAGGTGGACTTTAATATTCCTGAACGTTTTAATCTGACATATATTGGCGAAGACAATCAGCGTCATCGTCCTATTATGATTCACCGAGCGCTTCTTGGTTCTCTTGAGCGCTTTTTGGGCGTGCTTATTGAGCATTATGCCGGGGCTTTTCCTGTGTGGTTGGCGCCGGTGCAAGCTATTATTATTACCGTGGCTGACAGGCACATTCCTTTTGCCGAGCAAGTCCTTGAACACCTTAAAGGAGCGGGTATCAGAGTTAAACCAGATTTTCGTAACGAAAAGCTTGGCTTTAAAATACGTGAGGCCCAGCTGCAAAAGATTCCTTATATGATTATTATAGGTGACAAAGAACTTGAAAATAAGGCCTTGACTATTAGAACGAGAAAAGGTGAAAATTTACCTCTAATGAGCACCGAAGACTTTGTGGCTAAAGTGCAGGAAGAAGTTTCTGCTAAAACATTAAATTAGGAGAAAAGGTGGCCAAAATAGATAAAAAGAAATACAGGGTTAACGAACGAATAAGAGTTCCCAAAGTAAGGCTTATTGACGCTGATGGTAAACAAGTAGGTATAGTTTCAAGGGAAGAGGCCTTAAGGCTTGCCGAAGAACAGGGTTTAGACCTGGTAGAGATAGCGCCGCAGGCCGATCCACCCGTTTGCCGGATTATGGATTATGGCCAGTTTCTTTATCAGCAGGCCAAAAAGGCCAAAGAGGCCAAAAAGAAACAGGCCGTTGTAGAGGTAAAAGAAATAAAAGTTCGGCCGAAAACCGACACCCATGACCTTGAAACTAAAATTAGACACATAAAACGCTTTCTAAAAGACAAAAATAAGGTTAAAATTCGAGTCTTCTTTAGGGGGCGTGAGATAACTAAACCTGAGCTTGGCATGGAAGTGCTTAAAAAGATTCTTGAGGCCGTGGAAAACGAAGCCCAGGTAGAGATGAGACCCCGCATGGAAGGCCGGCAGATGATAATGATTTTAGGGCCTAAAAAGAATTAACTCTTAGATAAATATCAAGGAAGGTGAAAACATGGGAAAGATCAAGATGAAGACCAATCGTTCAGCGGCTAAACGCTTTAAAGTGACGGCCAGGGGGAAAGTGCTTCATTTTAAGGCCGGAAAGAGCCATCTTTTGCGCAAGAAAACTCGTAAGCGTAAACGGCATCTCAAAAAGCCGACGATTCTTTCAGCGGCTAATCTTTCAGCGGTAAAACGCTTAATTCCCTATAAGTTTTAAAGGAGGAAATAGAAAATGCCTAGAGCCAAAGGTGGACCGAAGACCAGAAGAAGGCATAAAAAATATATAAAAATGGCCAAAGGTTACTGGGGTCGGAGAAAGAACTGTTTTCGTCGGGTGCGCGAAACAGTAGAAAGGGCTCTTGTCTATGCTTATCGTGACCGCCGTCAACGCAAGCGCGACTTTAGAAGACTTTGGCAGGTTAGAATAAATGCGGCGGCGAGACTCCACGGCCTTAATTACAGCCGTTTTATGGGTGGCCTTAAAAAAGCCGGTGTTGGGCTTGACCGTAAAGTTCTTGCCAATCTTGCGGTTACCGAACCTGAGGACTTCAAAAAGCTGGTAGAGCTAGCAGCTTCTAAGTGGCAATAACATGGACGAAAAAGAGCTAAAGAGCTTACGCGATAAGGCTTTAGCTGAGATTAAAAGCATACGAGACGAAAAGGCCCTTGAAGCTACGCGGGTTAAATTCTTAGGGCGTAAGGGGGAGCTTACCCAAGTTCTTAAATCTATTGCCAAGCTCCCCCCAGAACTTAAACCAGTTATAGGCAGGCTGGCCAACCAAATCAAAAAAGAACTTGAAGAAGCTTTAAAAGAGGCTCAGGAGGCCTTAAAAGCCCGCAAAGAAAAGGTCATTCCCGGGGTTGATTTAACTTTACCGGGGAGGCCCTATTCTCTTGGCAAGCTTCATCCCATCACCCAAGTAATGGAAGAACTTTGCGAAATCTTTTTGCGCATGGGTTTTTCCATTGCCACTGGCCCTGAGATTGAGCTTGATTATTACAACTTTGAGGCCCTAAATATTCCCGAAGACCACCCGGCGCGGGACATGCAGGCCACTTTTTACTTGGAAAACGGCCTTCTATTGCGCACACATACATCACCAATTCAAATTCGCACTATGGAGCGTGAAAAGCCGCCTTTGCGGATTATTGCTCCAGGCAAGGTCTATCGTTGTGACTCTGATGTCACCCACACGCCCATGTTCCACCAGATAGAAGGCCTCATGGTTGACAAAGATGTCTCTTTTGCGGACTTGAAGGGCATACTGACGATTTTTGCCCAGGAGACCTTTGGCGAAGCGACGCGTGTAAGATTTCGTCCCAGCTATTTCCCGTTTACCGAGCCCAGTGTGGAGATGGATATAAGCTGCGTTATTTGTGGTGGTGATGGCTGCCGGGTATGTGGTCAGACCGGCTGGCTTGAGATCCTTGGCGCGGGGATGGTTCATCCCAATGTCTTCCGGGCAGTGGGTTACGATCCCGATGAATGGGTGGGCTTTGCCTTTGGCCTGGGGGTGGAACGTATTACCATGCTTAAATACGGTATAAATGATATTCGTCTTTTCTACGAAAATCACCTTCGTTTTCTGGAGCAGTTCTGATGTTGGTACCTTATAACTGGCTTAAGGAGTGGGTGAATATATCCCTTTCACCTGAGGACCTGGCTGACCGTCTCACTATGACCGGCCTTGAGGTTGAGGGTGTTTATAACGCCTACGAAGACCTTGAAGACGTAAAAGTAGTAAAGATTGTGGCAGTTAGTGCTCATCCTCAGGCGGATAAGCTTGCTGTGTGTCAGGTCTCAGACGGTGAACAGGAATATCAGGTAGTTTGTGGAGCACCAAATGTAAAGGTAGGGCTTAAAACGGCCTTTGCCCCGCCAGGCGTCATTCTTTTTACCGGTAATAAAGTTTCGCCCGTAGAAATTAGAGGCGTGCGTTCCGAGGGTGTGCTTTGTTCGCCTTATGAACTGGGAATAAGTAGTGATCATTCTGGCATTATTGAGATTCCAGAGAAGGCTTCTCTTGGCCAGTCGGTTGTGAAGTTTTTGGGATTAAACGAGCCCATACTTGAAGTAGCCATAACGCCCAATAGAGGAGATTGCCTGTCTATTTATGGCCTTGCGCGGGAAGTAGCGGCCGTGTGCGATATCGCTCTTAAAATTCCTGAACTTCCAAAGCTTCCGCTTGGGGAAGAAATATTTTCTGAAACAAGCGTTGTTATAGAAATCCCTGAGCTTTGTTATCGCTATGCCGGCCGTCTTATCAAAAATGTTACGGTTAAAGACAGCCCCTTTGAAATTCAGAAAAAGCTCTGGCTATGTGGTCTAAGGCCTATCAATAATGTGGTTGATGTTACTAATTATGTTCTTTTAGAGCGTGGCCAGCCCCTTCACGCTTTTGATTTTGACCTGCTTGAAGGTCGAAGGATTATCGTACGCCTGGCCCGAGAGGGAGAAAAGATTCTTACCCTTGACGGAGTTGAGCGCGAGCTTGACGAAAAGACTATGGTGATAGCTGATGCGGTAAGGCCGGTGGCTATTGCGGGTATCATGGGAGGGGAAGAGACGGCGGTTACGGAAAAGACAAAAAATGTCTTTCTTGAGAGTGCCTGGTTTAATCCTTCAAGTATTAGGCTTACCAGCCAGCGTTTAAGGCTTTCTTCTGATAGCTCTTATCGCTTTGAAAGAGGCATTGATCCTGAAGGTGTTATTTTCGGGCTTGAACAGGCGGCCCGGATGATAAAAGAGCTTGCTGGGGGAGATATAATTCCTGGTCGCATAGACGAATATCCAACGCCTTATGTGCTTAGGGAAATAAAGCTTTCTCCTAAAAAACTTAGTCTTTATTTGAAAATTGACTTTGAGCCCGAAGAGATAAGCCACTTTTTAGAGAGAGTTCAGGTGAAAGTTGTAAAAGGCATAGATGAATATATTTGTACTCCACCTTCTTTTCGTCATGACCTAGTTCTTCCTGAAGACCTTATAGAAGAAGTGGCCAGGCTTTACGGTTATGATCGTCTGCCGGTCAGCG